>JAHEZV010000021.1 GCA_023250885.1 Nitrososphaera sp. | reverse complement strand
TTGCTTGACCCGAGACAATCTTGATAATTGCATCTCTCTGCTCTTGTGTGGCATGCTTTGAAATGAACAGCTGGGCGGTTCCATTTCCTTCATGAATTGCTTTTGGCCAGGACGCCGCAAAAACAACATCCATTCTGTCAAGCTTCACATTGCCATAGCTGCCGGAGGTTATAGAAATTAAGTTCAGTGCCCTGCAAAAGCCATATGTTGGGAAACCATTAAAGTTGCAGGGGCAGCCATAATCACAGTTGCAAGTCTCCACGTATTCAGCCTTAAAGTTCCATTTTGGGATCTGCTCAGTCTTCGATGACATATGTCTTTTCGCTAATGAAAGGATAGATATATCATTTTTCCAATTCGATTAGAGAACTCATCGCTTTTAAAACCGATATTTGTAGGTTTTGTCAAGTTATCGTCGGATCGATTTGCAACTCAAAGGGTACCTGATCCGACGCAGACTTGACAGCACCGTCGGTGGATTCTATGATAGCATCCTTTTGGAATAATTGCATGGAACCCTGAAAATTCTAAGTTTTCTTATAGCTACACTAGGAGAAACGGATCTATCATTATTTGGTTGTGCCGGAAACCGCCACTAATCCGCGGTAAGAAAAACTGGCTTCATCTGGCACTAACAGAGCTTAATTAAAAATATTGGAGTCGAGTCGGAACCAAAGGGGCTACTTTTGTCAGCAAAATGGGGTTCCATGGATGACTTTTGAGCCTTTGGCTATTTTTAGCAAGATTTCATGGACATCGTAATTTCCGTGCCAATAACACTATGAAACATCACTGAATTGAAAACATTGTTCATGAACACTATTCAAGAACAATGTAATGGGCCCAAGGGGATTTGAACCCCTGCCCGACCGGTTATGAGCCGGTCGCTCTGCCAGGCTGAGCTATGGGCCCAATCGAAAAAACGTAAAGAAGAAGTATGTATAAAGGTTTGGTGAATTAGCAGTTCATCCCGACGTACTTTTCCTGCACCGAATCAAGCAGCATGTTCTGCGCTTTCAGAGACTCAACTGCGGCGGCAAACGCGGCTTCCTGCCTGTCTGCCGGGATCTTGTCCAGTATTTCCCTCCAGACCTGCGCGTGCCTGACATCCGCCACTTCGTGTATCTCGAAATATTTTGTAGCATCCTCGCTGCTCATCTCGTAGAATTTTTTTAACCCATCGATCTTGCTCCTGCTTATCTTTGGAAGTTCCATTTCGTAGGCGTACATCGTCGCCACTGCTTCCTCAAAGGAAGCGCTTGCAAGCTTCATCATTTTGTCAACCGCTGCGTTTGTCTTGGCCGCGCCGGCATAATCGACAAGATCGTTCCTTGAGACGCCAAGCGCGCTGGCGAACCTTACCCAAGGTTCAACGTGCTCGGCCTCTTCTTTCGCGTTGTCAGCGATATCTTGATTGTCCATACTCTTTGCTGCAATGCTTTCCACAAACTTTGGAACCGCCTTGACCAGCTGGAAGTATTCCAGCGAGTACCCCTGAAGGTGATCGATTGTCAGCTTGCCCTCTGACCACATCTGGTAGATGGAGTGTTTTAGCAGGCTGCGCTTTTCAACTTCTGAATCGATCCTCTGGACAATATTCATACGTGATCTCAATTCTCCCCGATAGAAAAACCTTGTGAAAAGCAAGAAAGGATTTTATGGGAAGGTTCTTACAGACTCTGCGAGTGCTCCGGTGGTGTAGTAGCCGCTTCTGGCTGCACAGTCCGGTCAAGCATTGTGGCCTTTCAAGTCGCAGATCCCGGGTTCAAATCCCGGCCGGAGCACTTTAACCTCCCAGAACAGTAAATTAATATTGACACCTCCCCGAATAACCTCAGGAAAAGAACTGGTTTTGAGCAGGAGAAACTTTGAGGCCAATCCCTTAATCGAACAGTTTGCCGATCACATTGCAAGAATTGAAGACGCGCTCGTGCGCGAGCTTGACCTGTATTCTTGGTCAGAGTTCCACGCGCCCCTGCGCTACGCCTGCGACGGCGGCAAGCGCATCAGGCCGCTCGTACTCCTGCTTTCTGCCGAGTGTATCAATTCTAAAAAGCTGGGCCCTGACGCGTACTTGGCAGCCTCTGCTATCGAGCTCCTGCACACCGAGTCTATAATCCATGACGACATCATTGACGAAGAGAACCAGCGCAGGGGCAAGCCCTCGTTTCATGTCAAGTACGGCTACAACAGCAGCATCCTCACCGCCGACTTTGTCCTCGGCATAATACTCAACATCGGGTCGAAGCTGAAGGACGCGCGCATCGTCAATGAGCTGTCCAACGCGGCCACAAGGATGAGCGAGGGCGAAATGATGGAGATAAGGCTCAACAAGTCGCCGGAGATCTCTGAAGACGACTACATCAAGGTCCTTGAATACAAGACCGCTTCGCTCTTTGAAGCGTCAGCAAAGGTAGGCGCTGTAATTGGCGGTGGCAGCGAAGACCAGATCCGCGCCATGACCTCGTTTGGCAACCTGCTTGGCATTGCCTACCAGATCCATGATGACCTTATCGACTGGAACAACGAAAACCGCCTTTTTAACATGCTTGTCAGGAAGAACGGCAAGTCTCAGGGCCTGGTCGACCAGATGGACAAGCTCTACCAGTCGTACGCCGCCAAGGCAAAGAACGAGCTCCGCAAGATATCCGCAGAAAGCGAGTCCAAGCACCACCTGGAGCACCTGACAGATCTCGCCTCTGTGCAGTTCTAGTATAAAACAATTGGAAGTTATCTCATAAATGGCGCGTTACCAGAAAATAATTAGAATGCAGCCGAAATCCAGTAGGCAAAGCGGTCGCCCATTCGACCATTACCTTATTTGACTATTTATGAGATGACTTCTAGTTTGTGGAACATCGACAGCTGAGAAACTTTGTTATCTTCAGAATATGCATTTCGCATTTTGAATAAAGCCCATAACCTTTCCATATTGAGCTGGTCGAAAAATGTCGATATATGTTCTAAAGTCTGAAGGTGATGGTTGAGTGCATCGGACTTTCATCTGCATAAGTTTTGCGTTGGGGTTTATGTCTATTGTGCCGCCGCTTTCATCGTAAGTTAGCATGAGATCGAGATGGCGCGGAGACTCTCTGTATCCATCGCCATCTGTATCAACCGTCTCCGGAACAATATAATCGAATTGGATTATCTTTCGATCTTCATTGCGAGAAAACCCTTCAGTTATTTCATTGGCGGGGTATTTGTCAAAAAGGAGCTTCACTTCTGGAAGCTCGTTTGGAACAATGAATTCGCTTAGTTCTCCAGAACCTAAGTATTTTCTTGTAGATAAAAAGCAGACAGAGTATGCCAAGGCTATCATAAACGCAATACCAAGAACCAACCCTAAGATCACTGGGACGACAATGCTAAGGCTAGTAGATGGATTCACAGCATCAGAAGGCGTTCAGAGACTTTTTCAAGTTTTGCCAAGTTACTATTACCTTTGAAATTAGTTACCGACTTTTGACAGCCGTTGCCATCAGGCCAAACTGCCGAGGACTTGACAGGACCGTTTGTTGGAATACTGGAAGCACGCGCCTCTAGTGGCCGCTGGTAATCATCGATGCCTGCGTGATGTTGGACAGGTCTGGTATCGCCCTTGACGCAAAGTCGAGCAGTGGGGCGTGCCAGATTCCAAAGCCCACCATGAATACCATCGCGAACACCAACACGGCGACCATAGCCCTCGGCTCCTTGACCCTGCTCATGTCCGGCCCCTCCTCCATGTACATCTTTCTCATTATCCAGGCGTAGTAGCCAAGCGAGAGCGCGCTGTTGAGAACGCCTGCTATTGCGAGCCACGGACCCCATTCGACAAGCGGTCCGGAGTTTATGGCTGCCCCAAAGAGCACCAGCTTGCTCCAGAAGCCATTGAGCGGTGGCACACCTGCCAGCGCAAGAAGCGATATCGAAAACGCGATCGCAGTTATCGGCATGCGCTTGCCAAGGCCGCGGTACTTTTCAAGGCTGTAGCTGGCAAGCGCGGTAGCTACTGCTGCGGCCGCGATGAATCCTGCCGACTTCATGACCGAGTGGTTGATGATGTGGAATAGCGAGCCCGTAAGCGCCTGGTCTGAATATGGCGCAAGCGCAATGCCTATCATGATATAGCCTGCCTGCGCAATGGACGAATATGCAAGTATCCTAGGCACGCTCTTTTGCACCAGCGCGCCGAGGTTACCAAGCGTCATGGTAAAGACCGCCACGATTGCGAGCGTGAGCGTCCAGTCAAGGTTGAGCGCAAACATGCCAAGCACGATGACGCGAAGCGCGGCGGCAAAGCCGGCCTTCTTGGTGCCCGCGGCCAACAGCGCGCCGATGGTCGTTGGAGCGCCTTCGTACGCGTCTGGCAGCCACATGTGGAATGGCACGAGGCCCATCTTGAAGCCAAAGCCGGCGATGAAGAGCGCGACTGCAAGCAGGCCCACCGGCGTGAGGCTTGGATCGAGGCTGGACATTGCCTTTATCGAGTCGCCGATGTTCGTCGTGCCGGTAATACCGTAAACAAGGCCGATCGCAAGGACAATGAGCGCCGACGACAGCGCGCCGAACATAAAGTACTTTATGGCCGCTTCGTTTGATATCGGGTCGCGCTTTGTAAAGCCGGCCAGCGCGTATGTCGGAAGCGACATCAGCTCCCACGCGACGAGCAGCATCACAAGGTCAGTAGAGTAGGCGATTATCACCATGCCGATGCTTGACAGCAGGATTAGCGAGTAGTAAGCGGCCGGGTTTGACTTGCCCTTGTAATAGTTCCACGACGACGCGGTGACCATTACGGATACGAGCAAGAGCGCGATCGCAAAGAACGAGCCAAACATGTCGTCGGCTAATACATTTTGCGAGAAGGCCACCGCGGGCAGGACTTCGCCGGCGAATATGCGGAAGACCACTATGCCCATCGCGAAGATGAGCGCGCCAAACGCGATTGCGCTGTATAGCTTGTTCCTGTCCACCCCTTTTTCGCGCTTGGCGGCGTCAATGGCAGGTATGGCAAGGCCTACCACACCAAGTACTACCGTCACGAGGATTGGTGTCGAGAATAGGTCAACCATTATTCATGCACCTACAAGAAGAGCAGCATCACGATTATCATGATGCCCACTGCAAATACGAATAGGTATGTCTGCGTGATTCCGGTCTGACCTCCCTTGACGACCCGCGACATGTATGTCATAGAGTACTGAAGGGCAGGGTTCATGCCGTCGATTATGGTGCTTTCAAAGTATCTCCAGATAAGGCGGTATATCGCCAATGGCCCTACCACGCCGCCCCAGTAGAGGGCTGTGTTGAGGTACCACCTGTTGTAGAGGAACTTCCAGATCGCCCGGGTCACGATGCTCCTTGATATGACCTGCGGGTCCGCCTTCCTTGCTATGTAGAATATGTAGCCGAGGGATCCGCCTACAGCAAACGCGCCAACTGATGCAGCCGCTGCAAGCGGGTTGAGTCCAAACCAGGTCTTGTTGCCTTCAGGCGCAATGTTGAACGCAGACCCAGCCGCTTCTTCTACCTTGTTATGTATTCCAAACGACTCTGCAAGGTATTCGGTGAACAGGGCGTGGATCTGCGCTTCAAACACAAAGCCGACTACGCCAATCGCGATCGACGCGACTGCAAGGATCGCGTACGGCACGAGCATGCTCAAACCCGCCTCGTGCACGTGGTGCCCATGCTGCTCCATTTCCTCGATGTGCTTGCTGGCCTTGCCAAAAAATGCCATCCCTATCATCCTGAAGGTGTAGAACGCCGTCATGACTGCGACTACGACTGCCATGATAAAGAGCGGCCAGGAATAATTGTAGCCAGATTCGAGCACCGCCGCGAATATCGCGTCTTTGCTCCAAAAGCCAGACGTAAACAGCGGGGCGCCTGCAAGCGAAAGGCTTGCAAGTAGCATAAAGATGTAGGTCTTTCTCATGGGCTTCTTGAGGCCGCCCATGTCTGTCATGAACCTAGAGCCGACAGAGTGCAGCAGCGCGCCGGCCCCCATGAAGAGCGACGCCTTGAACATCGCGTGGCTCATCATGTGGAAAAAGCCGGAGGTGTACCCGTCTACAAAGTTGAGCGACAGCCCTGCGATGCCAAGGCCCATCATCATGTAGCCTATCTGCGAGCCCGTGGAATACGCAAGCACCTTCTTTATCTCCGGGTTGACTAGTGCCTGTGTTGCAAGCAGGAACGCGGTTATGGCGCCGACCCAAGCGACCACTTCAAAGAATTGCTGCATGCTGAAGGCGCCTATTGTTGCAAGCGCAAAGAAGAGCGGCCCGATGCGCGCGACAAGGAACACACCGGCCTTGACCATCGTCGCGGCGTGTATGAGCGCAGATACTGCGGTCGGGCCGGTCATGGCCTCGAGTAGCCATTCGTTGAGCGGGAATTGCGCCGACTTGCCTATCGCGCCGCCAAACAGCAGCACTGCGGCTGGCACCAGCAGGTTCTGCTGCGACATTGTGATTGCCCACGACGGGTCTTCGACCAGCTCCTTGAATCCAAACGTGCCGGCGTGCATGAATATCAGGAACATGCCGGCGAGCATCATCGTGTCGCCTGCACGGGTCATGAGGAACGCCTTCAGGCCCGCGTGTGTTGGCGAAGCCCACATTGGGATGCCCCCGGCTATGTGGCCCTCACTGCCGACAAAGTCCTTCTTCCTATCGTAGTACCAGAACCCGATGAGTGCATAAGAGGCAAGGCCTACGCCCTCCCACCCAAAGAATACCATGAGCAGATTGTCAGAAAGGACAATCAGCTGCATCGAGCCGATGAAGAAGAGCATGAAGAACCAGTAGCGCGTAAGGTCCTTGTCGCCGTGCATGTAGCCGGTCGAGTAGACCATGATGAGGAACGAGACCCATCCCACCATGTTGGCCATGACAATCGCAAGCGGGTCTGCAAGGACGCCGGCCTTGAGGCCAAGTGAGGAGATCCACGGGATCTGGCTGTGCACTTCGGCTCCTTGGAGCGCAAGCGGGATCAGGGTTGCTGCTGAAAGTGCGCTTGCAAGCGCAAACCCTACTGCAGTATAGTCTCTGATCCTGTGGCCTGAACGCGCGACAGCCGCGATTATGGCGGATCCCGCAAACGGCAGCAGCCATACGAGCCAGGCGTTTACTGCAATTCCTTCAAAGCCTATTGCCATCTAGATCACCCTGATCCTCCTCCTGCCGGTGGAAAGCTTTGAAGGCCGGTATCAGAGGCTACCCCATCAGCATTAGCATGTGGAATAGGCAGCACTGCCCCGTGGCCTGCAAACATTCCATTAATGTAATCCGTAATCGGGCTGAGGAATGTGTCTGGAAGCACGCCAATGATGAGCGTCATCGCCGCAAACACCGCCATCGTCGCGGTGATGTAACGGTTCGAGTCCTTCACGTGCGCAAGTTCCTCTGGAATCTTGCCAAAGAATATGCGTTTGAACATCCACAAGATGTAGGCAGACGTCAGCACGGTCGCAAGGATGCCGAGCGCAAACATAGTTGTCCTGAGGGGATCCATGTGGTTGGTTGCCGTCTGCAGCACGCCGTTGAACAAAATCCACTCGCCCATAAAGCCGCTGGTGGGCGGTATGCCAATTATCGTGAGCGCGCCGATCATTGCAAGCACTGCGGTGTAGGGCATCTTGCCTGCCAGCCCTCCCAGCTTGGCCATGCTCCGTGTGCCTGTTTGCATGATAATGGAGCCGGCCATCATGAAGAGGATGGCCTTGCCAAGGCCGTGCGTCACGTACATCATTGTGCCGCCACTGATTCCAAGGATGCTTTCAGAGCCCAATCCAAACAGGATGTAACCCATCTGGCTGATGCTGGAATAAGCAAGCATCCTCTTGATGTCGTCCTGCATGAGCGCCATCGCGCCGCCATATATCATTGTGGCGAGGCCCCACATGTTGATGTACAGGCTGTACTGCTCATAGCTGCCTGTGCCGCCGAGAAGCTCCATCCACAATCGCAAGAGACCGTACGCGCCGATGCCGATCATGGCCGGAGACAGGAGAGCCGACACGGGTGTCGGGGCCTCCGCGTGGGCGTAAGGGAGCCAGATGTGGAGCAGGAATGCAGCAAGCTTTACCCCAAGGCCCATTACAAGCGAGAATACTATCAGCGGAAGCCAGAGAGCTGGGATATTGGCCGCGTTTGCCCTGATCGTGTCAAAGTCAAAACCGCCCGCAAAGAATCCCATCGCCAGGAGGCCCAGAAGGAGCACAACTGCGCCGACGTGGGTCCAAAAGAAGAACATCAGGGCTATTCTGCGTCTTGCGCCGTAGCCATAGAACGCAATCAGGAAGAACGACGGGACGAGCATCAACTCAAAGAAGACGTAAAACTCGATCAGGTTTGTCGCTAGGACCGTGCCCAGCATTCCCATCGAGAACGCAAGGTAGAGCGAAAAGTAGAGTCCCATCTGGTTCTTGACTCGCTGATCGGTTTCAAGAACGGTCAGCTGCTGCGAGCCGGAAACGCTCGGGATGCCAGCATGCGAGCCCTGGTCATTGCCGTGAGCTGAAGAGCCATCGCCGTGCCCGGCCTTGTGCTCTGGCAGGTCCTCTGACACCTTGTGTACCATGTATGGCTTTGAGTAGAGCACAAGCACGGTGCACAGCACAGAGATGATTAGCACAAAGGGCAGGCTCAGCCCATCGAGCCTGAGACCAAAGTCTCCAAACTGGCTCCACTTGTAGCTCTCGGCGTACACTTTTTGCTGGCCGGTGTAGACCCCGATTGCTGGGATGAGTAAAAGGCCTGTCGACACTGCAAGCGCGCCAAATGAGATCCATGTCGCTGCGTTTATGCCTGCTTTCCTGCTAATGCCATAGGCCACTGGCGCAAGAAGAAGTGGTATAAAGGTCGCTGCCAACAGGAAATATGATTCCGCCATTTTGATTTTTAGCCCCGCATGCTCCTGAATTCTGCGACATCTATCTCCTTGTACAGCCTGTACGCCACTATGATAAGCCCGAGCCCAACTGCCACCTCTGCGGCCGCGATGGCTATCGAAAAGAGCGCAACGGTCTGCCCCTGCGCGTTTAGCAGGCCCCTTGAAAACGCGACGAGCACGAGGTTTGCAGCGTTAACGATGATTTCTATCGAAAAGAGCATCCTGATCGCGTTGCGCTTGGCGACGAGCCCGTAGATGCCTATGGCAACCAGCACCAGCGACACGATGAGGAAATCAATCAGCTCGCTCATGTTGTTGCTCCACATCCTCTCTGCGCGCAAGCGCAAGCGCCGCAATCACAGCCCCTGCAAGGGTCAACCCCATTATGATTAGCGCCGGCGCATAGTAGGTCACCATCAGCTGGCCAATCTGAGTAAAGTTCACCGTTTGCGAGCCGCCAAAGTTCCCGAACTGTCCGTTGAGCCCTGAGGAAAGCATTAGCGCCCCGAGGCTTGCCATGATGATAAGCATCAGCGCAATGCCGGCGCCCTTCCTCTTCTTGTCTTCCTTTGTGGTGAAAAGGGCCTGGGTCCTCACCAGCATGACTGTGAATATGATAAGTACAGCCACTGCGCCGACGTAGACTGCGATCTGGAACATAGCCACAAACGGCGCGTCCAGCAGCAGGAAAAAGCCGGCGATGCCAAGCAACGAGATCGCAAGGGCCACTGCGCCGTAGATGAGCTCGCGCGCTTCAAGCGCAATGATGGCTGTTCCGACTGTCAGGGCCGCGACAGCGATGAATATCGGGTCAGCCATGCGTGGCCCCCCTGTCGTCTATCACGATTTCGACGTCGCCCTGGTACTTTGGCTTTATCGCAAGCTGGCCCGGCGTATAGATCAGGTGTTCCTTTGTAAATGCCGACAGCTCATAGTCGTTGGTCATGAAGAGCGCGTAGAACGGGCACGCGTCGACGCACAGCCCGCAAAAGACGCACTTGCCGTAATCGATCTGTGGCATGATGGCTTTCTTGTTATGCTTCCACGACTCGTCAACCTTGACCATGCCTATGGCTTCTGCAATGCCCTCGCAGGCTATTGCGCATAGCTGGCACCCGGTGCACTTGTCGTGGAACAGTATGTGCCTGCCCCTGTAGCCGGCTATGCCCACGCCTTTCTTCGGGTCGAACTGGTAGCCGTCGCCCACGAACTTTAGCTTTTGCTCGGGGTAGCGGAATGTAAAGCGCTTCATAACGAGGTGCTTCGAGCCCGACTCGATAGCTCTGATGAAGCCGCCCGCGGATGTCATCTGACTAGCAGACCTCCCGGACCAAGTATGCCGCCATATATTAGTGCAAGGGCGACAAAGATATTGATGAACGCCAGCACGATCAGCTTGTACCAGCCTGTGTGGAGCAGTATGTCTATCCTGATTCTGGGGCTGATGCCTCTTGGCAGGAGCATAAGCATTATCACGCCAAACGTCTTGAGCGTGAACCACAGCGTCGCGTTGGCAGCCTGCTGGTCGTAGAGCGGGGCAATGTTTATGATTGGCGTCTGGATTTGTGGTGGGAACACCATCGGGCCGGCCCAGCCGCCGAGGAACAATACCACGAATAACGCGGCCAGCGCGTACGTCTTGACGTACGACCCGAGCTGGAGCAGGCCATATATCATGCCGGACGTCTCTGTGAGCCAGCCGGCGACGATTTCAGATTCTGCTTCCGGCAGGTCGAACGGGATTCTTTCTAGTTCCGCAAGCGACGAAATGTAGAACACGAAGGCGCTTATCGGCAGGAAAAATATGAACCAGTACGACTGGATCTGCGAATCAACAATGCCGGTTAGGTTGAGCGTGCCAGACAGGATTACAACAGAAAGCGCAGACAGGATGAACGGGATTTCAAAGGCGATCATCTGGTGCAGCGCGCGCAGGCCGCCGATGAATGGGTACTTGCTGTTGCTTGCCCACGCGAACAGCAGGGCGATGAGCGGGAAGAACCCGAGGATTGCAAAGACTGCGAGCAGGCCGACGTCAGTGTCTGCCACGACGTATCCCGGGGCCGCCGGTATGAGGGCGACGACCGCAGCGGCGGTCGAGACGAACATGATTGGTGCCGCCCAGAACATGGGCTTGTCGGCGCCGGAAGGAACGATTATTTCCTTGGCTATCAGCTTGAGGCCATCGGCAATTAGCTGAAATATACCCTCTATCTTGCCGGCGTAAAGCGGGCCTATACGGAGCTGCATCTTTGCCAAGAACTTGCGCTCTACGAATATCGTTACTGCGGCTATCAGTGCGGCATAGGTGAATCCTGGGAACATGGCTACCCTGAACAGGTCGGTCGTCATCAGTTGGTGGATTATGGGTATCGTGCGCGACGGATCCACCATCATGGTCAGGAAGAGGTACGGCGTCAGGACCTGATTCCCGATGGGCGGAAGAGGGATATAGAACAAGACTATGAATATGAGCGGAAGCCCTACGAGCGTGACTATGATGAGTATCCAAAGGATGAGCCAAATCAGGCTGCCGACGAATTCGCCAAAGCGGAAGTTCTGCGGGTACGTCGCCATCTACCTGTCAGCCTCCACTGGCCAGTAGTTGAGCGACCAGTACACCGCCGGCATGTCTGCCAGCTTTTGCCCCACGAGCAGGTACGGCAGTGCAAGCATGTTGCGGAACGAGCCCACCGAAATCTTTACCCGGTACGGCTTGGGTGTGCCGTCGCTCACGACATAGTAGCCAAGCGCCCCCCTGCCCGATTCGACCCGCCTGTAGGCTTCGCCTGGCGGCCCCTTCGGGTTTGGCTGGAGCTTTGCCCTGACTTCGCCAGACTGCGGCATCTTGTCCAGCAGCTGCTCGATGATGTAGCATGACTCCTTCATGTCTAGGAACGGGACGTACGACCTTGCAAAGCAGTCGCCCGTCTTCATGTACTGAACTTTAAAGTCGATCTCGTTGTAGATGTCGTACGGCTCGGCCTTGCGAATGTCGTAGGGGATGCCTGACGCGCGCACTACAGAGCCTGCGACTCCGAGCTTTACCGCGTCTTCCTTTGACAGCACGGCCACACCCTCCGTCCGTTGCCTGAAAAGTGGCATGTTGTAGAAAATGTCCTCGTATTCCTTGAGGCGCTTCTGGAAATACCTCACCTGCCTAACGCACCGGTCCTTGAAGCCGTCGGGGATGTCGTTTCTGACGCCGCCTGGGATGTTGAAGGCGTGGGTCACCCTTGCGCCCGTGAGCGCTTCTAGCAGGTCAATAAAGAGCTCCCTGTCGCCAGTAGGCCACATGAACATCGTGGAATGCCCAAGGAAGATGCCGTAAATTGCAAGCCAGTACAGCGTGTAGACCTGGCGGTTTAGTTCCGACGCCAGCGCCCTTATGTACTGGCCGCGTCTTGGTACCTCAATGCCTACTAGCTCTTCAATTGCCAAGCTGTAGGAATAGGTGATATTGTTAGAATCGTGAATTACTGGTCTTTCCAAATGTGGAATGTTCTGGATTACGTTTCGGTATTCGCACATCTTTTCCTCTCCGCGGTGGACGTAGCCTGGGTCGGGATCGCAGTAGACGATGTAGTCGCCGTCAACCTTAATAGTAAATCGAAAGTGTCCGGAGCCTGGGTGCTGCGGGCCTACGCTGAGTGTCATCAGCCGGTCATCTTCTGTCTCTCTTACTATCTGGAGCCCCAGTTTTTTCGATTCTTCAAACTTGTCTTCTAGGCTTGTCATGCTATCTCCCCTTTATCCTGAAATCTTTTCTGAGAGGCGGAATGTCTGCCCAGTCTTCAGGCAGCAGGAACCGATCGTTCCTCGGGTGACCCTCGAAATAGACGCCCAGCATCTCAAATGTCTCCCTCTCGTGGTATTCCACACTTTTGTAGACGTTAATTAACGTGGGGAGCCGGGCGTCGTCCCTGCTTGTTCTGGCTGTGAGCGAAAGGATGTGCGCGCCAAGGTCTTCGCGCGTGTACGAGCCCAGATGATAGATGACTTCGATCTGGCCGTCCTTGGGATAGTCGGTGCCGCCGACGGACTCGGCGTGGTCAAATCCCATGCTGTCGCGCAGGAATGTTGCCACTTCAACGATACTGTTCGGCTCAACCTGTATCTTGATCCTTAGCGGCTTTATGAAAACTACTTTGATCGATTCGCCAAACTTTTTCTTTATCTCCTCCACGAGCCCTTTTTCAAATGGAGGCGCTTCCGGCTCTTTCTTTGGAGGCTGCGCTCCGGATGCTGGCTTTGCAGCGGCGGGTGCTGGCGGCTTGGCTGCTGGCGCCGGTGGTTTTGCGGCAGAAGGTATCGGTGGTGAGCTGGCGGCCGGCTTTTCTGGCTCGTCCTTGTTGGTGCTCATGCTACTTTATCTTTGACCTTTTGATCTTTTCCTGCAGCAACATCGTCCCTTGGATAAGTGTCTCAGGTCTTGGAGGACAGCCAGGCACGTACACGTCTACAGGCACGATGCCGTCGACGCCCGGAAGCACGTTGTACGAATCAATGTAGAGCCCGCCCGTTATGGCGCAGGCACCCATTGCTATGACGTACTTTGGCTCCGGCATCTGGTCGTAGACCATCCTCAACCTCGGGGCCATCTTTCTAGTCACTGTCCCCTGCACCACGATAAGGTCGCACTGGCGCAGCGAGCCGAACGCTTCGATGATGCCGAACCTTTCGACGTCGTACCTTGGTCCCGAAGCCGCTCCAAACTCGACACTGCAACAGGCTGTTTCGAGGTGCACAGGCCAGAGTGACCAGACCCTGCCCCAGTTTATGGCGTAGCCAAGCGGCGCATCCAGTGCCTTTACCAGAATGTCGCTGAGCTTGCTCACCATTACGTTAATGTTGGTGGGGCTGACGAGTTCTTTCTTCAATGCCGGTCCTCCTTGTTGTTTTCTCCGCAGCTTAGATATTTAATAGTTGTTAGCAAAATCACCAAATGCCTTTCCTCCCTGCAAGGTAAAGCGCGTACCCCATGGCGGCGAACATTATCCCAAGGAAGCCGATTATCGGGAGCGTCGCGACCCGGGGAATGCTGAAAAGCGCGGTCCCCCACGCGTATAGAAAAATGGACATCACGTCAAAGACGACAAACATCAGGATGTAAGCGTAATACTGCATCATGAAGTGAGACCTGCCCTCTCCTGTCGGCATCTGGCCGCACTCCATAGGGAGGAACTTTACAGGGTTGTACCGGCGTCTTGGCGAGATGAGCCTTGACAATATCAGTACAGGCACGGAAGCTAAGAGGCCGAAACCGAGCATGTATAGAATTGGAGTAAAGTCCGCGGCGGTTTCTCCAGCCAAGGCATGACTTGCTGTTTTTCCAAGATATAAAAACCTAACGAGTAGATTGCGAATCTTGCAATTCAGCTCTGCAGGATCATATTAAACAGCTGCCGCGCGGCCAGCGTTGGGTGGTGAAGCGCAAGCTTCATCATCTTGCCTGCCGTAAAGTCGGCCTTGATAAAGTCCAGAAATTCATCGACTGTCATGTCCCGGAGAATTTCTATCTCTTTGTCCCATTCCTCGTCAGTCAGGCCGAGCCAGCGGGTCTGCACCCTCAGGGCTGACTGGATCTTGGACTCTACCTTTGCCTTCCATGTTTTTTCATAGTCCAACAAAGATTCCCTGCTGGCGCTGCGCGAAAGCGATCTTGCGCCCACCTCCCCGGCGAGCCTGCCAAATTCGATGGCATAGCGTATGCCCTCCAGCAGCAGCGGGTTTGACTGGCCTGCCGAGTCGCCCACCATAACAAGGCCGTCTGCGACACTGTTCTGCCGGACCCCTTCGTTTGGTATGAACCCGTAGTGCAGTTCCACCGGCTGTATTTTTCCAAGGGCGTCAAGCGGCTTCAACCTTTTTTCCAAGATATCGTGCAACTTTTCAAGGGGCTCTGCGTTTGATTCCGGCCTGCCGATCCCGACGCCAATCCTGACCCTATTTCTTGACAGAGGGAATATCCAGGCGTAGCCGGCTTCTGAATACTGCCGGCCGACCATCAGGACCCAGGTCGCGCCGTCAACGTCGTCGCAGTAGCACTCGTACTCGGCGCCAATCCCGTAGCGCTTCCACTCGCCTGCCGCCCCGGCCCTACGCGCGACAGAAGCGCTAAAGCCGCTTGCGTCTATAACAAGCGTGGACCGCACGGTCAAGTCGCCCTTTGGGGTGCTTGCCTTCACGCCCGCGACCCTCTCGACTTCCTTGAGGACGTTGATCACGTTGCTTTTTACCATGATCTTTGCGCCGGCCCCGGCTGCCAGAAACGCCAGATACTGGTACATGCCTCTCACGTCAAGCACGCACGACTTGGCCGTGCCGCCGGAAATCAGGACATCGTTGGAAGGCGACACAAAGCGGTAGTTCTGCACTGGGTTGTAGTATTCGCCGGGTATGCCGAGCCTTTCCATCTCTGAAATCCACGTGACGCCGCTTGTCCTGACGCTGTGCGCGATGGCTTCGTCTTTTTCAAACAGGATTACTCGTGCTCCGGCCTTCGCCGCGGTGTACGCGGCCGACAGCCCTGCCGGCCCGCCTCCGACGATCGCGATGTCGTATTTCTCTTCCATCCTAATCAGCCCGCCGTGAACGAGATGTCGTCAAACCGCATGTACGGCAGTATCGAGTCATAAATGATTTTTCGTTCCTTTGAAACCCCGTTCAGGCAGCGCAGCGCTTCAAAGACGTTGCCGGCCACCATGACTTCCTTGACTGGGTGCTGTATCGTGCCGTTCTTGACGAGCCGGCCCCCCTTGACCACGCCGGAAAAGTCGCCGTTCACGGGGTTGACGTTGCCTGAAAACCTGCTGATTATCATGCCGTTTTCCATTTCCGACACCAAGGTGTCGAGGCTTGACCTGCCCGGCCTGATTACAAAGTTGGTTGTCGACACAGAGGGAGGCGAGCTTGTCGAGCCGCTTGCGTTGCCGGTGCTCTTAACGCCGTCCTTTTTTGCAGTGTATGTGTTGTAGAGGAACTTTTTGAGCACGCCCTTTTCTATCACGACGTTTCTGCGGTGGGCCACGCCTTCCCTGTCAAAGCTGGATGCGCCAAGGCCCTCTACATTGGTCGCGTCATCCTCTACCGTTAACAGGTCCGAAGATACACGCTTGCCTATCTTGCCGGCAAAGTGGCTCGACTTTTTCTGTACGGCGTCTGAATTGATGGAATGCGAGATCACTTCCTCTATCATTTCATTTATGGCTATCGGCGTCAGAAGCATTTCTCCCTTGAAGCTTTCTATCCCGCGCGGCCCAAGCGAGCTGACCACGGTCTTTGCAAACTCGGTCGCAGTCGTGTGCACGTCGATGTCCTTGACGAAATGTGAGCCTCCAAGCTGGAGGTCAAAGCTGGAGATGTCGCTGTCTTCTATTGCCATTCCCATTATCGACCACGAAAAAATGCTCGCCTTTTCTGACAGATCTACGCCGTTAGAGTTTGCAAGCCAGTGCGTCGATACGTCCGCGTTAAGGTTGCCGTTGTCGACGCTCACCCTCTTGTCGTACGACTTTGCAGCGTCGAGCATCTCTGCGGCCATCTTGGCTGCGTCCGAGGCTTCAAACGACCCGGCCTTTTTGTCGTAGATGCCCCGGAGCACCATTGCCTTCGATTTGCCTGGAAGGGCGTTGTGCCTGTCCTTTGGACTCACGCGCGCAATTTTTATCGCCATCGACACGGCGTCCTTTACCTTGCTTTTTGTCAGATTGTTGACAGAGTAAAAGCCGGCCGAGCCACCAACAAGGACGCGTATGCCCACCGAGCTTGTCTTTTGAGATTTTGCCTGCTTGACGTCATTGCTCTCAATGAATATCTCAGACTCGCTGCTGGCCGCCGCGCACGCTTCAGCTTCGCTTGCGCCAAGGGCCTCGGCCTCCTTGATAGCATAGCGCAAAAGGTCCTGCAATCACTGCAAGCCTCCAATCAGAGCCGCGCAACGGATGTACGGCCCGCCACCGTCGACCTTGGCCGGCTGGAACTTGCCGCAGTAGCCGGTGCCAATGTCGTACTGGAACTCGTTGCCCACCATGTCGACTGACTTTAAGACGTCAAACGCGTTGCCCGAGATGCTTGCACCTTTCATGAGCTCCCTCACCTCGCCATTCTCCACAAGATAGACCTCCTCGGCGCCGAACATGAACTCCCCGTTGGCGTCGGCCTGGCCGTTCCTAGCCCCCTTGACGACGTAGCCGCGCTTTGTCTCTTTAATCATGTCCGCGAGTTTGTCCGTCCCCGGCTCGATGAACGTGTTGCGCATCCGGATTAGCGGCTCGTCGTTGTATTGAAAGGCGCGGGCGTTGCCTGTTGATTCAGTGTCAAACACCAAAGCAGACTCGCGGTTGTGCAGGAACGATTTCAGTATCCCTTTTTCAATTATCGCGGTCCGCCCCGCGGCCACGCCCTCGTCGTCCACAATTATCGTGCCGCCAGCGTTGCTTGCTATTTCGGACTTGCCGCTGTCAACCAGCGTGACAAGCTCGCTTGCGACCTGTTGGCCAATCTTGTCCTTCACCACAGATCCGGAAAGCACGAAATCGGCTTCGACAGTGTGGCCTATTGCTTCATGCGAGAGGAGCCCTACCATAGCCGGATCCAGAATTACGGTTGTCCTGATGCCGCTCACATGCTTTGCGTCAAGCAACTTGGCAGCCCTTTCAGACGCAGTGACGGCATACTCTAGGTGGCTCTTTTTGAACAAGTCGCTCCAGCCGCCCGTGACGCCCACCCCTTCATGAGCAGTCGCGCTCTGGCCTCCCCTTTTTGCTATCGCTGACACGTTGAACTCTGGCTTTGAATCGTAAATCTCACTGTCGGCGCCGTCGCTGCTGACAATCGCCTTGTGATCGAGCGTTTCGCGGTAGGTGCACGACGCGGCCTTGACCGCCCTGTTGCTCCGCGCGGCCTTTTCCCCCTCCCTTGCAACCTGCACCTTCTGCTCGATATCTATGTCTGACACGCTGCCGTTGGCAGACGTCCGAAAAATGCCGGTCAACATTTTCGACTCGGCCAGTCCTTTCACCTTTTTCTTTTTTGCTTGGGCAAGGACGCGCGCTGCTGAAATTGCGTGGCCAAGCGACTCTTTCAGCAACGACAGGTTGTTCGTGCTGCTAAAGCCCCAGCAGCCGTCCACCAGAACCCTGATGCCGCAGCCGGAGTTTTCCACAACTCTTATCCTATCAAGCTCGCCGTTGACAAAATTAACCTCGGTGGCAAGCCTTGCCTGATAGCGCGCCTCGACATATCTTGCGCCACTGGAAGAAGAAATCATTGACCGCAGGTTGTCGATTACGTGCCCGTCATTGGACATCAAGTTCATGCTTCAGTTGTTATAATTATGTGTATATCTGTATCTTTTCATTATTCCAGCCTTTTCATTATTCCAGCCTTTTCATTATTCCAGCCAGATCGTCCTGCCCGGCTTTTTAATCTGGTAGTGCGCAAAGCTGCTTCCCTTGACTGCCCCGTGCCAATGCCACTTGCCCGCCGGCACGCAGACATAGTCCCCTTCGTCCAGGTAGTGCACTTCGTCCATCTTGACCGTGGCAGCAGTGTCGCTGTCCATTTTCACGCCGGTCTGAAGCACGACGATCCCCTTTCCCTCGGTAGCTATTAGCACCTGGTCCGTTTCGTGGTAGTGAAGTTTCGTCCTTGCGCCGTCGATAAATGTTACCAAGAATGTTTCCACCTCCTTCGTAAGCGCGTCTGTTATCATTTTCTTTATTTCCACCCTGCCTTCAAAATATTGCTGCATCGACTGGTCTGGAACCACCTGCCTTATGTTTGACTTTTGCATCACTGTCTAGAAGATGCTGATTCTTATATGTCTACAGACTGGCCGTTCAGATATTTGTCACTAAATATCATGTCCACGATTTTTGCGGCAACCTGCTCTGGCTTCAGCATCCTGTCCCTGTTCTCCCGGTAGTATTCCGGGTCGGTTTCCTGCATTTTCGTTGCAACTTCACCTGGGCATATTGCCATTGCACGGATGTTGTGGCCGGCAACCTCCCATGCAAGACTTTCGGTGAGCCCTATCATGCCAAACTTGCTTGCGCAGTAGGCAGACAGGTTGTCAAAGCCGGCCCTGCCGGCGCCCGAGCTGACGTTGATTATAGTGCCGGACTTCTTGCCAAGCATGTGGGGAAGGGCTGCCTTGCAGCACAAGAACGCGCCCTTTAGGTTCACGGAAAGTATTTCATCCCATTCTTTTTCCGTAGTGTCCACCAGCTTTTTTACGGTGAAAATGCCGGCGTTGTTGACCAGGATGTCGACTCCGCCAAATTTTTCAGCAGCCTTTTTGACAAGGTTGTCGACCTGCGCAGAAATGCTGACGTCGCACTTTACTCCAAGCACGCCAGCATGAATCTTTTTGATCGCTTTTACGGTGTCCTCGATTTCGCTCAGGGTCCTTGAGGATACGACGACGTTTACGCCTCGCTTTGCAAGCAGGATCGCAGTCTGCCGGCCTATCCCCCTGCCGCTCCCGGTCACTATGGCAGTAGCCATTCACTAATCAAATATCGCTTGTCTTAAAATGTTTTAATGGCGCGCCAGCAGCAACATTCTTCCTTGGCGCAGTTTGGGCAATCGCGCGGCGACTTGCTGCTCCTGCACTCCTGCGGCGTGCAGCCGCAGTCCGCGCATTTCATAATATAGGACAAGTGCTAATAGGACAGGTGTTAAAGCGATAAAAATCTAACAGTTATATCCTGTCTGGTCCTTGCAAGATGCTGAAATGGACGTTGTCCCGGCGACCCCGGCCCCCGAGTTCAAGGACATCACGGGCTGGTCAAACTCGCAGCCTCTCTCAATCAAGGAGCTGAAGGGCAAGGTAGTGGTGCTCGACTGCTGGACATACACCTGCATTTTCTGCCTGCGCACAATCCCTGTCATGAAGCGCCTGCAGCAAAAATACGGCAATTACGGCCTGCAGGTGGTTCAGGCGCATTCCGCCGAGTACCATTTCGCGACCGACCATGCAAACATTAGGCGCGCCCTTGAGCGCTACAATGTTGGCATCCCAAACGCGTTTGACACGATCAACAAGACATGGGAGGCATACGGCAACATGTACTGGCCAAAGCACGTCATTATTGATCACAACGGCTTTATTCGCTACGAGCACGCCGGCTACGGCGGCATTGCGGACTTTGAAGATGCTGTTGTCGAACTGCTTGAAGAAGCTGGCAAAAAGCCTGTCGAAGAAAAAGAGCTGGAAGACCCCAAGGACGAGATCCACGACACCTATGGCATGCACTTTTATGGGATGGCGCCTGAGATCTGCGTTGGCTACTCACGGCTTAGGCGCTTTGGCAATAACCAGACGCTCAAGCCTGACGCAGCCAGTATCGTAGTCGACTCTGGCTCTCACGACGTCAATGTCGTGTTTCTGCGCGGCAAGTGGATATGGCAGCGGGAAGGCGTTCAGTACGCGCCAGGCGGCAGGGAGCAGAACCCGGCGGTGATAATGAACTACAACGCCGGGAAGCGGGTGCACGGCATAATGGGGACCTCTGATGGCAGGCCTGGCATGATAGAGATCAAGCTGGATGGCAACCACCTTGCAAAGGAGCAGCTCGGCAAAGACGCAAGGCTTGACGGCAACGCCAGCATCGCAGACATCCAATGGCCGTTCATGCACAACTTGGTGAAAACGGAAAAGCCGGAGATGCACGAAATAGAGATAATCCCGCGCTCTGACAATGTCGTGTTCTACACGTTTGTCTTTGGATAAGTTTTTTATTACTGCCACGCCGGTTTCCTAGTATGGCAGAAGAAAAGCAGGCAGAACTTGCGGAAGGCAACATCGCGCCCGACTTTACAATGAGGGATAGAGACGGAAAGGCTATCAAATTATCAGAATTGCGCGGCAAAAAGAACGTCGTTGTCTATTTCTATCCGAAGGATTTCACGTCAGGCTGCACCATGGAGGCCACAGAATTTTCCCGCGACTACAAGAAATTCAAGGATTCAGGCATCGAGATAGTGGGCATATCGCCAGACGACGAAGAGTCGCACCAGAAATTCCGGGACAAGATGGGCATGCCCTACCCGCTTGTCGCAGACACTGAAAACGACATTTCCAAAAAGTATGGGGTCTACGGCCTGAAGAGCTTCATGGGCAGGGAGTACATGGGCATCAACAGGTCGACCTTCCTTGTGGACAAGTCCGGCAAGATAATCAAGGTCTACAGAAAGGTCAAGGCCGCGGGCCACAGCCAAGAAGTGCTTCAGGCGCTGCGGGGCTAGCGCCTGTCAAACGCGTAAAACTCTGACATTGGGTCTATCCTGCGGTTGTTCATCACAAGCCCGATCAGGGAGCGTATTTCCTCGCAACACTCTATGAACTTCATGCCCGTTTCAGTCGTGCGATAGACGTTGTTTCCATCAAGGTCCTGAGTCTTCTTTAGGAGGTTATGGGCAAGCAGCGCCGAAAAATAGCTCTCCACATGAGTGCTGCTTAGGGTAGCCTTGTACCGGATGTGCGTCTTTTTTGCGCCGCCGCCCATCGCAGAGGCAAGTATGTCGTAGACAATGTCGACTTTGCTCCGATGCCGCTCTGCTTTTGACTCATAATATGAATTCATTATATGTCAAAAACCCTCAGATCTTGTTTACTTAAGAGATCTACGCAACAAGAATCTGTACTTGAACTCTATTTTGCCGAGCCAACGAGCTCCGACAGATGCTCCAGAATCCTGATGTGGTGTTCTTCGTCGACGCTTATGCTCTTTAGCAG
>JAHEZV010000070.1 GCA_023250885.1 Nitrososphaera sp. | reverse complement strand
CTGGCTTGCTGTATGATTGTCTATAGGAGGATATTACTGGGATAGGCTCTTAGTCCAGCTGTACCAAGGTGACAATGATGCTGGGTATTGTGGGTTCACCATCTGGTTCAATTGCCTCTATTCCCAACCCCTCTCCTAAGGTTTCTACCGCCATCATTATGTTCAATGTATCGCCTCTATTAAGAGGTAGCACACTGTTTAGTGGAACAACTGTCTTTTCCTGCGGATCCATCACGACGGCCCTTATGTTAGAATTCGGGACATCCACGTTATTCAACCTCACCCAAAAATCAATCCATCTAGGTGTAGTACCCCTAACTTTGCCGATCTGTGGACATGCGATGATGAGGTAAATTCCTGATTGTTTGATCAAGACATCTCCATTCTCAAAGTCTATCGAGTGCACTCCGCCGGCAAGGTCTTCTTGTGCGTCCATTTCAATCTCACAAGGCTTCAACGATTCTAGCCTTTGGGTCTTTTTCGATGAAAATTGACCGAATGCCTTTCTATAGTCACGAAGTGAGTTAGGCGGATTACCTTTGCCAACAGATGATGCCATTCTTACTGTGGCACCTCCTGAGCCTCACCTGGCTCTGGAGAGATTGCAGAACTTTCATAACGCTCTTCGATCTCGTTGAATGAATGGGTGGTTTGGGTATAAGATTGAAGAAATTGTAATAGATACTCGAGCTTTCTTCGGCAAACAATATACTTTGGAAATTCCACTGTACCGTCCGCTTTCTGCGCCACCTCTATCCCAGCGATATAGTTGCAGACTCCCCAGATTCGACTCACTACATCGGGATCTATAACATCATTGGTAGCAGTTAGAATGGTCCTCACATTTTGCAAAAGACGTCCCAACCTTGATTCCTCTCCTCTGAGCTGAGAAAGCGTGGTCGATTGCATCCACTTTTGGTCCTCTTTATCTTTCAGCGTCTTAGCTTCATTATAGCGGTTCACTGATGCCCTCATCATACTCATAGCAAAAATTACAAGACTCAGCATGCTTTTCACGTGCTCAACGGCATAATCCTTACGTCGGTTGTTCAGAGATTCTTGTGACTGAATTATTTTGTCTACCCTCTGAATTACGTTGTCTATTTTCAGCATGCTTCGATGTGTAAGATGGTGGAACAGTAGAGCCAAAAAAGTGGACAAGCTGCCGGCTATTATAACATCTCCATAAATCAAATGGGCAATAGGGGAAAGGTTGCATTGCTCATTATAATCAAATATACCGCACCCGGCAGGCTGTTCCTCGGATAAGCCAAAGGCCAGATTGAACGAAACCATACCAGATGTGAGTACCGCAAAAACAATTATTATGAAAAGGGCGGGCTTCCCACTCAAATTAGAAATCGACAGAAATTCTCTATTATTACTCAAACCCTCGTCGCAAAAATCGCTACCAAGATGTGATATATTAACTTGTGGTTCAACAGCGATAGAAAACTCCCTACTTTGCAACAAAACTCGGAGATTGGTCATCCACAAACTTAATATGTCGCTAGCGATATTACTAGCGATATATGATATCTGAGTGGCTATCAAGAGTGGGAAGCGCAATTCCTAGGGGCTTTTCCAGGCAGTACATACTTTCATTGCTAAAAGAGCATCCAATGACTGGCAAGGAAATAATCGACAAGGCTACCGTGCAGAGCGGCGGCAGGTGGAAGCCGTCGCCGGGGCTTATTTACCCGCTACTTGGCAGGTTGCTCGACGAAGGCCTTGTGTCCGAAGATAAGGACGGCAGGTACGCGATAACAAGGAAGGGTCTTGAAATCACGTCCGACCTGGAATCATTTGGCAGCATAATCCATAAACAGATCGATGTCATGATGCGCGTCGGCAACGTGGGCAAGTTAATGGCGATGGATCTCATCGACAGGGTGATAACCATCGGATCGGCGCTCAGCTCGAACCTAGAGTCCATGACGCAGGAAGAGCGCAACAAGTACAGAGAGTTTTTGCGAAGCGAGCTGAAGAAGCTGGATGAGCAGCAAGCCACGGACGCGGCAAGAGAAAAAGCAGATGTCGAGTAAAGGCTAGGAGAGAAATCTTCTAATGCCCTGAAAGTCCCGCAAAAAGTTTGAACCCGGCAAAGGGATCAAGCAGATCCCAGAGGTCATAGACAGCGTTCTTAAGTTTGCAAACTACCCAAAAACAAAGATCGAAGTGCTGAGCGACCTTGCGATGCGCCTTCACAGCAATTACGCCCTTATTGGGTCGCAGGAAGCGCAATAGCCCCTTACCGGAAATATGTACTAGTTTTTTGTACGAGAAGTTTTAATGGTACCCGCACAATTAAAGAAGCGTGAAATACAGGAGCCGGACCGACATTGCGGCAGCTATGCTCGAAATAGCTCTTGACGGCGCGATCAAGACCAAGATAATGTACAAGGCGTTTCTGTCGTTTCCACAGCTGAAAGAATATCTTGCTGTCCTTGAAGAAAAGGGATTGCTTGAATACAACTCTACCGATCACGAGTATCGCACGACCGACAAGGGCAAGCACTTCCTAAAGATGTACAAAGATGTCGGCCAGATGATATTTCCAAACTCTACCACCGGTAAGAAAAAGTAACTAGGCCCATGGCCAGAACGGCATCCCCCGGATGCTGCACTGTTTCCTTATTATTGCCTTTGCCTTCCTGTCCGCGTCTACATCGTTTGCGCCGCTTTTCAGGTACTGCAGCATCAGTTCCTCGTACAGCTTTTTTGCGCGCCCTTCGGTAAACTCTTTGTACTTCTTGTCCTGAGTAACAGGCTCACCCGCGCCCTTCATTTCCATATATTCCTGCTTGCAGGCGTCGCACGAATCGTCAAAAAACTCCGTGTGGACAGGGCACTTCGTCCTACATCACCGGGTCTTTTTTGATCTCCAAGATGTCGTTCGCTGCAATCTCGACGCCCATTATCGCCAGAACCGGCCTTGCCTTTTCCAGTCCTTCCCGCTCGATTATGTTCTTTGCCATCTTTAGCCTGTACGGCCTAGCCCAGTGCTGCCCTACCTTGTACTTGCCGCGCATGTCTGATGGCGTGACCTTGATTATCGCGACTTCTTCGACTACAGGCATCTCTGCATCAAGTGCCTCGTACCTGCCCTCCTTTTGGTACTTTTCCATGAGGCCGTTGAGAGCACTTGCCTTTTCTTCGCTGTCCTCAACGATCTCCCCCCTGCCCTTGATTACCACGCTTATGTAGAGCGTATCTGCCTGCGACGCGTCCGTAGGATGGAAGTAGTACGAAGGCAGGAAGCAAATGTGCTTATCCACCTCAAAGCCAACATTCGGGTTGCGCCGGATGTTGTCCAGCTTTTCTCCAAATGGGTGCGAATGCATGTAGATGGCGTTGTTAAAGTAGACAAAATTCATGGGAATAACCTGAGGGAAGCCGTCCTTGTCAATAGACGCCACCCTGCCGGCAGGCTGGCTGTTGAGAAAATCGATTATCTTCTGCTTTGACTGTATTTCGTATTTTTTTACCAGCTGCACTGACCTATTCATAGTTGCCCTGCCGTTAAAAGTTATACGGCAGTTTGTGCAAAATACTGCCATGAACAGGCGGAAGATCCACTACGCCATGACCGGCTGCATAGCGGCGCTGGCGGTCGCGGTCATTTACGCGATGGTCCGGCTGTTCGTGCTCGCCCAGCGCGTCGATGCATCGATACTGGTTGTCAATGTCATTGCTTTTGCATGCATCGCTGGCTTTTTGATATACCTCACAAAGAAGGACAGGGACCTCGAGGAAGAGGAGCTCTTCGGAGACTGACCAGAGCGAATTTTAGTGGCCGCCTCCAATACAACTGCATGCAAAACGAGTCCATCAAATATCGCATCAACCAAATGACAGACACTGGAACCAGCGTCAACCTTGTGCTGAGCGAAGATGTCGAGCTTGAAGCAGTGTCGCAGCAGCAGATGATGCTAGAAGCTATAGACAGGGCGGTCACCGACAAGGAAGTAAAGGAGCAGATAAGGCCGCTGCTGGAAGCGATCCTAAAGTCGCAGCCCCAGACGCTGGTAAAGAGCTATTCGCAAACTGTGATCCAGATAACTATGCCAAAAAAGCGCTATGAAAAAATGGGCAGTCCCCGCGTTGGCGACAGGCTGTTGATAGATATCAGGAAGGCATGAGCTGTCGTTCAAGCTCTTGCTGCGACTTGAGCGGAAGCGAACAGGTAAAGTTCCTGCACACAAACGCGGTCTCGCCGTCGGCTTCGCGCCCCTTAAAGTAGGCATATTTCTGGAGCAAACCAAGTTCGTTTGCGCTTACGACCGCGTTTATTCCGTCTGGAACGAACTGCCGGTTGAGCCATCCTGCCATTCCAGAGTTATTCTCGTTTGTTATCACAGTCACCTCCACGGGCTTTTTCACGTAGAGGTAGATCGCGTTGAGCATCTGGCCAAACCCGAAAGGGTTCTCTGCAGCCGGCCGCGCGCCGGCCTTCATTATCTTGACTGCACGGTCAAGGTAGTTGCTATTTTGCGTGTAGTGGTAGAGCCGGAGTAGGTTTGAAGCAACGACGGAGTTGCCGCTTGGGATCGCAAGGTCGTAAAAGTTCTTGGTCCTCACTATCAGCTTCTCGTGGTCGTCAGAAGTGAAGAACAGGTTATCCTCCTTTTCGTCCCAGAAATGCTTCAGCATGAAATCAGTGTAATTGATCGCCTTGTCCAGATATTCCTGCCTTGAATCCGCCGCGAAGAGGTCGAGCAGGCCATCTGCGTAAAAGGCATAGTCGTCAAGGTACGCGTTCAATTTTGACTTGCCGTCCTTGAATGTGCGCAACAGCCTGCCGTCGCCTGCCGCAATCTTAGTTTCAATGAACTTGACTGCATTCTTTGCAGCCTGCAGATACTTTATGTCGCCGGTGACACCGTAGCCTTTAGCAAACCCGGAGATCATTAGGCCGTTCCACGATGTCAGTATCTTTTCATCCCTTCCGGGCCTGACCCTTTTCTCCCTGGCTGCAAAAAGTTTGCCAGAAGCTTCTGCAATTTCTTGGGCGGCCTGCTCCGGCGTCTTGCCGTATCGCAGGCCAACATTTGAAACCGGCACCCTCACATTGAGGATGTTCTTGCCCTCAAAGTTGCCGCCTTCAGTCACACCATAGTGCTCACAGAAAATGTCTGTGGCGGCTTGGTCGCCAAGAATTGATGCGATCTCTTTCTTGTGCCAGACGTAGAACTTGCCTTCTTCGCCTTCCGAGTCGGCGTCCTGAGCAGAGTAGAACCCGCCTTCGGGGTGCGCCATTTCACGCATAACAAAGTCCAGAGTTTTTCTTGCCATCTGCAGATATTTTTCAGCCTTTGTAATCTGGTACAGTTCAGAGTACAGCTGGGCAAGCAGAGCGTTGTCGTAGAGCATCTTTTCAAAGTGTGGAACAAGCCACTTCTGGTCCGTCGCATAGCGCGCAAAGCCGCCGCCCAGATGATCGTGTATGCCACCTGCTGCCATCTTGTCTGCGGTAAATGCGACAAAATCTTTGAAGCGGTTCATGCCGGAAATGTCGTAATACCTTAGCAGAAACATCAGGTTGGAGGCATTAGGGAACTTGGGGGCCTGTCCAAAGCCGCCGTATATAGCGTCTCCCATCTGGAGCAGACCCATTGCCGCCTCGTCGAGGATGGAGCGCTCAAGGCTCGCCTTGCCTGCCGTTCCCAAGGCAACATCCTTTGCTGTCTGCGTCAGGGCATCCATGAACTCGCCGCTTGACGCCTCGATCTCCTGTTTTTTGCTCTTGTAGGCGGTGGCAAGCTGGAGCAGTATAGTCTTGAATCCCGGCATGTTGTAGTGGCCGCCCCCCTTTGGAAAGTATGTCCCTACGTAGAATGGCTTTTGGTCCGACGTCAGAAACACAGAAAGCGGCCAGCCGCCAGTCCCGGTCGCAAGTTGGCATACCCGCTGGTAGATGTCATCGAGATCAGGCCGCTCTTCCCTGTCAACTTTGATGTTAATGAAATCCTCGTTCATTATCTTGGCCACTTCGTCGTCTTCAAACGATTCGTGCGCCATCACGTGGCACCAGTGGCACGCGCTGTAGCCGACGCTCAGGAAAATTGGCTTGTCTTCCTTTTTCGCCCGTTCTAGCGCTTCTTCTCCCCACGGGTACCAGTCAACAGGGTTGTAGGCGTGCTGCAAAAGGTACGGGCTTGTTTCCTTTGCAAGTTTGTTTTGCTTGCCATGGCTTGCGCTTTCCTGCATCTGATCGACTTGCGGCTGGACGATATATAGACTTTATATCAAACTGGAAAATGAGGTGTATCACAACAAGAAGCCCGGTATGGCATTATCAAAGTGTACATCGGCTAGTTTTTTACAGGCCAACCTCTCATGTACTTCTATTTGAGCAAAGGTTTATATCAGTAACTTGCAAAGGAAAAAAACGAACGTAACGTTTAAGGCGGCGTCGGTGATGATGTTTGGTCTTAGCGCCATTTTGTGATTCACTGACCTCCAGTTGCGCTCATAAAATGGAGATCCGATGCTAACATTGGATCTGACATGGGTCACACGAACACCCTAATACGACCCGCACAATAACAAGGTTGTCCGGCCGTACTCTTTAATTAAAAGGATTGACTCCGGTTGATCCTGCCGGACCCGACTGCTATCAGAGTGGGACTAAGCCATGCGAGTCAACGCCGCAAGGCGTGGCACACGGCTCAGTAACACGTAGTCAACATGCCCAGGGGACGTGGATAACCTCGGGAAACTGAGGATAAACCGCGATAGGCCAAGGTTTCTGGAATGGACACTGGCTGAAACCTATACGGCCCCTGGATTGGACTGCGGCCGATCAGGCTGTTGGTGAGGTAATGGCCCACCAAACCTGTAACCGGTACGGGCTTTGAGAGAAGGAGCCCGGAGATGGGCACTGAGACAAGGGCCCAGGCCCTATGGGGCGCAGCAGGCGCGAAACCTCTGCAATAGGCGAAAGCTTGACAGGGTTACTCTGAGTGATGCCCGCTAAGGGCATCTTTTGGCACCTCTAAAAATGGTGCAGAATAAGGGGTGGGCAAGTCTGGTGTCAGCCGCCGCGGTAATACCAGCACCCCGAGTGGTCGGGACGATTATTGGGCCTAAAGCATCCGTAGCTTGTTCTGCAAGTCCTCCGTTAAATCCACCTGCTCAACAGATGGGCTGCGGGGGATACTACAGGGCTAGGAGGCGGGAGAGGCAAGCGGTACTCAGTGGGTAGGGGTAAAATCCTCTGATCCACTGAAGACCACCAGTGGCGAAGGCGGCTTGCCAGAACGCGCTCGACGGTGAGGGATGAAAGCTGGGGGAGCAAACCGGATTAGATACCCGGGTAGTCCCAGCTGTAAACGATGCAGACTCGGTGATGGGTTGGCTTCGCGCCAACCCAGTGCCGCAGGGAAGCCGTTAAGTCTGCCGCCTGGGGAGTACGGTCGCAAGACTGAAACTTAAAGGAATTGGCGGGGGAGCACCACAAGGGGTGAAGCCTGCTGTTCAATTGGAGTCAACGCCGGGAATCTTACCGGGGGCGACAGCAGTGTGAAGGTCAAGCTGAAGACTTTACCAGACAAGCTGA
>JAHEZV010000001.1 GCA_023250885.1 Nitrososphaera sp. | reverse complement strand
TTCGACTCATAACCACAGCTCTTGCATGTAAAGTGATAGATTTGCATTATTGCAATTCGATGATCTCATCCCATGTTCCTGATAGGGAGAACATGAAGTATTTGTCATGATTCCCAGATTCAAATTGCAGTATGTCTCCAGCAGCTATTTGGATTCTAAACAGCTTGTTTAGGAATTGGATAAAGCTAGGGCCTGCGACTATACTCTTGGCTTCGTGCTCAATCGGTTTATTGTAGTACTTTTTCAAAATTTTAGTTAGCCCTATATTGCTAAGTTCTTCCACCAGATTACTTAAATCTACAAATGTCGCATTTCTTTTGTATACCTTAATTGTCGCCATTCCAAAAATCCTCGGTACTCTGATTACACGAACTGCATTATATATCCATCCCTGGCCTCATAGCCATGGCAAACAACTTTATGAAAGCCCCCCCTTACGTATTGATGAAAGCATATGTATAGATATTGTAAATCCTGCGGAAAAGAGTTCCAAGACTTTAATGAAGGGGTATTGTATTCAAGCGTTGTGAGAGGCGTCTTAGACTTTTGTTCTGATGTTTGCTGCAAGAATTATCTTAATAATTTACCTACAATGAAGTAATGATTATGCATCGCCGGCGCTCGGCCATGCAGGGGTACCACTCTTGCCGTTAGCACATTGGTGAAGAGTGTTGTCAAGATTCTGAGCTTGCCAGCGACCATATACTAGGCGAGCAAAGGTGATCAGAAGGACACATAACTTGCACTGGCGCGTAGAAGACACTTGAATCCCTCCTCTAAATTTAGCACGTCAGATCGGCAAACGGGCAGGGCGGGACGATATTCTTCATCCTGTTGTCGATACTTGACATATACAACATAATCACGTCCATAGCTATTAAGGCTTGATAATCTCTCTTTTTTTCAATTACAAATGTTCTTATTGCATACTTGAGCACTCAATGTTACGTTTACTCCCTCAACTTGAGGTTTGGGGCTTCAAGATTCAGACCAAATCTGCCGAATTGTCATTTTCACAATGGATCTTGGAGCCATCGTTGGGAGATAGAATTGAAAAGATCTAACGTCAAGGAGCCGAAGTGAAAACACCGGAAATTAGAGCAACCATAATGGAACAATGACGGTCGTCTTGCTTGCTTTCAAGTTTATAGCACTGGTCCTTACCATTCTATGCACCATTGGCCACAAACAAAGGTTATTACAAAGCGAAAAGCATATACTAATAGTTGAACTTCGATAGGATTTTCCGTCAGGTGATGGATCTCGATCCGCTCATTAGGCTTGTTACCATATGTGATATGGATGGCAAAATATTGTTGTCTCATCATCGACCAGGCCTGGTCAATTTACTCACTCCGGAAGAGAGCAGAAAATCCATTGACATTGCGGTAAGGGGTTGGAAGACAAGGAGAGAACTTGCACCAAAGATTGGTAAAGGAAAATATGTTTTGGCTGAATATGAAAAGGTTAAGCGTATAACGATGCCGTTGGGAGATAATCACCTTTTATATTTAACAACCGAAGTGAGTGCTGATCACGACAAGATAATTAATGGAATAAGCAAGATTCCCCTGATAATTGGTCCTTAGTCAATTGTTTAATGGTAGCTTGTTAAATGTCTCGATGCCAAGGGCCTCCTTAGACATACCAACGACAAAATCGACAGATATTTCTTTGTTCATGCACGGTAAGGCGCATAAGGGATTATTTGAGCCAATAATCCCTAAAACTGCTGAGGAATTAGAGAGATTGAAGCCTAGGTTCGTTGTGCCATGTCATTGCTCTGGCTTGAAAGCGATGAGTGAAATAGCCAGAGGATAGGTCGGCGATTTTATACAAAACAGCGCAGGAACGAACTATATCTTCTGAATTAGTGACCGCTGGCTCTGAACGAATCCTGTTAGATCGGTGAGATCTCTAGAACAATATAGCGTACCAAGATGGGCGCAGGGTGATATGATCCGATGAAGCTAAGATTATGAAGAGCTGGTTACTTCGATGGTTCCCTTCATTGTGTCGGGATGGTATTCACAATGATATTCAAGAGCGCCAGTCATCGTAGGCCTGAATGTCAACTCTCCGGAACTGTCTGGGCCAATATCTCCACTGGATGCAAGTTCAGTGTCGTTTAATTCTATGACCAGCTCATGTTTATCATCTGTCGGGTTTTGGATCTGTATCATATTGTTTGCGTTTGCGACGAGCTTTAGTGTTGGGTTAATACCAGCATCGGTTGACCACCTGTAGACCTCATCTACTTCCTTCGCGCTCATTTTGATGGTGTAGGTTTGACCGGTAGCGCCCATCGAGCCTCCCATGCCTTGCATCATAGAGTGGATCTCTTGCATTACTGCCCTAGTATTGGCGGAAAGGGTGCCATAGACAGGGCCGGTTCCAAAGTGTCCATCCACCTTGTCAGGTCCAATCCAGAATCCTATCACAGCATTATTGAAAACCTTTACTGTCAGAGGCACGTCAGTAACAGGACTGCCCTTCATGGCTACAGTTGCAGTGCCTTTGAGGAGGTTGGTGGAATTGCCTTCCTGCGTCATTTCGTCTGCTCTAAAGTTGTATATTTTATGCACATGCATCGCCGTGCCGTCTGGTTTGACCATTGCAAATCTTGCGATCACCTGTGCCGCGGGATGTCCCGTATCAGATGAGGACATTATCCGCACGACCCAGATTCCCGACTGAATCCATTCTGCCTGCCCGTCTGCTCCAAGTTGAACGCTCGCTATCTGCCCCTTTGCAAGATGAGCTCCTCCCATCATCATGCCAGAATCAGCCGCTGAGGCGTTCTGTTCTGTTCGAAAAGGAAGAACTAGCGCCACGCTCATAACGACTGTAATCCCTACAAGTACCGGAGCTAAAGCATATCTTGAATTCATACAATTCAAATCATGCAAACATGGAGTAGATATAGCTAGAACACGAATCCCATGTTTGAATTCCAAGTGTGGGATCGAGACTGCAAATATTATAACAGGCAATGCGAATAACAATCTGGTAAAAGTGGGTATTGAAAATGAGCTGGATCTGGTTAGCGCGGTCGTGATCTTATTCGCAGCCATAATCCCGGCCTATTTGAGTCTTAAGCTAAGAGGCGAGATAAGCAAGATAACAACCGCGCTCACGACCTTCCTCGTCCTACACGGAATCTACCACATAGTCAGGATGCAAGGTCTTGAATCGATGGCTGACGGTGTATTTGAACCTGCCTCGGTAATCGCGCTAATTGCATTTGGCACAACCTATCTCGGCGTCTCACAAAGGAAGAAAAAGCAGGAGGCAACTGGGAAATGACCGAGGATGTGATATTTTCGTCCTTTGGCAGCCTTACACTTGTCCTGCTGGTAATTTCCTTTGGGATATTTGCATGGCTGACCGCAAAATCAAGGAAGATCAAGACTTTCCAGTTCCAAATATCACTCTTTATCGTCATTTGGATAATAGGTGAAATAATAGATTTGCTTGGAGAAGAAGAGGCAATCCATCTGTTCTCAACAGGAGAAATAGGCATGTACGCACATGTTCTGGCTATGACAATGTTCAGCGCCATGCTTTGGATAAGGTTCTACCTGTCAGAAAAGAGCGGCAAGGAGATGGCAGATACTTTGCAAGAAAGCTAGTCAGATCCCAGAGAAAAGAGCCGCTCGGCAGTCCTTTCAAGCGTATTGATATTGTATTCCACTTGAACAGTCATAATTCCATGTTCGTACCTAATGTTGATCGACTTCACGGTACTTCTAAAAAGGCTGAACTTTTTCCCATCCGGCGTAATATCTATTTTTTCGGTAAACAAAAGTCCCTGTTCAAGCATCCACCTGATCTTCCTATATGCAGTACTATGCGAGACGCCTGTTTCTCTAATAACATCGTTTACAGATTTCGAATGGAACATGGCACATTCTAGGATTTTTACCATTTCCTTGTCGGCTACGGCTACCAAAATTGCCTGCCTGAACCTGTCACGCTCAACCACTATTGTCATTTTTGGCTAATCTCGATAGGAAGTGCTTGTTTATTTTGTTATTGACTGGTGGCTCTATTAAGTGTAGTAAGCGCAACCCTATATTCTAATGCCGTGATTCTTCTAATGAGCCTTTAGCAAAAATAGTGTTTCGCCATGCTATCTAAAAAATTGAAGTAAGATGTTCATAGTATTTACTTACAGGCAAAGAATTGTTAACCCATTTATTTTATGGAAACTTGGTGTGCATGCGGAGGTAATAACGTAGTGCGCGACTATCATGTAGGATAATACAATGTAATGAGATACTCAAGGCACAGGCTATTGTTGTCTCAGTTTGGCTCTTTCAGTGTAATAGTGGGAAGGATGTGTTGGCTTGAACCCGGAAGAGTCAATTCCAAGGAATATCTGTCTGATGTTTGTTAGAAGTATGAAAGAAGCGATTATCCTTTCAAGCAAGGTACCGCCATTATGTCTGTGAATTTCTCTAACGTTGTGAAATGTGGCATTTTCGATAGTTGGAGGAACATCATGAGGTAATGAGCCTCGACAAGACAGTCTACAAACATGCGGTAGCTCTTACCCTCATACTGGCGAATTGCCAATAATACGACGCGCTGCCAGACAGTGAAGATGTGGTTGCTCTTTCCGTGGAATAATAATGGTATTCGGGCGTGTTTCAGGATGCTTGGCAGGATCCTGGCCATCCTGACGTACCTCGACTCCTTCATCAGGTTTGCCGCCGGATGCTATCTGAAAGCTTGTTCTGACGACATGTGTCGACTAGATGGTGAATTATGACTAGTTTCGAGAGCCACAGAAGATAGATGGTTTAAATAGCTTTACTAATTAGGTAAGCCTAACTGGCGTCGCGAGATGGCCTATTGGTTGCTTTAACATGATATCTGCGCTCAAAAACCCATCAACGGTAATCCTTCCAACGCTCATACTGCTCATCCTGTCGCCGCTTACCACTTTTGCGCAGCAGGTCAACGACTCCGACGCGCTGATAATCATGGTGAACCTTGAAAGGATAAGGGCGCAACTGCAGCTGACAGTCAAGAGCTTGGCCACCGGCGACAGCGAAATGGCGTTTGCGCATGCATTTATCCCGCACACCACCACTTTTCCTTCGATAAAGAGCCAGCTGAAAGAGGTTGACGGCCAGTCGGCAAGCCGGCTGGAAGCGCTCCTGACAGACCTCCCAGTCAACATCAAGTCAGGCGACCAGTCGTCTGAAGCATCAAGGGAGAGCATCGCGCAAATCGAAAGCCTGCTTGACGGCATTTTGGACAAGCTAGACCCGCTTGCCTCAGACAAGGCAATGACCTCGCAGACGGTGGTGTTCTTGCTGAAAGACGCAGTACAGTCATATCAGCTATCAGACGGAGGCTCGAACCAGGTCGATTACGAAAACGCGATCGGGCTTGTTGACGTGGCCAAGTCAAAATACAAGACGATAGCCGACTCGCTTGCTGCAAGCCGGAGCGCAGAGATAAATTCATTCCTTGCGGGGCTGAAGAGCTCGCTTGAGCAAAAGGCCGACAACGACTCTGTAAAGCGCTTTACCGATGCCATTGAGCGCGACCTTGCAGAGAACCTGTCGCTGAGCGCCGGGAGCCAAAGCGCCGGCGAGCACGCCAAGTACTTTTCCACCATTCGCACGCTCATGGCAAACATCGTGACCGAAGTCAAGAGCGGCAACTATGAAAACGCAGGGCAGGACGCGATATCTGCATACCTTGACAATTTCGAGTTCCTTGAAGCGCCCATAGAAAAACACGATCCCGAGCTAATGGAGGCCCTCGAGAGCGAGATGAGGGAGGAGCTGAGGGACATGATAAATGACCAAGTGCCGGCGACAGCTATAGAGGGCCATGTCAACGGCATTCTGGCAAAACTTGACAAAGCCGAGGAGCTGCTTGAAAACGATCCTTCATTCAGCCAGGGCTCTGGCACATCAACAGGTTTCTCTGACATTCAGGGGCTGGCTGCCGGCTTTGGAACCTACACCGGCGAGCGCAGGGACATCGGCGTGGCGGATGACCCGGCCAAGGCCGCGGTCAGGAACAACATCGACCAGATAAGGGTCAAGCTGGACGAAACGCTCCGGCTCTACAAAGAAGGAAATGCCGATGGCTCGCTCCTGACGTCGCGCTCGGCCTACCTTGACAGCTATGAAAAGATCGAAATCCCGCTCCGCCCGATAGACCCGGACTTTACGCTTGACATGGAGATCCGGTTCGCAGAGCTTCGCAACCTGATCCAGTCTGACACGCCCTACGCGCAGGTGGAGGCAAAGGTGGTAGAAATCAGGCGCGGCCTAGATGAGTCGGAGCGCCTGGTGTCCGGCACCGGCATAGTCGCGCCGGCGATCGCGTTTTCAACGTCACTTTCAATAATATTCAGGGAAGGCCTCGAGTCGGCACTCATCGTGGGCGCGATACTGACGTACCTAGAGGCCTCAAGGAACGAGCGCTTCAAGAAGCACGTTTACTACGGAATCGTGCTGGCGTTTGCCGCAACAGCGGTTACTTGGTTCGTCGCGCAATTCATCATCGACATCTCTGGCGCAAGCAAGGCGCTGATAGAAGCGATAGCCGGCGTTTCCGCAGTCGCGGTGCTCTTCTGGGTAAGCTTCTGGATACTAAACAGGGTGGAGACGAAAAAGTGGATCGAGTTTGTCAAGGCCAAGGTGTGGAAGGCAACAACAACTGGCAGCGTCATGGTCTTTGTCATGCTGTCGTTTTTCACGGTCTATAGGGAAGGCTTTGAAACCGTGCTCTTTTACCAGGCCATGATCTCGTTTGCAAAGTACATGGAGTGGTACGTGGTCGCCGGGCTGTCGATTGGCCTTGGAGTAATAGCTGGAATCACGTTCGTCGTAAGGAAACTGGGCAAGAAGCTTCCGCTGCGCGTGCTCTTTGGGCTCACGATGGGTATCGGAGCCTACATGTCTATAGCGTTCATTGGCAACGCGGTGCGGGAGTTCCAGGAAGTGGGCTACATCCAGACGACTCATCTGATAGGCACTGTGCCGCGTCTTGATATCAACGCCGCTGCGATGACAGGCATTCATCCAACCCTTGAGACAATAGTGGTGCAGCTCATACTGCTTGGCGTGTACCTCACCGGCTCACTCTATGTGCTTGTCATACAGCCAAGGCGTAAACGGGCTATCGAGTCTGCAAGAAAGTCGCGCGCAAACCTCACCAAAAAAGAGGAAAAAGACGTACAGTAAGGGTTCAATCTGTTTATTAAGAGAGAGAGTTACATAGGTAGATATGGTTGATCTGATTTATGGCCGTGGCATAACCGATATTGTCCGCGAATTCCCGTTTTACATTAGCATATTCAAAAAGATGGCGGCATACAGGCTGTTCCACAGAAAGCAGCCAATGTACGGCTCAGTCGACGTCAACAACGTCTGCAACCTCCACTGCATCCACTGCTACTGGTGGCTCAACCGAAAGGAGGAGCAGGACCTGACCGTGGAGGACTGGAAGCGCATAATCAAGGAGAAATTCAACAAGCAGCATATTTTCGTCACCACGCTTGTAGGCGGCGAGCCGACTCTCCGTCCGGACATCATCGAGCTCTTTTGCCAGGAGATGCCAAAACGGGTCTGCGTGGTTGCAAACGGCACGTACCCGCTAAAGCAGTACGACGGCCTGTATTTCTACTGGGTGTCGCTGGATGGCACGGAGGAAGTGCATGACAGCATACGCGGAAAAGGGGCGTACGCAAAGACAAAGAAGAACATCATTGACTACACCGCCGGGCCGGGAAGACACGGCAAGCCCGCGTGGAAAGACATCTGGATCACGATGACAATCAACTCGCAGAACTACATGACAGTCGAAGACCTGATGGAGGAGTGGCACGGCAAGGTGAACAAGATCGGGCTCCAGTTTCACACGCCCTTTGTCAAGGGCGACCCGTTGATGCTCCCGTTTGGCGAAGTGCGCAACCGGGTAGTCGACAAGATAATCGCGATGAAGAAAAAATACCCTGACTATGTTGTAAACCCGGTCAGCCAGATGTCGCTTATGAAGGGCAACTGGGGCGGCGTTGGGACGACTCCGGTGCAGTGTCCGTCGTGGGCCATACTTTCGCTCGACCACATGGGGAGGGTCAAGCAGCCATGCTGCATAGGGAGCGCGGACTCGAAAAGCATAAAGCCGAGATGCGAAGAGTGCGGACTTGGCTGCTACTCGATTCTGGTGGCGCAGGGAATAAGAGGCAACTGAGACTGCCTTTATATATCGCCCATCAGGCGCCAAGAACGCTTATAAAAAAGGAGATTTCCTATACGTAGGAAGAAAATAACTTGGCAAACACCTCCTTCAGGGTGCAGGCGCATAAATTCAGCCAGGATAACATCCAGACTACGCTCGTCTGCAGTAAGTGCGATGAAGTCTTTTCCAAAGAATTCCCACTAGACCTCGAAGGGCAGACAATAGAGTTCAAGTGCCCGGTATGCGGCGTGCCCGGCGAGGCCGACCTTCCCTACAAGAGCGCCGAAGAGCGAGAGGAGCTGGAAGAGGACTTTGAAGAGGCAGAGGAAGAGGAAGGCGGCGAAGAATTCGAAGAAGAATACTAGGCTGTATGTATAATTCATGACTCTCAAAACCTTATCTTGCATAAATTCGTAAAAACCCCTATGTCGTGCGATTCCTGCGGCCATCCGAGGATGGCGCACAAGAAGACGACCCTGTCGGTTTATTTCTGCAGCCAGTGCCAGAAGGTGGAGTCGTATGTCACTTTCATTCCGGAAAGAAAGCCCGAAAAATCGGACGGGCCTGAAGACATGCTGAGTGAGCTGTACTGGAACTACAAGGCATTCAGGCGGTCTACTCCTTTTCCTATTTCTTAGCCAATTTTCCAAGCTGGGCAAGAAGCGCCGACAGCTGGATTTCCGGATGCGCGCCCGCTGCAAGCCTATAGTCATATTCGGCCATAATAGCTGCAAACTCGTCCGGCTTGTTTATCGCCATTTCGTACGCTTCCTGGTTTGCGTATTTCATGAAATCGGTCTCGGACATCCCGTACACCTGCGTCAGCTCGAGCAGCTTTGCGCGGGCTTCATTGAACTTGCCTGACAGCGCGAGCTTTAACACTTCGCCAACCTTTGCCCTGCCGGAGAGCCCCATCGCCGCGGTGACGTTGGCAGAAGAAACCGAGCCCATACCGGCGGCTGCCTGCATAATGTTGATGGAATGCCGCATGTCGCCGCCTGTCGCGTCAAAGATCTGCGCCAGTGCCTTTTCCTCAAACTTTACCTTCTCCTTTTCGCAGATCATTTTCAAGTGTTCGATGACGTCTTCCCTAGGAAGGCGCGTGAATCTGAAAACGACGCACCTGCTCTGTATCGGCTCGATTATCTGTGACAGGTAATTGCAGATTAATATGAAACGTGTTACCTCGGAACCTTTTTCTATCATTGCTCTAAGAGCAGTTTGAGCATCCGAGGTCATCTCATCCGCTTCATCTAGGATGATTATCTTGAACAAATTTTTGGTTTGTTGCTCACCTGTAACACCTCTCCACTCTGTAAAACCCTTTACTCTCTCTCTTACCATTTTGATGCCTCGTTCGTCAGACGCGTTCAATTCAAGTACGTGAACTTTCCAATTCTCTCCTAGAAGCTCCATGGCGACGCATAATGCAGTAGTGGTCTTGCCAACCCCCGCCGGCCCTGCAAATAGCATATGGGGCATTTCTTGTCGATTTTTGACAAGGTTGCTTATACCCTTGATTATCTCCTTCTGGTCAACCACGTCAGCAAGCTTTTTCGGCCTGTACTTTTCAGACCACATCAGGTTTGCCAGATCGGTTTTCTTGGCTGACATTGTGAATGCGTTTTTCATTGAAGTTATTAAACCATTAATATCTTGCTGCCTCAGGTATTACTAATTTTCTGGAAACGACACTTTTTGTTAAGCCACAAGCTAGCTTTAGCTGTTAAAAGCTGATATATTAGTTACCAAGTCTTATCAGCTCCTTATCATGACAGACGTTGCCCACACGGAGCCCAGAATAGAAGCTATACAAGAAGCTTATCGTCTGGGCTACTTGACAGAAGAAGTAAGAGTGACCTACAAGAAGGATGTCAAGATGACAGTGAGTAGCATCGCCGTTGATGCAAAGGAAGGTGACATGTCGTCGCTCCAGCGCTGGGTAGCCAAAATTCTTGTGGAACAAGGTGCAGTTGAGATCCAATCAAATGGCTCTGCAAGTGAGATTTCGCGGGCGATAAACCGTGAGCGAATAGCCAAGCCTCACGATCTGTCGGGCATCGAAATCGACTTCTACGTCAAGGTGAACGATTACCTTGAGGGGCTTAAGGACAGAGAACGTGAAAACTTGACAGTTTCACTTAACAAATTTGTTGCTTCTAGACTTGAAAAAATAGTAAAACTAGCGGCAGCCTCTTCGTTATCGCCAGAACTAGAGGCTAGATTGGCAGCTGAAGAAAAGGAGCTATACATCATGATACACAATGCTTCCACGGAATTCAAAAAAGGTGTATTAAGGAAATTTGACTGAACAGCAACAAAAGACTAGCGCAGCCCTTTCAGATGAGATAAAGGAATTCTTGCAAGCTTTCAAAGATAGGGATGGTAATTACAAGTATTTTGACAGAATAAACAATATGATGGCGGCAGGCACCCAATCGTTTGTAGTTGACTACCTTGATCTCGATTTTTTTAACCCTACTTTAGCTAGCGATGTAACAAGAAAACCAGATGAGATACTCGAAGCATTCAATGAAGCAGTGTTGTCACTTCTAAAAGAGATACATCCAGATTATGAACAGGAAATACATGACAAGATCAGGATCAGAATTGGTAACTATACTGTACAAAAAGGCCTGCGCGAAATAAATGCTGACATTATTGACAAGCTGGTAAGCGTTTCAGGCATGGTTGTAAGGTCATCAGAAGTAAAACCACTTGCAAAGAAAATCGGCTATAGATGTCCCAATTGCAATGAGATAACAGCAGTTGTGGAACTTAAGAAGTTGGCATCAAAAAAACCATCAAAATGTCCAAAATGCAATGATAGAGTAGAATTGGAAATAGATCCAGAATCAAGCATTTTTATTGACTTCCAATTGGTAAGGCTACAAGAATTACCTGAAGATCTACCTGCAGGTCAACTACCACACTATGTAGAAGCCACTGTTATGGGTGATCTAGTTGATCAATGTCGTCCAGGAGATAGGATCATCCTTACTGGAATCATTAGAGTGGAACAGGAACAATTTGGTCCGCAATTGAAAAGTAACCTCTTTAGGCTACGCATGGAAGGCAACAACATCGAGTACCTTGGCGGCCGCGCAGGGAGCAAGGACACGAGGACTATTGAGCGAATAGCGATAAGCGCCGAAGACGAACGCCAGATAAGGGTTATTGCAACCAAGCCGGACGCCTACGAAAAGCTGATCGCTTCTTTTGCGCCCCACATTTACGGCCACGAGGTGATCAAGGAGGCAATACTTCTTTTGATAGTCGGCTCGCTTACCAAAAAACTGGAGGACGGCTCTACCAGAAGGGGCGACATCAACGTGCTTTTGGTGGGCGACCCCGGTACCGCAAAATCAGAGATGCTGAAATTTGCTGCGAAAATTGCGCCAAGGGGGCTTTACACTTCCGGCAGGGGCTCGACCGCCGCCGGCCTGACAGCTGCTGTAATTCGCGACAAGTCCGGCATAATGATGCTTGAAGCCGGCGCCGTGGTGCTGGGCGATCAGGGCCTGGTGTGCATCGACGAGTTTGACAAGATAAAGCCAGAGGATAGGTCGGCGCTGCACGAAGTGATGGAGCAGCAGACCTGCTCGGTAGCAAAGGGAGGCATCGTCGCCACGCTGAACGCAAGGACGTCTATCCTGTCAGCGGCAAACCCGATGTACGGCAAATACGACCCGTACAAGAACATCACGGAAAACGTGAACCTGCCTGTGCCACTTTTGACAAGGTTCGATCTCATATTCATCGTCAGGGACACGCCGGAGAAGGAAAAGGACAACCTGATTGCAAGCCACATACTTGAAATCTACAGGGACGCCGAGCACGCATCCAAGCCTGCCATAGCAATCGACCTTTTCAGCAAGTACCTTGCATACTCTAAACAGGGCGAGCCGGCGCTCACGCCCGAGGCCACTGACATCGTGCGCAGCTACTACATGGACATGAGGAAGATCGAGTCGGAAGGCATGATAACAGTGACGCCAAGGCAGCTTGAAGGTTTGGTGAGGCTTGCAACCGCGCGCTCCAGGCTGCTGCTAAAGGACAGGGTGGACGCGGATGACGCCCAGCGCGCGATCTACCTCGTGGACCAGATGATGAGGACTGCCGGAGTGGATGTCAACACCGGCAAGACAGACCTCGGTGTGCTATACGGCAAGCCCCAGAGTGTCGTTTCCAAGGAAAAGACCTTCATGGAACTGTTCAGGGGACTGGCCGGCAACGAATACAACGACGTTGAGGACAAGGTCCTTGTCGAGGAGCTGGTCAAGACGGGCAAGTTCAGCGACGAAGAAGCAAAGAAATACATCCAAAAGTTCAACCGGGAAGGTCAGATATTTGAAAGAAGGCCGGGCTTTTGGGCCAAGGCGTAAATGCATTTTTAAAATAGTCGGCTTGATTATGTTGTTAAAGTGTCAGCCGCCCTAACCGACAACGCAGTCAAAGCGCTCCTTTCACACCTTGGGTATTCTTCGCTCTACCCGCCGCAGGAGATGGCGCTGGAGCACGGCATACTGGATGGCAAGAGGCTGCTCGTGAGCACGCCCACTGCAAGCGGCAAGACGCTCATTGCAATGATGGCCATCCTCAAGGCGGTGGAAAAGGGCATGAAGGCAGTTTACCTCACGCCGCTCCGCGCCCTTGCAAGCGAGAAATACGACGATCTGAAGGTCCTTGAAAAACTTGATTTTGGCAGGAAGGTAAGAGTATCGGTTGCGACCAGCGACTATGACTCGTCGGGAAAAGAGCTTGCCGGGGCCGATGTCATCGTGCTTACAAACGAAAAGATGGACACGCTCTTTCGGCACAAAGCAGAGTGGCTGGGCGACGTCGGACTATTTGTGTCAGACGAAGTCCACCTTATTGGCGACCGGGAAAGGGGCCCGACTCTAGAAATGATGCTGACAAAGATCCACAAGCACTACCCACAGTCGCAGGTTGTAGCGCTTTCCGCGACGGTCACCAACTCGGACGAATTAGCCAACTGGCTAGGGTGCGAGTTGGTGGAAAGCAATTGGCGTCCTACAAAGCTGGTGGAAGGAGTCTTTGAGTACGGCTCCACGAGGATGAGCGACGGCAACAAATTCAAAGTCGCAAGCTCGGGCGTTTCATCGGCGGTCGACCTTGCAGTCGATTCCCTCGACGGCGGGGGGCAGGCGCTCATATTTGCAGAAACGAGGAAGCGCGCGGCATCGCTTGCAGCAAAGGCTGTGGAGGGAGTTTACAGGCGCCTTGACAAGGCTGCAAAACAGCTGGCCGCCAGCGCGTCCGCTGACATTCTTGCCAAGGGCGAGGACAGCGAGCTCACAAAGACGCTGGCCCAGCTGGTGGCAAAGGGAGTGGCATTCCACCACGCCGGCCTCGGGCCGTCGAGCAGGGAAATAGTGGAGAACTCGTTCAAGAAAGGCGTTATCAAAATCCTGACCGCCACTCCAACGCTTGCCGCCGGGGTCAACCTGCCGGCAAGGAGGGTGGTGATAGCGAGCATCCTGCGCTACGATTCTGACTATGGCGGCAGCGTGCCAATAAGCGTGCTCGAGTATAAGCAATTATGCGGCAGGGCTGGGAGGCCGAAATACGACACCTCCGGCGAGGCAATAATCGTAAGTGAGTCGGGCGTGAACGCTGAAGAGCTTTACGATCATTACGTGCTTGGAAGCCCTGAACCGTTGCGGTCGCAGCTGTCAAGCGACAGCGCAATCAGGTTCCACCTGCTATCGACTATAGCAACCGTGCCGGGTATGAAAAAGCCGGAAATCCACGAGCTATTTGCAAGCACGCTCTTTGCACGTCAATACCGGAGCGCGACTGTCGAATTCAAGGTCGAGTCTGCGCTTGAATATCTGGAGCAGGAAGGGTTGATAAAGTCAAAGAGCAACCGCTACATCGCTACAGAGTTTGGAAGGCGCACGTCGCTTCTTTACATTGACCCGGTGACTGCCGTCGCGTTCAAAAATGCACTAGAGCGCGTCGAGCGCGCGGAAGGCAAGCACACGCTTGGATTCCTGCACCTGATAACCGGCAGCCCGGATTTCTACCCGAAACTATCATTGCGCAAAAAGGATTATGACGAGCTGAGTCTGCTGATACAGGACCGCGGAAGCGAATTGCTTTACAGCCTTAGCGAATACGACTGCACGCGCAGCTTCTGGGCGCTCTGCGAATGGATGGAGGAGACGGGGGACAAAATACTGGGCGACAAGATGGGAGTCGAGCCGGGCGACATGCATAGGATAGTAGAAATGGGCGGGTGGCTCTCCTATTCATTATATGAGGTGGCCAAGCTCCTCAGGCGCGAGGACCTCTTGGCAGAACTTTATAACCTCCGTACCAGGATAAGGTACGGCGTGAAAGAGGAGCTGCTGCCGCTTGTTGCGCTTGAGTGCATCGGGCGGGTGAGGGCAAGGTTGCTTTATGCCGCAGGCCTGACCGACGTTGGCAAGATAGCCAAGGCTCCGCAGAGCAAGCTCGCAAGCATACCAAAGATAGGGCCTGCTCTGGCAGAAAAACTAAAAGATCAATTAAAGAAGAGGCTGGGGCAGCAGTAGCAAATGCTGGACATCGTTAACCTGCTAATCTACGGCGCGGCTGTATAGACGATTTCATTCCTTGTCATCACGCTCCCGATGCCTGCCGCCATCAGGTCACTGGCTGCAAAGGGCAGGGTGGTCCCGGACGCGCACAAGCGGGACAAGCCCATGATTCCCCGGCCAGCCGCGCCGGTAATAATGGCACGCATCGCGGCAGCAGAGATCGCGCTCTACCTGTTCACGATGAACACCTCGGTCCTTGCTGTGCTGCTTTCAACCGTGATAGCGTTTGCAGTTGGCTATGTCGAGGACTGCAAGGTGATGCCCGGCTGGTTCAAGCCCGTTACGCCACTGGCGGCTGCAGTTCAGTTCATCGACCTCGACCTCTTTGTCGGCGGAGTGCCCGGGGACTCTCTCAAGCTAGTATTTGGCAGAGCGTTCATCCCCCTGCTCTACATCCGCTCATATTCGTCATCACGTCAATAACAGGCAACACCATCAATTCGATATACATACTAAACGGCGTGGCAAGCGGCTTTATCACAATGGCGACGATCCCGCTTCTTGCAAGCATCGCGATTTTTGGCAGCCACGAAGTATTCCTTGCGGCTCTTCCCCTCTTGTTTGCCGCAGTCGCATTCTCCAGGCACCACAAGTTCCCAAGCAGAATATTCCCTGGCGACTCAGGCACGTTATTGCTCGGCGCGATGTACGGCGCGCTTGCCATAGCAGGCAGCACTGAAACAATCGGAGTCATCGCGTTCCTGCCGGCGGTCACGAACTCGTGCCTGTTCCCCGCAAGCGTCAAGCGCATAGTGGAACACAGGCAAGTCAAAGCGCGGCCAACGATCCTCATGGACGACTTCAAGCTGGCCGCGTCTACCGACAGGGCCGCTCCGGCTACGCTGGTGAGGCTGATAGTCGCTGACGGGCCGCTTGGCGAATAGGAGTTGGGCTACAAGATATTCAAGCTCGCAACTTTTACCGCGCTCTTGGGGTTCGCCTCTATCGGATCCAGTAGGTCAATCTGGGGTTGAGATGATGGGGCTTGGCGACCTTGCGCTTTTCATGGCAGGGATGTGGGTTTTCTTGACTCCGCCTGTTGCCGACGCAAGGATATCATATATTATGTCAAGTTTGCTTCGGTTCTTGAGCTTTTCTTCCTGAAATGCAAATCCGCTTCATAATCTTGAGACAGCGTTCATAGAAAATGTGGTGCAAGATTCGGGACTCTGATTCCGGGTTCATATTATTTTTACAAATTTTATGATATTTGCACTGCAATTGCTGTTTATGGTTATATTCAACTGTGGCAGACTAATTATTTGAAAACCTTATATTGCAACTTTATTTACAACGTGGCATGAAGCGTGTAGAGGCAATCATAGCTTCCGAGAAGGTTAGCGCTGTTAACGAAGCTCTGAAAAAGGCAGGCGTGGGCGGGACGACGGTCCTTGACGCGAAGGGGAGAGGAAGGGGCGAAAAGCCGCAGGTCCAGACCGGCAGGGGAACAAAGAGGCTTGCCGCTGAATTTTCAGTTAGAGCTAACGTCATGACCGTGGTTGAGGATTCGGAAGTCGAGAAAGTGATCAAGGCCATACTTGACACCGCAAGCACCGGCTCTGCCGGCGACGGCAAGATATTCGTCTCCACAGTCAGCGAAGCAGTCGACATCGGAACGAAAAAGCGCGGCCAAGAGGCCGTCGTATAACCTATTTCTTAAAGAATTTTTTAGTTTCTCCAAGCGTCAGCACCTCTGCTGCTGCCACTCTTATCACAACAGGCAGGTCGCATACCGCCTTGCCTATCGCTAGGCAGTGGCGCTGGGGCAACGTCCGTACTATGGACCGGATGGTGTCGTTGTCTGCCAATGAGACCTTTGCTATCTTGTCAAGGTCGCCGTCGTTTGTAAAGTTGAACAGGAAAATGTTGTCTACCTGCCTGTAGATGCCGTCGCTTATTGCGTCCGGCTGGTTCGTGATAAAAGTGGTGAAGATACCAAAATGCCTCATGCGTGTGATGATGTCCTCCCAGTACGTGTCGCGGATGTAGAGGTGGGCCTCTTCTGCAAAGAGGAAGATTGGCGGGATCACCTGCCGCTCAAGCAGGTCGACAAGCTTGGTCAATACCAGCTCGACTACCATCCTGCGCACGGTCGGCGAAACTTCGCCCATGTTTATCACCAGCGCCGCCCCTCCGCTTCCGGCAGAAATCACATCTTCAAACCGCAGGCCGCTGTCGGCGAACAGGCGCGACGACTGGATTACGTGGTATCTTGAAACAAGCGCGTCGCGCACAAGCTCGTTGATGTTCCAGGTGTTGACGGCGTTGCCTATCGCCTCCATCGAAAGCGACTGCTTGTTTTCAAGCCAGTCCCAGATCCTGAAGAATTCGCGGAGCGACGCGGCAGGCATGTCAAGCGCGTTTTTCAGCATTCCCGATACTGCCCCCTTGCCGCAGTAGTTAAGAGAAAACCTCAGCGCATTGCCCGGCTCGAGCACCTTGACCTGCCTATGTATGCACGAGGGAGTGCCGTCGCGGTTCCAGCCCAGGCCGCTGTATTCGTTGTTAAGGTCAAACACAACCACAAACGCGCCGTGCTGCACCAGCGTCTTGACGAGCATCTTTGACAAGTGCGACTTGCCAGACTCTTTCTTGCCGGTAATGATTGTGAGCTTGCCATCAATGTCTTCGGCGAAGATCTCAAACTCTTCGCTGTCGCCGGTCCTGCCAAGCGGGATCGGGAATACGCCGCGCCTCCCGAGGTAAGAGTTGAGCTCTTTCATGGAAAGTCGCCTTATCCTGGACTCCACCCTTGACGGGAGCCACGTGACGTCGCTTGAGAGTTTTCCGTCGTTCACTGAAGCCCTTATCTTGGCGCGAAAAATCCTTGCGTCTCTCACCAAACGCAACAGGCTGCCGATGTTGAGCGGGTCGTGCAGGTTTTCAACACTTGAAGCGTTTACCACCTCTTCCTTAACGATGTCCTCGATCAGCGCCTGCGAAGAAAGGTATTCTTCGTCATACACCTGCACTATCATACTCCTGCTCTTGTCCTCGATGAGCAGATACTCACCCTTTGCGGCCGAGTCTTCCTTCATCGCCAGCAGCAACAACTCATTCCCGTTCTTTGACAGGATCTTCATACCGAGATCGACCCCAGCAGAGTCCTGCGTATGTCGTCGGCTGCCAGCTCGGTCACGTCGTAGCTGTTCAACACATGGCTCCTCAGGCATGTCATCTCGGTGCTCGTGAAAGTGGAAATATAGTGTGCAAGCCTCAGCGTCTCGGGGTAGCCTCCTGCCACCGGGTCATTTCCAAGCAGCATACCAAGCGACTCGCTCCTGTCGCCCACAATGTCGGCGCGAAGAACCGGGCTGCTCTTTTCGAGCTTGACCATCGAGTTGCTTCCGACCGTGTTCCTGATCAGGCTCTTGATTATCATGTCGACTTCGATGTACGCTGGCCCGGGCACCTTTGTCAGCGGGGCGGCCGCCCTGTCAAGCACCTTGAGCTTTGTGCCCTTGCTAATCCCGATCATCATGTTCTTGCGAAGCACGCAACTTTCCGCTATCTTGCCAAGGCTGCGCTCCCTGTCCTCAAACAAGGACGCCTTGAGCGAGCCGTCGACAAGGATTATCGAATTCGTGAAATGGCTTGCAAGCTCTTTCTGCACAGCCCTTTCTGCGCGCACCCTTACCAGCCTCTTTGCAAAGTCGTCATCCAATAGCACGAGCTTTGACAATCTTTCTTCAAGCTCGGAATCTTGGTTTGTGCTTTCGCTCAAATAAAACAACACTGGCCCGATCTTAAAGTGCATGAGCGCGCGGCCGGCATACGCAGTTGCGATGCCGCACTTTATCCCGTATAGGCTGCCCTCGTCTGTCTCGGCCAGCTTGACGCTGCTCGAATCGACTGCCGCGACCAGGGCGTTCTCTTTTATGGGGCGGATGGTAGTCGCCGTCGTTGCGGTGTAGGGGTTGGACCTCAGCCCCCAGCCATCAACAGGCATCATTTTCTTGTCTTCGCAGCTGAATACTATTTTCTTGCCCTTCAGCTCGTCGAGCTTGGGCGCGAGGCATTTGCTCACCGACTCGACTATGCTGAGGTCGCCGAGACTCAGGCTGGCGTGAAAAGGGGGATTTAATTGCGTGACCATGTTGTTCAACAATAACTGCGGGCACAAATATATTAATATTGCGCAACATGAACAATATGGTCAGCAACAGGTTTATCAATTGCGTCCTAAGGGTTATATTTAAGCATGAGCGACGGACCCTCCGAGGAAGTCAAGATAAAGCTAAGGCACGGCGAATGGGAGGTCGAGATAACCTGCCTTGAGAGCAGGGTCAGGCATGTCGTGGAAAATGTCCTGTCTAGCCTTGACACCGCCAAGATGGTGGGGCCAGCAGTCCAGGGTCAGTTTGACGAACTACGGCGGGAGATAGAGTCGCTAAAGTCAAGGTCTGTAGCCGAAGCTAGGCCGTCTGCAGACGGAGACTCAAAAACTGTTAAAGGCGGGATGACGTGCAGGGGACTTCTTGATGCCCTCTGGCAGGAGGGCTACTTTTCAACCGAAAGGGCACTTGGAGAAGTGCATGAAGAGCTTGGTAGAAGGGGATACAACTACGATAGGACAGCAGTCTCTCATTCCCTGGCAGATATGGTAAGGGAGACCATCCTGACAAGAACGGGGACAATGCGAAACTTTAGGTACATACAGAAGAGGCCGCTCGGCGGCTAGCTTGCTTTGAACTTTTTTGCTATCGTAGAATTGAGCCAGTGGACGCCGGCAGTCGTTATCCTGTATTTACTAGGCTCTTTTTCGTCGCGAGCAACGTGGCCGGCCTTGACCATTTCAGAAATCCTTGAGCTTATAGACTTTGGATTGAGCGCTGTGGCGGCGTGCATTTCTGCAACCTGCATCGCGTCGTCCTGCAGCCTGCCAAGGTCCTTTGCAATCCTGGCTACGACAAGTTGCAACGCCACCATGTCCTTGTCAGAAAGCCTTGCATCGGAGTCCGGGATCACGCGCGGGCCTTCCGGGGTTATCTTTATGAGGTGAGAATACGCTTCAATGAGCTCCTGCGCTGAATAATTGAGCGATATCTTTTTTGCCAAATCCATCGACGGCACCTGCTTTGACAGAAAGCTCATGACAGACGACATGACGGACTCCGCTGAGCCGCTGAACTGAACCTTTACGTCGCCCACGGTTACAATAACGTTCACGTTTTCAGTCTGGCCCATTTCGTTTCTAACAAAAGTGACGGCCTATATATTGAATTCGTTAGCCCGTTCTAGTTATGGGATCGCAGCTCAAAAGTTAGCCAGCTGGTTGCAATAATGTTTAAAGCAACCGGCTCTAGTTCTGGAATAATGAGATTCATAATTAGGGCCCAGATTCCAACTGAAGCGGGCAACAGGACGATGCAAAATCCAAACGGGCTGACTGAAATAGAAGCGTACATGGACAACGTCTAGGCAGAAGCAGCATGTTTCTTTGAAGCAAATGAAGACAGGACAATGGTGTTTATAGTGAACATGGAGCGGCCTGACCAGATGGCCATGTTTGAAGAACCGCTCTTTATGATGGGAGCAAAAGTGGAATTTCATCCCGCAATGGTACCGGAAGACCTAAAGAAAATAGCAGCGAGTAAGGGATAGGAATACTTTCATCGTGTCGTTGCGTGTTGTTAAAATATGAATAGCTCGGCAGTTGATTGTATGTAACCCGTTAGGCTGCAAGGCGCTGCCGCTCCTTGCTCTCCCTTCTTTTGTAGAGCACATAGGTTGCAGCAATCAGGCCTGCCGACAGTGCGCCACTTATCACAGTCGTGCCTATGTCGCTGTCGACTGCCGTGCACTTGAATTCGCCGCTAGAACACCCGGCGGCAAAAAAAACGCCGTTCCACGCTGAATGCGCGGCTATTGAAAACCAGCCCTTGCCGCTGACCCATGTCCGCACGCTGAAAAAGAGTGATGGAAGTACAAAAAGCAGGTTGCCAAACGCAAGGTTGTTGACGGAAAACGTGTCGGTGTTGAGCAGGTGTACCCCGACCCACACCGCCCCTGTGACAAGGACCGAGTAGGCGTTGCCAAAAATATAGAACGGGATGCCGAAAAATATCGTTTCTTCAAGGGGTCCTGCCGCAAGCACGCCAGAGAGAGACCTGGGGATGCTTGGCTCCTCGTGGTCAGGCATGACCTGCTCTATAGCCGCGGAGCCTACGAGCAGCAGGACAATTCCTATTCCGTGGTAAAAGAGAAGCATCTTTATGAGGTAGCCGATTGAGGTGCGCCTGTACCTGGACAGCCATGACCTTGGATGAAAATCGGCCTTTTCGTCGGCGAATCTATCTGCCAACCTGCATTACAATGCTGCAACATCTAAAGAACGTTTCTCGCTACATCCAATCTTCCATGCTGATGTGTATCCCCGCACAAGCGCGCGGGCCGGCGGCGACAGGCTCGCTGGTTTCTGCACCTGGCCAAGGCATTCAATGAACAGCTTGAACTGGCTTGGCACGTGCTCGAGCGCCATCATGTCCTAGTCGCATTCTTGTACAATCCTGTCGACGTTTTCGCGGTACATTTGACACCACGTTGAGGAGGCTCTTGATCTCGCTTGCCCGTACGGGCTGGTCTGCAAGCAGCTTTTCAAGGCTCAGAATTGATGGAAAGGGATTCGATGTAAATGTCCCTTGTGGATCTGGGGTTGTACATTATTTGACCAGCTTTTGCAATTTGTCTTTTATCATCGCGTTTATCTTTTGGCCGTCAGACTTGCCCCTGTATTCAGCCATCGCCCTTCCCATGAGAGTGCTCAGCGCGCTCATGCCTTTTTCTTTGACTACTGCCATGTTGTCATCTATTATCCTATCAAGCCCCTTGTCCAGCTCTTCGTCGCCTATTGAAGATGCGCCCGCGGCTTTGATGGCCTCGTCGACGGTCTTGGCTTCATTTTTCATCATCTTTTCGAAAATGATGTTCACAGATTCTTTGGCTATTGCGCCGGCATCAAGTTTGGCAAATATGTCCTTGATGATCCCGTCTGTCAGCACCGACACGTCAAGCCCCTGCCTCTGCAGGCTGGTAATGTCTTCAGTCAATTTCGACGCGACAAACGTCGGCCGCACCTTTGTCATGCCAGCAATTTCTTCAAACACGCCAAGGTAGTCAGAGTCAAATATTTGGCTTGCTAGCTTTTTGTTAAGATTGTATTTCTTGGCAAGGGAGTCCACTATCTCGTCCCACGACCTTGGAACCTTGTCTGCAAGCGCCTTGCGCATCGAGTCTGTGGCAGGAATGGTTGGAATGTCAGTTTCGGGGTACATCCTGGCTGGCCCCGGCCTCGGCCTCAAAAACACCGTCTTGCCGTCTGGAGTGGCCGCCCGCGTTTCTGCAGGGACGCCGTTAATTGCAGCTTGCAGCCTCCGGACTATCGCGTCAGAAGCAAACTTTGCCTTGTCCTCTGGGCCGCCAACTATGACGAAAGCGTCGTTGCCGCTGGCCTGCAACCTTGACATGACAGCAGCGACTTGTTGCTGTGTTATCCCATAGTTTGGAAGCTCGTCTGAATGGAACACGCCGTCCAGGTCGTAGAACCTGACAAGCTTGCCGAGCTCCTTCCCAATCCTGATGTCAGGGTACGGCTCAAAGCCAATCATGGCGGCAAATCCCGGCACCCTTATCGCCCTGAACAGTCCTCCGCCGTCAAGGATCTTTTTCACGATCTTTGATTGGGCCTTGCCCAGAATGTCGGTGACGTCTTCGATCCTCTCGCCTACCTTGCTGACGTCGACTTTTCTTTCCTTCAATTTCTCTGCAATTACTATCAGGCCGTGCTGCCTCTGCATCTCATGCTCGATGATCTTGACCAGCTGGTCAAGCTGCTGCACGCCCTTGACCTCGACCACAGCGCCGTTCTGCACCGAGACGTTCACGTCCTGCCTGATACTGCCAAGCCCGCGAGCAACCCGCTTACTTGCACGGAGGAGCCTGCCCAGAGTGAGGGCGACCTGCATTATTTCGTCAGGCTTGCCTGTCACCGGCTCTAGCGCTATTTCTACAAGCGGCACGCCCAGCCTGTCAAGGCCGAACTTGCGAATTCCCTTGTCGTCGCCTATCAGCTTGGCGGCGTCCTCTTCGAGGCAGATACTCTGCACGCCCACACGCTTGCCTGCAACGTCAAGGTAGCCGCCGGACGCTACAAGCATCGTGCGCTGGAAGCCGGTGGTGTTCGAGCCGTCGATTACCAGTTTGCGCATGATGTGGACCTCGTCCATCACCTTGGAGTGGAGAGCCAGAGAAAATATGAGCGCGGTTTCAAGTGCTTCCTTGCTGACGTCGTGCGGCGGCTCTTCGTCAGCCTCGACAAGGCAGCTAGATCCAAACGCCGTGTGGTATTCGACGGTGCGCATCTTGGAAAATTCAAACATCGCCGCCGGGTCGTAAGCCCCAAGCTCGCTCTGGGTCGGGCGCAATTTTCGCACAAATGAACGGTCGTATTTCTGAGCCTCTTCGCAGCTGCAGCTGCAAAAGAGCTTGCTCCTTGTTGCCAGCTGCTGATGTATCTCAAAGCCGACCTTCAGCTCCAGCGATGCGGGGTCGATTGTCACTGGGATAGAAAATCCCCTGACATACGTATTAAGCCTTGCCTATAACGGGATGCTAGCAGAAATCTCGTTCGCAAGGTTTTCCTGCATCACCTTTTTTGCATCGTCGCTGTTCGCAAGCGCCCACATTGCCTTGACGGTTGCAGTCTCGGATATCATGTCCGACAACGGTATTAAGCCAATGTCAAGCAGGTCCCTGCCAGTGTCATATACTGTCATCCTTACCCTCCCCCAGATGCATTGCGACGTCATGAAGACCATGATGCCCGCGTCAACTGCTTTCTTGAGAGCTGGAAAGCATTCCTTGCTAACGTGCCCGAGCCCCGTGCCCTCGAGGATTATAGCCCTGTAGCCGGCCTTGGCAGTGTGATCGATCAGCCTTGGGTCAAAGCCAGGGTAGTACTTTAGCAGCGCAACCCTGTCGTCGAATTTTGTCTTTGCCACCAAATTATTCTCAGATCTTTTCGCCAGCTTGATCTCGCTTTTCTGCATCTCTACAACGTTGTTCCTGACAAGCGCGACCGGCGTCGCATCTATCGACTCAAATGCGTCACGCCTGCTCGTATGGTTCTTTCTGACCCTCGTCCCGACGTGGCAGGCGATCGCGTCGTCCGAAGCGTCGGCGTGCATCGCCACAAATACGCCGGCGTACTTTGATTTTGCAGCAAATACTGTGGCCCATAGCAAATTCAGCGCGGCGTCAGAAGAAGGCCGGTCAGAGGAGCGCTGCGCGCCTACAAGCACCACCGGGATCGGCAGGCCCTGAAGAGCAAAAGAGAGCGCGGCCGCGGTGTAATGCATCGTGTCGGTGCCGTGTGACACGATGACCCCGCGATACTTACCATTCTTTACTTTTTCAGCGACCTTGTCAGCTATCATTGTCCAGTGCTCAGGTTTTAGGTTCTCGCTGTACTCGCTCAGCAGCACCTCGGGGTCTATCGAAGCGTGATTGGCAAGCTCTGGAACGGATGAATAGAGTTCAGAAGCGGAAAGGGCCGCGTGCACGCCGCCCGTCCTGTAGTCTATCTTACTTGCAATCGTTCCGCCGGTGCTTATGAGCGCGATCTTCGGGCGGCCCTCGCTTTCCGTAATTTCAGAAGCCTTGGCAGCCTTGGCACGCTCGCTTTTTTGCAATTTTGTTATCGACTTTATCCTGCCGACTAGTATGCCAGTATTGTAACCGCTCTTTAGCTTGATTGAAATGTAATCTTCGCTGGCAGACTCGTAGCGGGGCATCAGCACTCCGGACATCTCGCCGTCCTCGGTGGCGATCCTGACGCTGTCGCCCACTGACACGCCCTGCTTTGCCAATAGCCTGAGGGCGGCTCCCCTGTAGCCGCCACTATCTTGCTTTGCCAACGCCTTGAAAGGCGATTGCTGAATATATTAACAATTAGCTGTGCTCGGCTATTTCGATGTTCCTTGATTCAAGCGTCTTCAGGATCGCCTTTTCAATGTCGCGCTCGGTGATGTATCCGAAGTCCCACGCGTCGATAAAGTTGCGGAACTCGCCTTCAAGCGTCTTGGCGGTGTCCTGGAACTCGACCATCCTGTCAAGCGTGTCAGGCGACCTGTAGCCCTTGGCCACCATTATTGGGCAGCGCTGGTCCCCGCCAATCGGGACGTACCACGCGTTCTTGGCGAACGTGTAGCGGCGGTCAGAAATCATGGTATACATCCGCATCAGCTCTTCATTGTTGAGCTTTTGTAGGTCGATAAACCACGGCTCGTCAATGAAATTGCCCGCTGGGCGCCCTCCATCTTTGTCGCTGTACCTGCCGCCAAACAACGCTGTTCTATGGCCGCCCAGCTAGAAATATGTTTTTATGGCCGCCCAGCTAGAAGTATGTTTTTCAGTAATGAGCACGTTCGGCGATTGCCTTAACCCTCTCGACGCCGTTTATTTCCTCGACTATCCTAGCAACAGTGGCCGGGACGAGGCGTTCCCATTTCCCGCGTGTGGCCATCCTGCTCCTGATCTCTGCGGCCTGCATCTCGCTCCGTTTGACCAGCGGCGCCTCTATCGTCTTGACGCCCCTTTCCCGGAACAGCAAGAGCGTGAACGGGTCGTTGGCGAACACGACGTCATATTTTGGCACCAGCATGTCCACCTGCCGGGTCCAGAGCAAATGCACGTCGACGTCCGGGACCGGTATTATCAATATCTCGCCTGTGTCGATTTTTTCAAAGTCGAGCGACTCTTTTATCATCCTGATGCGCTCGCCGGCCGTGAATGGGTTTTTGGGCTCGTGGCTCTTTTGAGCGCTGCCCACCACTATTACCAGCTGGTTGACCTTGGCAAGGGCAAACTTTACCGTCGCAAGGTGCCCCTTGTGGAAGGGCTGGAACCGGCCGACAAAAAGCCCGGTGGTCAACAATGCTATGCTGCCGGCGACCTATTTTAAACATATTTAAGCAAAGTCACAATCGGTACGGGCAGTGACAGAACCGGTCAGGATTGACGGCTCGCAGGGCGAGGGCGGCGGCCAGATACTGCGTACCGCAGTCTCGCTTTCCGCGATAACCGGCAATCCTGTCGAGGTGACCAACATCAGGGCCAAGCGGCAGAACCCCGGCCTGCGCCCGCAGCACATGGCAGGCATCAAGATACTTGGAGACCTCTTCCGCGCACACGTTGAAAATCTGAAGGTACGGGCTGAATGGGTGAAGTTTGCGCCATCCGGCAAATTTGAAGGAGGCTCGGTCAAGGTCGACATCGGAACAGCCGGGAGCATTCCGATGATATTGATGGCAGTCGTGCCGGCAGTGTCGCTCTCTGGCAACAGCCTGCAGCTGGAAATCACCGGCGGCACAGACGTCAAGTCAAGCCCGACCATCGATTATGTAAAGTACGTCGTTGCAGACGCTTATCGAAATATCGGGATAAAATTTTCAGCCGACGTGCTAAGGCGCGGATACTATCCAAAGGGCGGCGGCGTAGTGCAGTCAAACATCGAGCCCTGCAAGGTGCCCGGCACGATGGAGCTCCTGACCACGAGGGACGTAGCGCCCAGGATCACAAGCGTGTGCGGCCAGCTGGCCCGGCATGTCGCAGAGCGGCAGATATCATCTGCCATGATTGCGCTGGAGAAAAATGGAATCCGCTGCAGCAATTACACTGCCTCAATCGAAACATCAAATTCGCCGGGCTCGTCGATCCTGATCTACTCGGCGTCTGACTTTGGGCCGTACGTCGGGGGCGACTCGATAGGTGAGGTAGGCAAGCGCGCCGAGGCGGTGGGAGCCGAAGCCGCCGATCGTTATCTTGAAAGCACGCTTGCACTGGCTCCGGTGGACCCGTTCCTTGCAGACATGCTTGTCCTCCCGTTTGCTCTTGCGAAAGGCAGATCGAAATACAGGACTGCCAGAGTGACAGAGCACCTCCGCACAAACCTGCAGGTTGCAAGCCAGCTGGTCGGATGCAAATACAGCATAGTGCAGCAGGGCAAGGCATACGTCGTTACGATAGAGGGCTAGACGCCGCCATCAAGCAGCGCTGCAAGCAGCAAAATGGCAATTGACAGGACAACGATTATCTCGCCAAGAACGATTATCTTAGTCCTTATCGACTGGACGTAGACGTTGCCGCTTTGGCCTGACATTATCTTGCGCTCCATGTCTGCGTTCAGCAGCCTGACATGCACGACGTACGTACCCACGGTGGCAATTACAAGGATGATTTTTGTCAGCAGGATCATGCCGTAGGTCGTATCGAGCAGCGAGCCGGGATCGCCTATGAACCCGCGCGAATTGTAGATGCCGGTTGCTATCAGGATGCCAAACGCCGGCACCGTTATCTTGTTGAAGCGCCGCCCGACCTTGACCATGAGCGCTACCAGCTCTTCAAGCGTCTTTGTGTACGACTTTAGCACCGGAACTAGGACGACTCCGATAAAGATCGATCCACCGACCCATATCGAGGAGCATATCAGGTGCACCCACGTGACAAGGCTGTCGGCAAGAGCCATCGTCATTTTCACATTTGCGCGATATATTATCGATGCTGTCCTCACAGAAAGCTTTTAATCAGCTCTGCGGGTCAGCTAGGATCGCTTGATAATAGGTCCAAGAAGGGTAGTGCTCATTGGCGCAATCGCGGCAGTCGCTCTTGCCATTATTTTCTACCCGCTTATCGTGTACACCCCCATTGATCTGGACAAGGTCGGTACCGAACTGGACAAGGTTGAGCTTCAACCTGACAGCAGCCAGGGCGCGCAGTCGCTCAACCTGATTCTGACGTTCATGATCATCAACAATAACCCTATCACACTAACTACATCGCAAGTGAACTATGAGCTAATGGCAGATGGTGTCAACCTTGGCACCTATACGCTATCATACGAAGACATCCCGCTCAACGGAAGACCTGTACTCTTTAGTGGCACACGCGTGTCTGTGACAGACAGCGCGGTTACGATAGACAACTCTGATGCAAAAGCCCAGATATTCAACAAGATCCAGAACAACATCTCTGACATAAAGTGGCGCGTCACAGGCAGCGCAACGATAGAGTCAGGAACCACGCAAGTGACGAAGGATTTTTCTGATACATTGCCATAGGAAGAGAAAGATGCGGTCACCGGGATTTGAACCCGGGTTACGGGCTAACCCCGCGCATGCGTGCATGGAAGGCCAGTGTCCTGGACCAAACTAGACGATGACCGCTTACTGTAGCCGACATTGCCAAGGATATTAAAACTTAGTCCGGGAATATTACGTTGAGCAATAAGTCAACGGCTTTATTCTTGGCCCGCTGCTTGTAGTATTCCATGCCCTTCTTGGGAACGTCAAGCGCCTTTTCCCTCTCTACCTCATCCACAGGCCGGTGATCGAGCGCGCCGTAGAACCGTATCTTGAAGCCTTTTAGCTTTGACAAGACAGTAGAATCGAAGATGTCATGCAGCCACACCGAGCCGATGAAGTAGACGTAAGGCGGGTTGGGCTTGCTCTTTATCATGCCCGCTATCCTGTCGATAGTCCGTGCCATGTTCTGCGAGTCGGTGTCGATTGCTATAATGTCCTGCTTGACTCCGCCCTGCACAAGCGCCTTCTTTACTTTTTCCGACGGCCCCGGCTCGCCTACAATAATGACCATAGTCTTGTGATGATCCGCCTTTGAACGCATGACCATGCCGTACGTTTCAAGGCCGACCTTCACGCGCTCTATAATATAATAAGGAAGCCCGCCGTCGGCCGACTTGCCCTTGTGCACCGCGTACAGGATAATCAGGTTGCCGTCAGTAAAGCGATACTCAGACATCTAGTACCACGTGGTTGCCACTTTTTTTGGCGCCGAGATCTGCCTTTCAAGCTCGTCGAGCCGCTGGAGCGATTCGGGGCTCTTTTGCAGCTCCTTGAATTGCTTCTCGTGCCTTATCCTGCGGACGACGTTGAGGACTTCGTCCATCGTGACCCCATGCTTGATGTCGTATTCAATTTGCTTGGCGCAGCTCGAAACCGTGCTGTATTTTTTGTAATTTCGTTTCTCAAAAGAAGAAGCGTCAGGAGAAATGCCCTTGACAAAACGGACAATGACTTTTTCAACATGTTCAAGATGCCAGTCCTTCATAGCAAAATTGTTGGGCTTCATTGCTTCTATTGCCTTACCATTAGAGGCTATTTAATCCCTTGTCCAGTTGTCGCTAAAGGTAGTCGGAAAGCTTTGTTTTTTCCTCGCCGGGGATTCTTGCGATCTCGAATCTTTCTTTGGCCTTCAGCAGCGACGCGGTCGCGTCAATGCCGACCTTTGTCGTAAGCAGGTTTACCTGATCGCTTGACGGGTCGAGGCTTGAACCCTTTGCGTTTGGCATTATGATGAAGTCCTTGTCTGCCTGGCATCTAGTGGCAATCGCGTACTCAACTGCAACCGGATCTGTCGGGTCGATATCGTCGTCTACAACGGTCGCCATCTTGAGTGAGGGGTGGGCAGAAAACGCAGCCATGAGCGCGTTCTTGGGCTCGCCCTCGAGGCGCTTTTCGATTTGTATCACCGCAACAAGCCAGTTGCTGCCGCCATCGGTCAGGTGCACAGCCTGCGTGGTGGGCACGACGTTCTTTATGTAATCAAACATCTTCGCCTCGATCGGCAGGCCCATGAGCAGCCGGTGCTCCGCGTAGCCGGGCAGGATATCGTGATAAATGGCATTGTCGCGGAACCATATTCTTTCGAGCTCAAATACGGGCTGCTTGCGCTTAAGGTCGTAGGTGCGGAGCATCTCGACCATCCATTCTTCCTGCGTCCTGTCCTTCAGGATCCTGCCTTCAAGCAAGATCTCGGCGTGGCTTGGCACGTACAATTGCGAATAGCTTGCCTTGGTAAGCGAGAGCTTGCCATCAAGCAGCGAATTGGCTATCAGCATTTCGTCAACGCCGTACGCCGCCTGGTATGCCGCGGCAATACTCACTGCCGGGTGCACACCTATAGCTATTGTGACTTTCAGGTCTTCGCCGTGGTCGCGGGCATAGGTGAAGCACTTGTGGAGATGTCTGCCCTCAACCATCCTGATTGCCATGTGTCGGTCGTCAAGGCGCAACAGCCTATGGGTCGACTGGTTCTGGTTCCCCTTTTCCTGATCCTTTGCAAAAACGACAGAAGAAGTGACGAAAGGACCTGCATCCTTTTCAAAATGCGTCACTATCGGGAGATCGTGAAGGTTTCTTGATGAGTTCTTTTCAAATGGCGCGCCGCCGTGTGCCTTTGCCGGCTCGGCTAGTCTTGAAAGCGCTTCAGCGATGCGGGCGTGGATTGCTTTCTTGATGTCTGACTGGCCTACCTTGCGCGAACCTGCAATGGCTAGGTAGAATTTCTTTGGTGTGCCGACGACGTTGCAGGCGACTCCGATCTTGCCTCCTCGCACCTTCTCAAAGAGCACGGCCTGTTTGCTGTCCAGCTTTGCCGTGACTGCAGCCAGCTCAAATTCAGCGCTGACATCCTGCTTGACGCGCACAAGCTCTTCCTCGCTCTCTAGCAGGGACAGAAAGCTGCGAAAATCAACGTCATTGCCCTTCATGCTTTTTGCTACCAACGGTACTCAGTACCTCTCCCATAATTGCTTTCATGTCGTCAAGTTGGAGCTGGGTCTTGCTGTGGAGCGAGACCAGGCAGATACCGTTAATCATGGACGATACCTTCTCCGCGACAGTATTGATAAAGATTGAATCGTACTTGCTCGGTATGACCTTGGCCACGTTGACCTTGTTTGACGTGCTGATGGCGACGGAAATCGCTCCTATGCGCTGTTCGCCTTCGGTTATTATGAAAAAGCAGCCGTTCTGAAAAAAGATTGTCCGGAGTAAAAAATTTCTCCCAGTGCTAGAGCTGACGACCTTCCCTTCCTTTGCATCAGGCTCATTATCCATTGGCTTATCTTACGCGAACAGTGATGGGCTTGGCGACGTTTAGTTCCTGCTTCTTTGTCCTTGCCCTGAGCTTCGCCTTGTACTTCAGGTTCCTCGGCTTTGTCCGCAACCGGTAGCCGCAGCACGGGCACCAGAGTCCATCCCACTTTATGAATATTTCACATATCTGGCATCTCTTCTGTCCGCTTGCGTACCGGCCGGAGCCGACTGGCTTTTGAGCCTTGTGACGGATGCATATACCTTTACAAGTCATTTTTTATTTCACCCGGTTGATAACCGACTAGCGTGCGTGCGTTAGTTAGTCACTTTACCGACGTTTAGTACACATAATATCTATTTAAGATTTATACAAATATTTTATTTGTAAAACCCAAGATTTGTCAAAATTTGTATAATCTTGGACAGACTGATGTTATAAAAGTTCCAAATAAAATGTTGAATAAGTGAATTTATTAACTGGATATCTTGCCGATAATAGAATATGTTTTCAATATTTGTTATTAAAATTATCGACAATTGCATAAAATTCTGATAAACTCCAAAAACTGCAAGCTATTAGCGCTAAAGCCAGTGCTGGAGCTTGAGGAAGTCGTCTATCGGCTCCCTTCTCAGAAGCTTGAGAAGCGCCAGGGCCTGTGGAACAGATAGCACTGGCTTTTTGAAGTGGTTGTCGGTTGCAATCCTGGGGCAGGCGACCTGCACAAAGGCGTCGATGCGCTTGAAGTTCTGCATGCGGTCGTCCGTGATCTCTGTCAGCGCAATCATCTGCACCTTCTTGCCAAGCTTCTCAAGTTCTTTCTTGAGCTCCAGCGCGCGCACATGAGCAAACTGGCCCTCCTTGAGACCGATGATAATTCCGATTTTTTCTGCGTCAAGCGCCTTGTAGATTGAAAGTATTGCACGCTTTTGCATGCCCTGTGCAAACTCGTTTACCTGCGAGTATTCCTCAAAATACGGATCGAGCATGAACGTCGGCTTTTCAGTCGACATCGCCACGCTTGCAGAGTGGAACATGCTCTGCCCCAAAAAGATGTAAGCGTCAACCTGCTTTTGCACGTTGTATGCAGGATAGAACTCGCAGCCAAACACCTGCGCGTCGCGGAGCTGGCCCTTGCCCTTTCCAATGATGACGCTGTAGCCATAGTCCTCGAATATCTTTTTCACGCTTTCGATCAGGTGAATGTGTTGGCTGTCCGTAAGGAGCGATATCGTCCTGTAATTGCCCTGCAGTTCCTTTGCGCACTTTTTCGCGACTGAATCAAAGCTGATGTCGTCAAAAGCGCCGATCATCACGACCTTGTCGCCAAAGGTCTCCATCGCGATTGTGTGGCCGATGTTGAACAGGATGTCTGCACCAAGCATGTCTGCAGCATGGGTGTTGAGATCGCACGAGCCCCAGCACGTGTCGCCAATGACGTACGCCTCGATTCCAAACTTTTCAGTGACGTGGTCGGCTGCGTCCTGCAACTTTGGAATCAGGCCTTCAGGCCCGTTGAGCGCGACAGATCTTGGCCTTCGCTGCTCTATCACTTCAAACATCCTTTTTTCGTCTATCTTGATAGTCATGGCTTGTTCACCCTTATCACGAATTTCGGGCAGACTGCTTTGCACCCAAGGGAGTAGATGTAGTCCCGCTTGCTTGACGGCAGCGCCTTCCTGTCCGCGCCAGCGCCCTGCCAGTCAAACACGTTGACAGGGCACACTTCGATACATGCTGCGTCGCCGATGCACAAGCCATAGTCGACGGCAATGTCGGTGCCATTAATCCCAGGGCTGCTTGATGCATTATTCCATGCCTTGAGGTTCTCAACTGTTGTGGCAACCCTGTTTGCCTGAAAGTTAGGATCGATAGGCAATACGAGAAAGACTTGCCAAATTCAATTTAAATCATGCTATAAAAGAGTGGAGGCAGGCCTGCCGGTACCACCGTTGGCAAAAGGCCCCATTTCAAGCCCCGCAAGATCCACCACGTAGACGTGCTAGCATGGTTACGCCGCCTTAGGGTTGCTCCCTCCCGGACCTCGCCCATTTCGACGATGCGCAGTCGAGACCGCGCCTTCGCGCAGTTCGCCACTCATAACCATCCGACACGGCGTGATTTCATTTCAGCAAGGCAAGCGGGTACCTCCTGCCAGCGGATTTACCCGGCCGTTACTGATCCTGGCATAAAGCCGATTTCCAGTGTGGGGTACGGCTGGCACCCCGATCCTCCCTGCCTCCGCACAGTATTTTGCAGTGTGGCTATATTTGCTTGTTGGATGTCAGCACTCTGACATTCTTGCAGACAGAGCAGACGTCTCCCGTCGAGTCGCGGCCACATACCGAGCACTTTCTGCCTTCGGTGCTTGGAGCGCTGTGCAATGTCTTTGATATCTTCATCATAGAGTTGTAGGCGTTGTGCTTTATGCCGGGATGGTCCTTTTCCAGCCTGTTGAAAAACTCGCGCAGGTCTGTGCGTATGCTTTCGTTCATGTAGGGGCATTCCTCTGACTGGAAGGGGATTTCGCGCTGGAGCGCGTAGAACGCGATCTCGTATTCATAAATTTCAATAAACGGTTTTATCTTTTTCATGCCGCTTGCGTACTGCACCGGCTCGGGGTAGATCCATCCTATGCGTTCCACGTCACCGGCAAGCAAATTGATCATGAACGTCTGCAGCTGGTCGTCCATATTGTGCGCGGTCGCGATAACGTTAGCATCCACAGTTTCCGCGGCAATGTCGATTGCGCGCCGGCGGAACGTACCACACATCGAGCAGGACGACATTTTTTTTTCAGACGGCCTCAGCACCATGGCCTCGTCCATGTCGACACCAAAAAGGAACTTGTAGCTGAGCACCCTGCTCTCCACGCCCAACTGAGCGCAAAAGTCCTTCACTATCTGCAGCGACTCGTCGCGGTAGCCCTTGATGCCTTCATCAATAGTGATTGCGATGAGTTCGTTGCCATTGTTTGGGTGCTGCTCAAAAAGTATCTTTAGCACATACAACAGCGACAAGCTGTCCTTGCCGCCAGAAACCCCGACAGCAACCCTGTCGCTGTACCCGATCATCGAATACTTTGAAATAGTCTTTGCAGCCTTGTCCTCCATAGAGCGCATGAAGCACTTTTTGCACAAATACTCGCCAGAGTACGCCCTGTGGTACGCGCTCTCTGCCTTCTGGCACTTGCTGCAAAGCACATTTTCGCTAGCACACTATAAGGGTTATTAACCATTCGAGCACGAACCGTTACTAGATCAAAAGCTCGTATTCTTATCGTGCGCTTTCCGTCCGACCCGCTGGACGAAATCAACCTCAGGATAATTGGCATACTGATCCGTGACGCGTCCCGGCTGTTTGTAGAGATAGCGGAAGAGCTTGAAAGTTCAGGCGCTACTGTGCACGTCGGGTCCGCAGGCTGGAGGCAGCCGGAATCATCCGCAAGTTCACCATCTCGACGGACAGCAGGCTCTTGGACTACAACCACCTTGCCTTCATTGGCATAAACATCAAGGAGGGCTCGGCCGACGAAGTGGCAGCCCGCTTGTCCAAATTTGACGAGATACTGGAGATACATGAAAGGCACGGCCGGTTCGACCTGCTCCTGAAAATACGCGCAAGAAACCTTGACAAAATGAGGGACATCGTGACGAACAAGATACGAAGGCTCCCGCAGATAACTGAAGCAGAATCGACGACAGTCTTGAAAACGATAAAAGAAGAACAGTTGGTGTCGTTGAAAACGGGCATTTCGGACGCTGCAGCCGCTGAAACATGAGCTACTTTTGCTGCTTGTCCTTCTTTGACGATTGCCACCAGTCAAGGTAGTCGTCGTGGTGCTTTCTTCTCGGATCCTCTCTGGTAATTTCAGCCTTGTCGCGCAGCTCGTCTATCTTTTCACGGGAAGCAAAGAGGCCGCAGCTTTTGCAGATAAAGTTTTTGCTAGCAAGGTCAAATTTCAGCTCTCCTCCACATTCAGGACAAAAGCTTGCCAATCATGATGCTATCACACTTTCGATAATAAAAGGTTTTCAAGCACGCATTTCCAACCAGAACAGATGCGGTATTCGGTTTCAGTCAGGTTCAGCTCTGACGGGCGGCTAATGCTCAGCGGAGACGAAATAGCCATATCGATCAAGTCGCAGCCAGAGCGCGGTAAAGCAAACAGGGAGCTGGTGAAAAAGCTGGCGGCGCATTTCGGAGTCAGTGAAGATCGGGTCAGGATAGTTTCAGGCCTGACATCGCGGAAAAAGATAGTCGAAGTACTGTAAAGTTATAGATTACAGCAAATTGCTTTTAAGCTGGCATCAGATGCAATTTAGGTAGAGAACTGGATTTTGCGCAACCGACAAAGGGAAGAGATAATGAGGAATGTGCTGTAGACGGCGATCGGTTCTGGACCCGGCATCTCAAAGACAATGTTTTATGCCTGCCTAAGTCACTCGCAGGCGACAGCTTACCTGTCGCAGATGATGGAATACGGTCTGGTGGTAAATGACATCCAGCAGGGCAAAAGGTACAACCACACGACGCCAAAAGGCGTGGAGTACCTTGCACCGTTCGACAGGATCTGAGGTCTGCAGACAGAAACCAGGACATCAGAAGTTTAGTTTCGGTGCATGGACTTTGGTCGTCATTCCGCATGTCGCGGTCGGTTCGCCCGTCTTAACGCCATGCACCGAATGCCATATTGTTGCATTTTTTGAAATTAAACCTTTACTGTGATCCTGCCCGCGTCGGCCTCGACCCTTGCAACCGCACCATGCTTTATCCCCTGCGCGCCTTTTGGCAGGTCAACGACGGGTATGTTGGCTATAGCGCAGCCAGACGCGGTGGTGATGTCCGCCCTAGCGCACACTACTGCGCTTGGCGCAGTGCCGTATTCTCTCATTGAATAAAACACGTAAGCGCCGACGCTGCTCCCTATTGCATACGGAAACACGAGCACTACTCCCTTGAGCGATTTATTGTACAGCTCATGCTTCGGGTCGGTTATCCTGCCTGTCGTGGCGTCGATCATTGCAAGAAAGTTGATTGGCTGCGCGGTAACAAGAGCCTGACCTTCGCCCGACCCGCCGACAATTTTCTTGCAGTTGCTGATTATCATTCAGTGTACTCCTTTGCTATAGTCTTGATGTCCTTGAGCGCGACCATGACCTTGTTGGAATTGTTCAGGTAATACGCGCCCTTGACGCTGTTTGACACCACTGAGTCGTATTTTTCCTTTATAACGTAAGGAGTAAGGCAGGTGCATGAGTCGCACATGAATTCCGCGCCCGACCTTTCGAGCCTGCCTGTCAGGCCCACCTTTGCCGCCTGGTTGTGTATTGCCCTTGAGCAGAATATCATGCAGCGCTTGTTGAATTTTTTGCCTTCCGTAAGCCTGGCCAATAGATCAAGCTCGTTCATGCCGAGCTGGGGGCTTCCAAGCGTAATGATGTCTCCGTCTTCCGCGGTATTCAGCTCGTCCATCACAGCTTTCGCTTCTTTTTTGTCAAACGAAATTTTCTCCTTGGCCTTGCCAAGCGTAAACATGCCGCAGGAGCCCGATGTTCCAATGCCTGCGGACAGCGCCTTTGCCTCAATCGTCGACGGCTTGAATATGCCGCTAAGGGCAACCGAGCTGTCCTTGACTGCCTTGCCTGCGAAGTAGCCCATGAGTCCGTAGTCGAGCTCGCTTCCGAATTTGAAATTGGCCTCGATGTTCACCTTCGGGTTCCTTCCTTCATCGAGCCTCAGCTCGGAGAGCGGCGCCTTGCCCGTCACAGAGCTTGCGAGTGCGGACAGCGAGCTTTCCTTGTTTGTCATAAGGCCTAAAAGCGAATTTGAATACACTGCCGCGTTGCTTTCAGCAAAGCTGACGGCCGTTCCTTTTCGCGGAATGTCGAAAACTTCGTACGGTGTGCAGGTAAACGACGGCGTTACGCCCATTCTCTCATACGACTTCACAATACTCGTCTGTTTTCCCTGAAACTTTTCGGGAATGCCTTCAGGATGATTCTTGTCGTAGCCCATCGGGTTTAATGTCGTCCTTACGACGACCTTGGCTGTGCGGCTGAACTTGTCAAGGAACTGAACGCCGGCGTCGCCAATGGTGTTGTAGTTGACGCCGGAAACATGGGCCCACTTTACCGGGACGAGCTTTTTTGCCCCAGTGGCCTCGCCTATCGCGACAAGAATCCTGTACGCAGAAGCAAGCGCATCGCCGGGCTTGCCGGCAAGAGCTTCTTCCTCGTCCCTTGAAAGTTCCAATCCAGATATGATTTCCTCAAAGAGTATAAGAACCATTACGCAATTATATGCTCTGCACGCACTGTCTTGCAGTTGGCATCAGCAAAGCGCTCCATGGGCATCATAATAAAAAAGATGGAGCAGGCGCTCAACCGGGAAAAGCCGCCCCGGCTCACTGCGCTCCGCGGCCTCCAGATGGAAGAGCAGGGCGACCCGTTCAAGATACTGATAGGTACAATATTGTCTGCCCGGACAAGGGACGAAAACACCACCCAGGTTGTGAACAAGCTGTTTGCAAGGTTCAAGACTCCGCAAGATCTGGCGGCGGCAGACATTGACGAGATAAAAAAGATAATCCACAGCATCGGATTTTACAATGTCAAGGCTGAGCGCATCAAGCGGGTCTCGCAAATGCTGGTCAGCAAATTTGGCGGGCAGGTGCCCTCTGACATCGACAGCCTGCTGGAGCTGCCCGGAGTGGGCAGGAAGACGGCCAACTGCGTGCTTGTCTACGCGTTTGACAAGCCGGCGATACCTGTAGACGTGCACGTGCACCGAATATCAAACAGGCTGGGGCTCGTCAGCACGAAGACGCCCGAGCAGACGGAGATGGAGCTGAGTAGCTTTGTCGACAGGAGGCTGTGGACAAGGGTGAACGACACATTTGTAATGTATGGCCAAAACATCTGCCTGCCAGTCAGGCCAAACTGCAAGGCGTGCGACCTGAGAAAGACGTGCAGGTACTATTCTACTCGGGCTTCCTCTTCTTGAATATCAGCAGGCCTATGATCAGGCTGCCTACACCGAGCATCACGCCAAGCGGCACGTAATAAAGGGATGACTGCGCAAAGCTCCCGTAGATTATTTCAAATGAGATATCGCCTGCATTGGCATTGGCAGTCGTCTTTTCATCGTCGTTGCCGTACACCGCGATCGAGCCCACAGCAAAACCCGTGAGGTCTAGTCTGTCAATGACGACCCTCTTGCCGTCGGTGACCGTAAGACCCTGAGTTGAATCATGGCTCACAGCTATCGGGTTCTCGGTTGACCAGCCGTCTTCCTCCTTGACCCAAATCTGGGCGTACCCTGCATCGGGCGTGTTCACCGCGACCCAGTAGGTTCTTGCCTCGCCCCCAAACATCGCGATTTCAATGTATTTTTCGCTTGGCGCCGGCTCTTGTATCCTTATGATCGTCTTGGAGTCGTTGCTTGGGACGTACGATTGGTTGTTAACTATACTCAGTATCCAGTTTGGCTGCTTGGGCTCCTCAAAGGTGTAGACGAGGGGGTTGCTGTCGTCCCGATTTGAAGCAGCGTAGGGGAGCACAAAGGTCTCGCTCCTGTCAGACTTGGCCACCTGGTAGTGCTGCTCCTGCGCTAGGGCAAGGGCAGGCGAGAACAATATCGGAACCGCGAATAACACAAATAGCAAGCGCATGGGACAAACGAGTCCGCTTTAGTAATATATACGACTCGGCCGCGGTGTCCAATACAGTCCTCCACGCGCACTACCTCCCCTTGCGCTTCACAATCTCGGGCAAGTGCCTGCCTTCACACCTCATGCCGCTCTTGACGTTGTTCACCTGTGTCCTGCTAGCCGGGCACAGCATTCCTTTCATGTCAGTTTGCTGCAACACCCGCCGAATGCCGGCGATTTTTCGGCTCAAAACAGTTGGTATGGTTGTTCCAAGCACTCCTGATATAATGCCTGCCGAAAGTAATGGATGGTAGTAACGGTTGTATTCCGCTGCCGGTTGATTGTTAAATAAGAAAGCGCTAATTGCGCTATTGTCGCTGCTAATCCTTGTCCTGCAACTGCCGGCATTTGCAGATTCCTTCACCATGACCACTAACAACGACATCTATGCCCTTGACGAAAAGGCGATAATCATTGGGGCCGTACCCGTAGATACGCCCCATGGCTATGCCGTCCTCGTAAAGGTGACAGGGCCAGGAAGGGATTACGCTACCCAGAACATGCTCCCAGCGGCAGACAATTCATTTCGTTGAAAGCCTGTCCGGCTTGACGAATGTGGCTTTGGTGAAATCTGAGTGGTGGCCTTCTATGCATAACTAAACGCGGCTTCAACTTTTACGATATCTGACAGCAGCCAGGAAGACGCCGAAAGCAAGATGGAGCTTCGCATGCCAAAGAACGTGGTGCTGCAGGCGCAGGACACGGTCAACGCTCAGGTAAAAGAGCTGGTCGCAGGTGGCTACATCCTGCCTGAGGCGGTTGCCCAAGAATACGGCCAAGTCTCGGAAGCATCCTTGGCGCTTCAGGCAATCGAGTTTGGAGATGGCGCTGAGGCAAAGAAGCACATGATATTTGCCTTCAGGGACTTTCGATATGTCCTAGATGCGCTCGGACGAGAACGTGGCGAGGTTCGAGCAGACTGCAAGCAACAGCAATTCGGACATAGTTGGAACGTGCAACATGCTGCAGAAATATTACTATAGGCCTCAGGAGCTGGCCGAAAAGAATCAGGTGCACAAAGAGGACAAATTTGAAGCCATAGCGCTGCTCTTGTCAAACGCGGGGAGGATGATAGATGGGAACAACTGTGAAGGCGCAGGGCGGAACCTGGAGCGAGTATACGCGATCCTGGAGGAAATCAGGGCCGACCTTTATGACGAAAGGGACGAGGAAGAAAAGCTTGCTTCGGAGAAAAACAGCACAAGCCAGGCAGATGAAGAGGGGGCTAGAAAGCTGACCGAAACTGCGGCGAGGTACGAAAAGAAGGCACTTGAATTGCTCAACCAAACCGGTTCTGACGCAGAGGCAAAGGCGGAAGTGCAGGAAGCCCTTTCTCTCATTGCAAACGTTAGGGCAAGCATAGAAGCGCAGGACCTAGATTCGGCAAGGAACAATCTGGGGGCGGCGCTCTCCGCAATCAACGACGCGAAGCGTCTGATAGAGGATGAAGACGACAATGATGCCAATATCTCGGCCCCAAACAGCGGCGAGAACTCAGATAGTAGTGGCAGCGGAAGCGGTAAAGGTAACGGCAACGAAGGCAACAATGGCCCTGACAAGGGCAGCAACGACGAAGACGACCAATAGATACTTTTTCAATTATCCCGAAGCGCCATGCGGAAGCATGCGTGCGCAAGAAAGACTTCTGACGTCCAACGGGAACGGTCGTTCCACGTACCGGTTCCGCCCTCCCCCTAATATAACTTGGAAGACTTTGACAACCCTATGTCTGAACGCAAGAACAACAGGGGCAAGATCGAGATAATGGCAGATGTCCTGTCCCTCTCCACAGCGGGGATAAAGAAGACGCACATCATGTACAGGGCAAACCTGAGCTACGAGCAGATACTCCACTACCTGAACCAGCTATTGGGCAAGGGATTGATCGCTCAGGCTGTTGCAGAGGGCACGTTCGTGTACAGGACGACAGAAAAGGGAAGAGAATTCCTCGCCTGCTATTCACGCATGAGCGAACTCATAACTGAGAATTACCACAACGAAAAAGTGCCACTGCTCACAACATAACCGACCAGTTTCTGGCTGATTTCTCGTGATCTGCACAAGTATGGTCTGGGTCCGCCTTCGATCTTCATCTACTTTTGCGTGTTTTGTTAATGTTATCGTGTCTGTATAGCTCACCTACAGACTAAGCTACAATAGGCAAGTGAACACGATCTAGGGGAGATACGGGTAGAAGAGTTTGAGAAAGATAGTTAGATTGATTTGTACATTGGTCTGCTTTGCAGTATTATCATTCATCATTTTTGTCCAGTCACACTCGCTGCCAGCGATGGCGCTTGGCGCTGACTTTCGCCTGGATTTGAGCCTCACCCCGTCTATAGTCGAGACAGGCGCAGCGAAATATCCAATTGCCTACGTGAGACTAGTGTCAAACAGCACTGGTGAGCCGGTCCTTGCACCAAGCAATCTGGGAGTCGAGCTGCTCTCAAGTGACGCTTCAATCGCATTCGTGCCTTCGAGAGTGGTAATTCCTTCAGGCAGTGACTATGCCCAGTTTGAAATAGAGGTAGGCGATTTGGCAGGAGAGACAGAAATATCTGCGCAGTATGGCAACCAGCAGGCCAGCAGAACCTTCAGAGTAGTCGACACAACAAACCCCGCGGAGGATGTAGACCTTGTTATCAATCCGGCATCCGACAAGATGCAGGTGCTTTCAGAAATGCCATTCTCGGTGTTCCTCGAGAACAATGGCAGTATTCTACAGGCACCCCAAGACATTACGGTCAAATTCAATTACGAACACTCACTCATGCAGCTGGGATCTGATGCCCTTGTGATAAAGAAAGGGAGCTACTACGCGATTGGTACAATAAAAACACTTGAAAAATCGGGCAACGCCTTTATCAAAGCTGCAGCCCAGAGCGGTGATGCAGGCAAGCTCTTGAACACGGTAATCAATATCCAAATCTCCCAGACGCTCCCCGTTTCGCTAAAGGTTAATGTCTTTCCTGATAAAGTGGGCCTGAATGAACATACGATCGACATCTTTGTTGGGGTTGTCGATGCCGCAGGGCAGCCTACCCTTGCGGCGCAAGACACTGAGCTCGATCTCTTTTCAAGCGCATACCAGCTCACCGGCATCAGCGACACACCTGCAATCATAAAGAAGGGCGAATTCGGGTTTTACACAAGGCAATACATGAACTTTTACAATAGCCAGATGGTTACAGTAGGTGCGTCAGCATCTGGTCTTGGCGCAAGCACAGCATCATTTGAAGTGCTCGAAGACTCCCTTGACACATCACACCCAAAGGCGGTTGATAAAGCGCTCAAGGTATTCACTGTTGGAAATATGCCAAGCGAGGCAGAATCAATAGTTGTCTATCAGTTAAATGCAATAGAAAGAGACTGTGATGATTTAGACTTTGATGGCGAGTTCCCATGTGACCAAGACACTAACAATGACGGTGAGATCAATGATGAAGATCATATGGCAATCGATGATCTAGTAGATGGCGAGCTCTATCCAATAGAGTCTGTATCGATCTTTAGCCAGAGCCAGGGCAACCTAAACATAGTATCAGGTGATAATCTAGCTGCAAAGGTCGTCAACCCAGGCTCAATTGCTTCTGGTAGTTCATATGGAACTGCTACGATATCTAGCGGACGCCAAGCTGATTCTGTCGAATTTTCAGCGTCATTAGCAAACGTTGCTGTTGCCTCAAACGCGATCTCAATCACAGGAGGCTTGAATCCGACACAGACAAAGATCTTTTCACCTGCCGGCGTTGCATCAGATGGAAAGTACAGAGTACTGTTTGATCGCTCCGGGTATACGGATCTTTTTCTTCTCACGCTTGATCCAGCAGGAAGGCCTTCAAATTCTGAGCAAGGGGTAAAGTATCTGATAAAACCAGTAAACGAGCTGACTGAAATCAATCCTGGAACAAGTTTTGCGAGCCTACGCGTCAATTCTGACTCTCTAAAGACCGGTAACATGGTGGAAGAAAATAAAATTGAAGAAATAGGTGCGGTTCCAGTAGGAGTGAATGCAGATTCGAGTCTGGAGAAAACCTCAGCTATGCATCTCCTCTTCCATACCGGCACTACTAGCAAAATATTGCTCGCCTTTAACAGCACAGTAGCGTTTAGCCAGGCTCATCCTATCGGTATCGTTCAACTTAGGGATGTCTCCGGGAATCCGGTCCTTGCACCAGACGATTTTGTGATCAAACTCTCTTCATCATCTCCTTCTGGTGTTCTTCCCGCTTCTGTGGTGACTATACCTAAAGGCAAATCATTTGCCAGCTTTAGCGTCGCGACATTTGGAAGGGCAGACAACTTCACAATATATGGCACAGCCGATGGCCTGCAGTCATCATCAGCTATATTGACACCGATACTGGTAGAACTGCCAGCATCATTCATAGGCCCAAGCAAATTCTCCTCGTCGGTTCCCACAGAGATGACAGTATCAACACCGATACAAGGGGCAAGCATAGAATGGGGTACGTCTTCAACCCTACAACTAGTGGGCGACGCAACAAATTTCAAGTCTGTTGGCAATTCCTACACATCTACCACTCAGGTGTTATCGGACAGTCCTGGAACATTCACTGTAGATGCGACGGTACTAAAAGATGGCTTCAAGCCAACTAGAATATCAAAAGAAGTGGTGGTTGGGTTGTTTCAGAAAGAAATGAGGGCCGTTTTGGTAGATAATGGAATGACCAAACTGGCGTACAACCAGCCTGCTTCCATGCAAGTGTCCGTGGTTGATGCTAACGGGATGCCAATTCCTGATGTTGAGGTGCAAGTGGAAGATACAGGGCCGCAGGGCTTGATGCTGGTGTCAACATTAACCACTGATTCAAGTGGTACCGCATCTTTTGTCTATACACCGATAAAGACAGGTGAGTCCGACCTTCTTACGATCATGGTCACCGGGTACAAGGATGGATACCAACCGTCGCGGGATAGCAAAGTTTTCGAAGCCGACGAGTCAATCGCTGTCCTTCCGGCAATACCGGTGATTGGCGGCGCGTTTGTCGGACTTCCTTCATGGGCAGGATATGTCGTGCTCGGAGGAATTGTAGCCGTAGGGAGCGGCCTCTACATGCTAAAGAAGCCGAAGGATCCTGAAGAAAATGAGCCACTTGTTGAAGAGCTGGAGACAACCGAAGACGTGACAGAGGAAGCACCGGCAAAAACAATCGAAGATACAATAGAAGACGAAGAAGAGGAAGAAACCTAGTACAAGAGGAAGAAACGTAGTACAAAAGCTGGATATCGGGCCGGCGCCTTAGTACTGCACGGGAGCAATGCTTTCTTTCTTGCTGCCACTTGCCTTTTCAGCAGAATACTTGCGGATGTAGTCAAGCATCGCCTCCTCAAGCGCATTCTTGAAATCGCCCTTTTTCAGGCCATGCCTTTCGTATATGACGTGGCGAAATTCCTTGACCAAGCTGTCGTCGACCTTAGCGTTTATAACTGCCAAGTTGTGGTCAAGCCTGTATCAAAACAGGATACATATAAAGATGTACCCTTAACTTGCTAAGTAGGTAACTGCATGATTGCATGCAGCGGCTAGAACTGCAACCTCATGACGACGGCAGCTATGTCTCCAACAAAAAGCATGGCGACAAAGCCCGCCAGCATGAATGCGAGAAATGGCGTTCCTCTTGTAACCCACACGTTCAGCCTAGACTCGTATTCTGCAGTCTCGGCGGTTTTGGGGGCAAAGCTGAACTGGCGCCTGCCGTCCACAAACCGTTCGATAGGGAAAGCGTAGCTCGGCCTGCTGCCAGTCTTGTAGCCTATCGCGACTGCGACAATCTTTCTGCCCATCGACTCGTGCTCGAGCCCCTCAAATAGCTTGCCCGGGTTTTTCGACGCATACGCCGTGTTGCTTGCTAGGTTGAAGCCTATGAGAGACAGCGAAAGTATGACCGCGTTAGAAAGCACGACAAGAGGGACTATTGGATGCAGCAGAAATGCGCTGCCTATCGGCAGTATTTTTTCTGCAATTCCTCCGCTAATGGTAGGCAGGATGACTGCCAGCGTGATGAGGGCTAGCGCGTCCGCGCCGCCAAAAAGGCCGGATTTGTAAACGCCGAGCGCGACTCCCGCCGCAATCAAAATGGGGACTGCCGTGGTGAGCAGGTCGAAGGTTCCTCCACAGGCAAACTCGAGCGCGTAAACCACCAGTGCTACAATGCCAAAGAACACCCACAGCATGTCGCTGACTTCGCGCCTGCGTATGTCGAGAAAGGAGGCGCTTCCAAGCATCCCTGCCGCAAGCAAGATGCGTATCAGTTCAAAATCAATACCGGCGATCATCGTCAGGTGACAAAAGCTCCCTGATTGTCGTTATAAAGCTGTGTCAGTTGAAATAATTTCATACAGCCTTTCTCTTCCGGTCCAGAGAAAAGCAGGCTATTCCTGCGTCTGCCACTATCAGTAAGGGAGTTACGAGCGATTTGGAGCGTTTCCGGCCTGTAAACAGCGAACGAGTGGGGTCTGTAACCAAGCGTGGCGCTGTCCATCTCTGGAGTCAGGCGGCGTTCCCCCTCCCTTGAGTTCTTACGTTGTGACAAGCTCAAGACAGACCCGCGTGCTATGGGGACAACTATAGGCAAGAAGTGTTGAGAGGGCTGAAATGGCGATAAGCGCCACAAGAATAACAACGAGCAGTGGCAGATTTACGATTACCCCTGCCTCTTGATTGTTTTTTGCGCTTGTGAGGCAAAGCTAAGCGTAGCGTTCTGTAAAAATTAGAGTAGTAACTTGCTACACGAACGGCTCGTTGAATGAGATAATCATTTTTGCTACCTCGGGCCTCATTAGGTGCTCCGGCGGAATCTCGCCCGTGCTTACCATGTTCCTCATCTTGGTGCCGCTCAGCTCTTCCCTGAACTCAAGGCCGTGGGGACAATTCCTTTCGTTGGCGTAGCTCAGGCATTTTTTGCAATAATAGAACGCGGGAAAGAACACCGGATGTATTTCAAGGTCAGCATAGCCCTTGAATATCTCGTGCGCGGCAAAGGGGTGATAATAGTTGCCAACCCCCGCGTGGTCGCGCCCCACTATAAAGTGCGAACAGCCAAAATTCTTCCTCATTATCGCGTGGTGGATGGCTTCCTTTGGGCCGGCGTAGCGCATCTCTGTGTGAAGAGTCACGAACATCGCCCTATCTTTTGGGTAGTAATTGTCGATCAGGGCCACGTAGGCAGCAAGGATCACCTCGTCCTTAAAGTCGCCCTGCTTTTTCTTGCCTATCAGAGGGTTGACAAACAGCCCGTCGTAGAGGTTGAGCGCAGCTTTTTGGAGCATTTCGTGGGCGACGTGGGGGACATTCCTTGTCTGGAATCCAACTACGGATTTCCACCCTTTTCGCGAGATTTCCGCTCGAGTCTCTGCTGGAATCATTCTATACTTGCGCAGCGGCGACTGCTTTATCCGCTTTACAACATCAACCCTGCCGCCGACTAGCCTGTTTTTCATGTTGACCATCTTGTCAACGCCTGGGTGCTTGATATCTTCTGTCTGGTAAACCGCCTTTGCAGCTGCAAGCTTGTTAAACGAATACGTCTCTTCAACATGCAGAATCGCGAATCTGTCGCTGCCGGTTGTCAGCGCGACCTGCCCCGCGTCCTTCATCTTCGCCGCCGTCGGATCGTCAACATCGAGGACTATCGGTACCGTCCATGCAAGCCCATTTTCCAGCCTGCCGGTTTTCACGATGCTCTGGAAGTCCCGCTCGACCACGAACCCCTCAAGCGGGCTAAAGACGCCGTCTGCGATGTTTTCTATGTCATTCCGCAGATCGCCATTTACAGAAATGGTGAACATGCCATCGGTCTTTTTGTCAGAAACTAAAAACCTGTTTACGAGCCTGCCACCATGAGGCAGCGGGATTGAGCCGACCATCAAGCATCACTGGTGTTGCTTTTTCGTCGGGTCAAAATGAAGACCACACTCTTTAGCAGCTGCATTCTCCCACCACCATCTTCCTGCTCTTGGGTCCTCGCCTGGCTGCACCGCCCTTGTGCACGGCTCGCAGCCAATGCTCGGGAATCCCTTGTCGTGCAGTGCGTTGTATGGGATGTTGTTTTTGTGGATATAGTCCCAGACCCTGTCGGAACCCCAGTCTGCTATCGGGTTCAATTTTATTATGCCGCCATGCGCTGCGTCAAGCTCGATCTTTTTCGTAGTGGATCTTGTCGCCACCTGGTCCCTACGCAGACCGGTTATCCAGCCGTCAAGGGTAGCTAGCGCGCGGTTTAGAGGGTGCACCTTCCTTATCTCGCAGCACATCTTGCGGTTTTCCACGCTCTCGTACATCAGGTTCATGCCCTTTGACCTGATCATTTCTTCTACTTCTTTCTGGTCGGGAAAATATGCTTCGATCTGGATACCGTACCTTGCGCGGATTGCGTCCATCACGTCATAAGTTTCTTGGTTGAGCCTTCCTGTTTCAAGCGTAAAGACCTTCGTCTTTTTCCTGTCAATCTTGGTCATCATGTCAATAATGACAACATCCTCTGCACCGAAGCTTGACGCAAGGCCAATCTTTGCGCCAAAAGTGTCAAGAGCCCACTTCAATACATCTTGGGCCGACTTTGCCTCAAATTCGTCTGCAAGCTTTTCAAGCTGAACCGGCGTAAGTTTCATGTGAGAATGGAGATCGAATCTCCTTATAATAGTTCTCGAAATTCTCGGAAGGTCATGAGGCGATAAAAGAAGTTGTTTATTAAGCAGTATTTTCTATATATCATGTAAATTCATCTATTAACTATAGTGATTGCTAGGAGAGATTGTGGTTGTCTGATAATTTTTGGGAACATGTCGATCAATACAGGAAACTCGGATTTGACCCACTCCGGTGGATTCCGACCTGCTCTAACGAAGTCGATAGCCATATCATGAAAAGCGCGCTCGCAGATGTCAAGCGGAGCAGCATCAAGGTTTCTCCTTCATGGTTTGACTCGTTCTACCACATCGACGGCAAGATGCCGGAACTTACAAGACGCGTCTACAGCCTGACAAACCCGGTGCTTGACAAGGAAGTCGAAGTCAAGCGGGCGCTGGCGATGTTTCGCGTACATACCGGCGCCGGCGAATACGCGCCACTACTGTCGGAATCGCTGCAGAATTTCTTTAAAGCGTTCAACGCTAAGGTATCGGTGTCCTGCGCGTCCGCAGTTCTGACAGAGCATCCTGACGCGCAGTTCGGGATGCTCGACTACATTGAGCTCCACAGGGGCGACAAGGTAGGGTACATGCCTGGCGTCACTTCAGCCACCCAGGTCACAGACGTGACAAGGGCGCCAGACGCGGACGCTCACAGCAATATTGCAATGACGTCTGCAATTGAATTGCTCAACCTCCTTGGCTGTGGCGTCCAGTCATCGTTCAAACTGTTTCCGGTCTATGACGCGCCGTCGGAGGAGATTCTTGACAGGATAAGGTCCAACCTCGACGCGTTCACCTCGCGCTACAACCTTGCTATGGAGGATTACAGCTCGCTCAAGATAGGTAAGCTGTTCTACGGCACAAGCGCGATGGCAACCACCACAAAAGAGCTGCCCACAAGGTATGACCAAACAGAAGAAGGCATGGAAATTATAGTTACAAACAAGTTTGGCGGCCTGCCTGCCATGAGCCTCTACACGCTTGCACGCATTGACTCTGAAAATATCATCAAGTACGAGCAAAACAACATATCATTCGCCGGCATTACGAAGGCAAGGGACGAGGCGGTAAAGAACCTGAGCGAGCCCCACTTTGCACTAGGCAAGATAATCGCGAAATATTGCCCTGACTTTGGCGCTCCATTTGACAAGAACGCCCACATCACGGCAGTCTATCCCGTCGGACCGTGGGGTGTGTTTGCGCTAAATTCGCTGGCTGAGCTTGCAAATTCGCACCTGCTGGTAAACGAGCTCCCTGTCAGAAATGAAGAGATCGCAAAATTTGCCACCAAGGAATTTCTGGTTGAAAACGCGACAGCGTCGGTGAACGGATGCCACCTGATAGTCGCTACAAAGGATCTCGTTGACCTAGTAATCGAAGACTTGAAAAAGCATAACTTTGCGCCAGAAAAAATCGGCATTGTTGCCAAAAAAGGAACTGCCTCGGTCGCCTTTATCAAAGATGTCGGCCAGTTCGTAGCTTCAAAGGCGAAACTGGGGCGCCTCACACCAAGCCCCGCGCAGCAGCCTGGCAGCTGACCAATGTCATATGTAATCTTTAGCCAGATTTTATATGGGTATACCTGCGTTTACCCTCGAACACCGTGACACTAATCTGTGACAAGGAAAAAACAGAGGTAAGGGAGTGGGCAAAAGATATCGAACGGAAGTCTCTGCAGGTTTTATATCGCGTGCAAGAAACATTCAACCTGTGCATCGATGTCAACGGGCCCTTAGTGATTCTGGCAAATAAAATGGTGGCAGAAGGGTACGCCCGGCTCCAGAACCGGGGAGTGACGGTGAGGTTTATCACAGAAATCACCAAGAGCAAGGTTGATCATTGCGAAGAGATGATGAAATTTGCCACAAAATTCACCAGGGGCACGGGCCTTGGGTTGTTCATCTCAAAGAGCATCATAGAGGCCCACGACAGCAGGATATCGGGAGAAAACAACAGAGAGCGGGGGCGCGACATTGTCATTCACTCTGCCCGCGCTGCAATGATAATATACCAAAATAAAGCAGGGCATCCATGCAAGACGAAAACTGCATCTTTTGCAAGATCGTCGGCGGCAGGATACCTGCAAGGGTAGTAATGCAGAATGAAAGGGTGATTGCACTTCTCGACGCCTTTCCCCTTGCCGCGGGCCACACGCTTGTAATCCCAAAGTCACATTATGCCAAGGTCCAGGACATGAGCGAGCAGGACGCGATGGCAGTCTTTGAAATCACGTGGAAGGTTGCCGGCGCAGTGGAGGTAGGGTCGCAGGCAAACGCTTCCACAATCGCGATCCACAATGGAACTGAGGCGGGACAGGAGATACCACACATGCACGTTCACATCGTCCCGAGGAGGGGGGGCGACGGTGCCGGCGCCATCCATTCAATGTTCAAGAACAGGCCGAAACCAAGCCCACAGGAGATGGACTCGCTGCGCGACAAGATTGCGAACAACCTTTGACAGCAGCCTGAAAAGTAGCACCGGCGTCATCGACCCGATATTGTTCTCTATCTTGTGGCCGGACACAAACATGGCTATCGCTGCAAGCCACATTGCCAAGCCGGAGATGAGGTCAGTCTGCATTCCTGCAAAATACCCGAATGTCATTGCAAGACCAATCGCATAGAACGGCGCGCCTACGCAGTGGAGTGCTTGGTTGGCAGGGTGCCTGTGGGCATTTTTTATCATTTTAATGATCGCGCGCACAAAATACGTTTGCAGCATCAACTGATAATGCTTTCTACTATCTTGGGGATTTCTGACAGATGCGCCACGGTGTAGGTGGGATGCTCACTTTCCTGCGCCGGAACCTGCAGCGCGAACAGCGAGTCGGTAACCCTTATCGTGGTCATACCAAGCATTCTGGCCGGGCATATGTCTGTGTCAAGCCTGTCACCTACCATTATGCAGTCCTTTGCAGGGCGCCCAGCCTGCTTTAGCGCAAGCTCGAAAATCCTTGGGTCGGGCTTTTTCAATTTTAGAAAAAATGATATTGCCTGCACCTTGAAGAACCTGCCAAGCTCTGATTTTTCCAGCAAACCCTGAATATCCTCTGATTGGTTGGCTATTAAGCCCATTTCACTATATTTTGAGAGCGCCTGCAGCGTGGGTTCCGTGTCGTCGAAAAAACGGAAGAGTTCACGCCTGCCCTGCTTTATCTGGGGCTCAAGCCTGGCTGCGATGACCTTCTCATAGCCGGGGGGCGAAAGCATCCTGCAGACCTCTAATACAAGCTCCCTGACGCCGCCTTGCCCTATCTTGCGGTCGCGGATAGCACTGTCGCGCACCGCGCGGTAGTTGCGCTGGTCAATCCTTGCGCCAAAGCCGTTCAGCAGTTCCAGAAATTTCTGGTCAAAGTGGGCTATAAAGTCCCATTCGTCAACCAGGGTCTGGCCAAGATCGAAGAATATGAACGGCCTGCGCATCTAGAAGTCTGAACACACGACTGTTATTCTGCCTTTCTCCCTAGACGGCAACACTTTAAATAGAGTTTTTTGCCTTCACGCCCTGTCTAACTGATGAAAAGTGACTATGACATTATTGTGGCAGGCGGTGGCCTTGCCGGCCTCATCGTGGCGTCATCGGCAGCATACTATTCCAACCAGTCATTAAAGATCCTGGTCATTGACAGGAACGCTACTCTACAACAAGGCAAGAAAACAGTTTCCGGCTGGGTATGCGGCGACGCGGTGGGCAAGAACACCGTCGACTACATGACAGACAGGATCAAGATCAGCTGGGGATACCCGGAAATCGAGCATCCCGTCAAAGGCGTGATCGCTTACTCGCCTGACCATGAAACCGGCATTTCGTTTGACGGCGAGGGCTACATCCTTAACAGGCGGCTCCTGCCACAGAGGCAGCTGAGGGATGCCACAAAGGCCGGCGTCGAGTTAAAAGAGCGGGTGGCGCTTCGCTCGCTAATTATTGAAAACAACACCGTGATCGGAGTGGATGGCGACGATCTTGACAACAAGACAGTGTTCAAGAAAACTGCAAAATTGGTAGTTGACTGCACCGGTGTAACGTCCGTTTTGCGGACAAACCTCCCGATCAAGTCGTTCATCCAGCGCCGGATCGACCGCGACGATCTTGAAGCAACAGGCAGGTACATCTACAATTTCGACCTTGCATATGACAACAAGACGTATTTCGATCCGGATTACTGCATTATCCATCTCGATCAAAAGCTCGCGCCGGGCGGATACGGCTGGGTTTTCCCAAAGGGCAAGAGCAAAGTCAACATCGGCCTTGGCGTGCAGCAAAAAGCATTTGACGCTCGCAACAAGGCCATGGGCGTCCATCCTGACCTCAAGGCCCTCATAGACGACTACGTTGATGTAAACCCGGTGATCAAAAACCCGCGCTTGGCAGAAGGCGCCAGCGATGATGGCAACGCGTGGGGTACGTGGCAGGTGTCGGTAAGACGGCAGAACGACTGCCTTGTTGCAAACGGCTACATGCTGGTCGGCGACTCTGCGTGGATGCCCAAGCCCCTTGACGCAGGCGGCATAGGGCCTGCAATAATCGCAGCCACCTTAGCTGGCAAGGACGCCGTTGAAGCGCTGCAGGGTGGCGACGCTTCCGAAAAAGGTCTCTGGAAGTACAACAAGCACTTTATCAACGACTACGGCTACAAGACGGCCGGGCTCGAAGTTTTCCGAAGAATGCTGCAGGGGCTGACAAACGATCAGATCGACTACGGCATGAAACACTTTTTGGGCAAGATGGACATTGACAACATAACAAAAGGTGAGCACCCGGAGTTCGGCACCGTTGAAAAGCTCGGCATGATAATCCGGGGCGCTATGAATAAGAAACTTGCTGAGGACTTGAAGTACTGCGCCAGCATAAACAAGGTGTTGGTGGACCACTATTACAACTACCCCGACGCGCCAGAAGGCTTTCCCGACTGGCACAAGATCCTGACGCGGCACCTCGAGGATGCATTTACGAAGTACAAGTAAGAGTCAATTCTCAGCTTCCAATTGGCTTGTGATCAGCGGGTTGTCGCAAACTAACAGAACAGAATAAATCTCATTTGATATACACCTTTTTTGCATAGTGGCAATCATGTCTGGACATCCTACCTTACCTTACGCAAAATTCCCAGTGCTAGAGACAATCGACATACGAGAGGCATCTGACATCCGGCATGCAGTCGATAGGATGGTCGAAGCTTATGTCCTGCAAGAGTCGCAGGGCAGGTTTAGCTGCCGCATCCTCTTGCCAAGAGACCCGAAATCGACCGCCAAGGCAAAGCGGATAGGACTTGCTTTTCAGGGCGAATTCGTGCTTGGATTGCGAAAGCGCAACATTGTTCCCAGAGTCCGTGAAGTGCGCTATATCCACAACGAAAGCCATTATGGCTGGCTGCTGGCAAACCCAGAAGTGTACGAGCGTTTTGAAAAAGGAACAAGCTAAAAGTATTTGCCAGTGCTCCGTCAAGCTTTTTATGGAATTTTGTGTATAGCTGCCGGTTTTCACCCTCTTGATGGCGGGCTTTGCCCACCTTTTCAATGTTGCTCATCACCTTGTCAAACTCTGCCAGCACCTGGCTAGCCTTTGACAGCCGGTTTGCAAGGAAGAACACCGACGAGAGCATGTAGTTCACCTTGTCGCTTTCAAGATCGACTTTCTCCGAGTCTGGAGACGCGGCGTCGAGGCACTCCCTCAGCTGCTTCACGGAACGTTCCAGGCCCTCTGCCCTGCCTTTGCAGGCCGCTGCTCTTTTGCCCCAGTCTGCAATGCAGCCGGCTACCACCTTTAACGTTCAGTCACTGCTGCCGGATCGGGAATCTAAAGATGTATGAGTTTCAGCTGCGTTTTTCTAGACTATCAATCGCGTCAATGAGCGCCTTTCTCCTGCTCTCCTCGGTGACAATCGCCCTGATGTCTTCAATGAGCATCCTTGCCACGTCAAGCTTTTTGCGCAGGCCGGACACAATATTGTCATAGACGGCAAAGGGGTAAATCGCGTTGTAGATCGCTTCCATTGTCGCAAACAATTTTTCTGCGTCCTTTTCGTTCCCAGATCGCATCCTGTCGTACACAAGGCGCTTTATCTCGCCGACGCAGTCAAGTAGGCCAGTGAGGTAGGACGGACCTGTGACGTTCAGCTCCTGCATCATGGGGATGGACGCGTTTTCCATCACTGCTCTAAGCGCGTAAGCTTCGACTAGCTCTTGCTCTGCCACCGAGATGTAGCGGTAGAGGTCTTCCTTTGTGTATTTGCGAAATTCTTCAAGCATTGCCTTTGCTTCCTCCATCTTGTTCTTTGCATCGTTAATTTGACCGTGGTGCAATGCAACTATTGACTTGCTGCACAGCATCACAACGTCGCGAGTGCCCTTGATCAGCTTTTCGCGCCTCTCCTGCACGTCCTTGAGGCTTTTGTCTATCTCTTCAAGTGAGCCCCGTATACTTGACATATGGTTATGGAGCTGCAGTTTTCAATAAAAACACTTGCCTCTGACAAACTTTAAAGATATGAAATGTTCAACGCTAGCTGTTTGGGAAATATTCGCCGCAGCAGAGGCTACAACTATGAACACACACTTGTCCAGAGACTGAACAACAGAGTTTGGCACGCTCGGCGGCTGGGCGGCTCCAGCACCGGTCTGCCTGATATTGTCGCAGTCAACAACACCGACGGCGTACTGCTGATTATTGAAGCCAAATCCGGCACTAACGACATACTGTACGTGCCGCAGGACCAGATCGAGCGCTGCCTTTTGATGCGCAACATGTTTGGCAAATACCCAGAAAGGCATATCATTCTTGCATTCAAGTTCATGAGCAAAAAGAGGTTCAGGAGAAAGAACGAGACCGTCTACGAAAGCCGCAAGCTCCTTGAATACTACAAGGTCGCAGACATTGTCGCGGACATGAGCGTCCTCCCGATAATAAAATGCACCTACGATGGCAGGACATATGCCATACACAAGAACAAGACCGTGGCACTGAACCTACCGGACTATTCCATGCCATTTCAGAAAGTTGTACGGCAGGTTGCTTCAGCATCAGCTATAGGAACAACATAGAAAAACCCCGCTTCCCATTATCTTCAAGGTGAAGAAGGCAGTATCACTCGAGTTTTCTGAGCTGCACGAGAAGGTTGCGATAGAACTTGACGACTCGCAGTCGCCAAAGACCGTAATGGCGATAATTGGTGGCCTGCCCATCACGGTCACGATCAACAGGTGGGGCGACGAATTGTACACGGACGAGACGCCTGTCAAGGTAAAGGAGGAAAACGCAAAGTCCGTGGTCAGCTTGCTGGATGTTGCATATTGGCCCGAAGGAAGCGCGCTGTGCTTTTTCTATGGTCCAACACCCATAAGCAAGCAAAACAAGATTATGCCCTACTCGTCTGTCAACATGATTGGAAGGATAAAGAACATGCCGGCAGACGTGCAGGAATATCTGACATTAGTTGAAAAGTTGCATGTTACCAAAAAAGTGCCTGTGGTGCTGCGCTAGTAGTCATAACAAGCTCAGTCACGCTGACACCTACGTTGGCAAAAACTGCTGGCAATTTTGCAACAAGCAAGATCGCGGCAACAGCCAGCACCTTTTGCATTATGAGTTTTTATGAGTTCTTCAATGACAAGAAAATTTCAGATCTGAGGAAGCCGGTCCAGCTAGGAAGATTTGCCCGGTTAATCGCAAACCTGTAGCAGCAGAGTTTTGCACTCCCTTTGCGCCTAGGAATTACATTTCGTGCAATGTAGAAACGTAGTTATCGAGGATCATATTTTGATGAATTTATAGGAAACTAGCTAATTGTATGAATTCTGTTCAATAATGAGGCTATTTTGGAGATATTTCTTGATCAGTATTATTTATTAGTTTGATTCACGATAATAATATTACCTCGTTCTAGATAAATGCAAACGGCAATATTGTGTAGTATGTGCAAATCCGGTCAGACGGTCACAGACCCTGAATCGGGCGAAATCATTTGCAGGAATTGCGGACTTGTGCTGTCAGACAAAGTTCAGGAAAGCCGCCCGGAATGGCGCGCTTTTACAACTGAAGAAGCAAACGACAGAAGCAGAACAGGAATTCCAAGCTCTCTGGCTCGCCACGACATGGGTCTCTCTACGGTAATCGGTAGAACAGACAAAGATGCCAGCGGACGCGCGCTGGACGTAGCGATGCGCTCGACGATGGGCAGGCTCAGAGCCTGGGACTTTCGCACACAGGCTCACTCGCCCACAGACAGGAACCTACGTCAGGCGTTCTCTGAGCTTGACAGGCTCAAGGACAAGCTTGGCGTTTCAGACGCGGTAATCGAAAAAACCGCATACATTTACAGAAAGGCGCAGGAACGCGGCCTTGTCAGGGGAAGAACGATATCGGCCATGGTTGGCGCATCGCTTTACATCGCGTGCAGGGAAACCGGCGCGTCCAGGACATTGAAGGACATCGCAGAAATTGGCAACATGAAGCGCAAGGATCTGGCGAGGATATACCGGCTCGTCGTGATGGAGCTTGACCTCAAGATCCCAATGATCGATCCGATGAAATGCATCGTCAGGGTGGCAAACAGAGCCAACTTGAGCGAGCGCACAAAGCGCGTTGCCCTGACCATAATGAAAGGCGTCACAAAGAGCGGCATGTCTGCCGGCAAGGATCCGATGGGACTTGCGGCATCAGTGCTGTACCTTGCATGCCTTAACACCGGCGAGAGCAGGACACAGACAGACATTGCAGAAGCAGCTGGAGTTACAGAAGTGACCGTCAGAAACAGATACAAGAATCTAAAGAGTCAGCTTGACTTGAATTAGATTCACACCTTATTTTTGAAATTAGCTTGTCATAATTTTGGTAGCTAGTGGAAACACAAATGCCTAAATAACAAATTCTGCCCTATTTTGCTGACAGTGGCAGAGCAGTTAACAACAGCCAATGTTGGAGCCATCAAGAGAAAAGCCTTACGAATGTCGCTTGTTGCTATCACTTCTGTTTTTGTTTTCGAGTTTGCCGCCGGCATTCTCACAAACAGCCTTGCCCTCACAACAGACAGTACCCATGCCCTGCTTGACGTGGTGGTCACCGCAATCCTGATAATCGCCGCCACGCTTGCGCTCAAGCCGAGAGACGTCGACCACACTTATGGCCACGGCAAGATCGAAACCATAGGTGGGTTTATTGGCGGCACCGCGCTATTTGTCGTCGCGATATTTTTCATCTATGAAGCCACCGCCAGGATAGCTTCTGCAGGATCAGCTCCTCTGGTCAACCCCGGCATGATAGGCTTTGCCGCGGTGATTTATACGCTGGGGGTAGACGGCTTTAGGATAACCGTGCTTGGCAGGGCAATGAAAAAGACTGCCACCCCAACAGCCGGCACTACGGCCCTGAAGGCAGACTTTTATCACGCATTTGCCGACCTTGCTTCAACGAGCATCGCGCTTGTGGGTCTGTGGCTCGTCACTGCCGGCTTTGGTCATGGCGACTCTATTGCAGCCATCATACTCGGAGGCTTCCTTGCATACCTCAGCAGCAGGTTTGCGTACCAGAATGCGATGGAGCTAACAGACGTGATATCGCCAAAGCTGGTTGCAAGTGTAAGGCAGGTTGCAAACGGTACCGAAGGCGTGCTCGGAAGTGACGACATCAAGATGCGCCGCGTCGGGAGAGAAATTTTCGTCGAAGCCACCATCACGCTGCCTGCTGAAATAAGTTTTGAAAACGCGCATGGCATCAGCGCGCAAGTAGAAAGCAACATCGCCAAGAGCTTGGTAGGCTCGGGTCTGGACGTCAAGCCAAGCAATATCACCGTGCATTTTGAGCCGACAGGCAGCGCAGACCTGCCACCTGAATCAATAATTGAAAAGGCGGCGACCGGAGTAAGCGGGGTAAAGGGCGTGCACAACATCCTCGTATCAAGAATTGGAAATACTGACTCGATGGGCGTCTCACTCCACATCCAGGTCAATAGATCGGCAACGCTCGCAGAGGCCCACTCAATAGCCAACTCAGTTGAAGACTCGATAAGAGGCCGACTGAAAGGTGCCGAGACTATCACCGTGCACCTAGAACCTCTAATGCCCGAGATAAACGGAATTGAGCCGGTTGCCGATGGCAAAATGCAAGACTCGATAAGGGAAATAATCCTAGGAACAAGCGACGTCAAAAAGGTCGGCAGGGTTGCCACCTACAGGGCTGCAGGAAACGTCCTGAAAATAGATGTTGCATGCGACTTTAATAGCGAGATGACGATAGAGCAGATCCACGAGCGTGTTTCAGATGTCGAGAAGCAGTTACGGGCAAAGTATCCCGGATCAATCGTGACAATACACGCAGAGCCCAGCTAAGCTGCCGCCAGAATAGTGTTCAGCTGCTGTATCAGGTCAGGAATACTTATCGGCTTTTTGATGAAATCCCTTACCTTTATCTAGGGCATGACTTTGGAAAATTCATCTTCATTCCTTTCAAAGGCGGTGATAAACGCAATTGGCATCGACAAGTTCTAGTCCCTTATTTTCCGGTACAGCTATAGACCATTCATCTTGGGCATCCTGAGGTCCGTCAGGACAAGGTCGTAATAGTCTGGAGCATGGTTTGGAAAAGCCTGCAGCGCCCCTTCCCCACTGCTGAACGTCTCGACCGCGAATCTTTCTTTTCCTTAAGGTCCGACTTTAGAATTGCAAGTATGTCTTTTTCATCGTCAACAATCATTATTCGCGGCGGTGAGTTCTGGTGCTGCCCGCCACTTGCCATTTCATGGTAAAGTGTAGTGAGAACTATTCGACAGGATCGCAACAAAGATCGTATGAAACTAGATATTTGCAGTTGAAAAGTAAATAAAAGAAGGCGAAGCCAGGATTTCTACTGGCTGGCTCGATCTATTCAGTTGACCCAGTCTGCCTGATCTTCGATGGCTGACTCCATGTGCATCCAGTTCGGCGCCACATAAGCGTAGCCCACGTTATCTGTCAATTGCTTGTACTCTCCTCCGAATGGCTCTTCGCCATGCGAAGGTGCTTCAAGCTTGGCCTCTGCGATGCCGTTAGATTCGACAGACGACGGAACGCCAAAGTTCTCATCTGCTACAATGATGTAGCCAGCGGCTTCATGAGATTTGGGCAAAGGCGCTCCGGGGTTCAGGATGGTTGTCTCGGATCCTTCCGGTTTTTCTGCACTATCATGAATTTCTTTGGAGTAGCCATGATCTGACGTGCTCACTTCATCAAAGAATATTCCGTCAAGATCGTACCAGTCATAATAGCGATCAATTTCATCTTTGATCTCTTCTACGCTCTTCCTGCATACGACGTAGCCACATAGCCCACTACTTTGATACCCGCGTCCGGCAGGTCGTCCGCAACGTCAGCCCAGTGCGAATCTTTGGTACCTCCCGGGTCACTTGCCGGGTTGATAATCACAATAATTTCCGTCTCTTGATTTTCTTCCTTGGCATTAATAACGTCACTCCACCCTGAATCCCACGCATACACGGGCACAATCACGCCGTTGTTGTCATCTAAGATGCTTGCCCTCCCGACGTCAGCGTTGTTATCATGGGCAGAGCTGCAGCAATCATTGCTGTAGTTGTTTTTGTTCTTCTTTTGCTAGATTGCATCGAAGGCGAGCACCTTCCATTTGATTTGTTATTTTTGGAATCGTCTTCAGATTTATTTTAGGAGAGATTCGAGCAGGATCTTAAAAAGAAATGGCTACCTTAGATATTTTCCGCGGTGCGGATCCGGTTTTGCCTCATGAAGGAATTGGCAAAGTTTATTCGCCCATGCAGAGGTATTACAACAAGCATTTGCCGTCGATAATCACGGTTACTCAGAAGCTCGTTAGGCAGTTGATGCCCCCGCGGCCGTCATCGTCACGAAAAGGCGACAACGGGATAGTGCTGGTAGCCGGCGGAAGCAGGTTCTACCACGGAGCGCCGGTGCTTGCCTCGATGGCTGCGCTGCGTTCGGGCACCGACTTGGTCTATACCGCAGTCCCGCGCTCTATAATCACCGCCGTCAGGTCGTTTTCGCCCGCGATAATAGCTCTTCCGCTTCCAGATGATAAGCTGACTGTTGGCTCGGCTAACAGGCTTGCTGCCATGCTGCCAAAGCGCGCAGACGCCGCCGCAATAGGCATGGGGATGAGCATAGAGCCGGAAGCAATAGTCGCGCTTATCAAGAAGCTGAAAGAGGCCGGGACGAAGACTCTGCTCGACGCCTCGGCCCTAATCCCTCAGGTGTTGGACGAGATTTCGAACACCGGCAGCGTCGTAACGCCACATGCAGGCGAGTACAAGCGGCTTTTTGGCCGCGAGCCGGGGACAACCAAGGAGGAAATGACATCAAACGTGCGCAAGCAGGCAAAGGAATACGGCATCACCATAGCGCTGAAGGGCTGGCTCAACGTCATTTCAGACGGCGAGCAAACCGCTGCCGTAAAGAGGTCAACGCCAGCAATGACGGTTGGCGGAACAGGTGACGTGCTTTCTGGTCTAGCGGCAGGGCTGCTTGCCAAGATGATGAAGCCGATTGACGCAGCGCTTGTCGCAGTATACCTCAACGGCCTTGCAGGCAATCTTGCTTTCAAGCGCGCTGGCCTGCATATTGTCGCCACTGATCTTCTTGACAGCCTGCCGGCAGCAATAAAGCCCTTTGACAAGGTCAAACGGTAATACCTTTAGCAATCCTCAACATTTTTCTACCCACTTCTGTCAAGTCCAAGATGTTGAAGTCAGTAATTGTCACCGGTGCTTCAAGCGGCATAGGCAGGACGGCAAGCGTGATGCTTGCGAAAACAGGCTATCGAGTATTTGGCCTTGCACGAAGTTTCGATAAATTGAAGGAGTTAGCTGCAGAGCTATCTACAGAAAATTAGGTTCCAATGGAGTTTGACATTACCAGACATGATACGTTTAGCGCCGCGGTAAAGTGTATCGCAGAAAAGGACAACATTTTTGGGCTCGTGAACAACGCCGGCTGCGTCGAGCCCGGCGCAATCGAGGTCGTCAGCATGGCAGATTTGAGGGCCCAGTTTGAAACAAATTTTTTTGGCCTGGTTGGATACACAAAGCAGGTTCTGCCGCTCATGATGCAAAAGGGACAGGGCAGGATCGTGAATGTCAGCTCCATGGCGAGCCTAGTTTCGCTCCCCTTGATCGGGGCGTATTGCGCTGCAAAAGACGCCCTTGAAGCTGTTTCTGAAGCCCTCAGGATGGACCTTTGGAACACCGGCGTCAGAGTGATCAGCATCAACCGCGGCGTCGTTGAAACAGACATCCACACGGTAACAAGGTCAAAGACCGCACTGCTAAGGGACTCGAGGTTCGCAAAGGCCTACAGGAAATACCTTGAAGACGTCCCAAGGGGCTCTCCTGCAAGCGCTATCGCCGGCGCGATAGTCGAAGCGATCGCGTCTCCCAACCCAAAGGCGCGGTACCTTATCGGCTCTGGCAGGGAAAAGGCAGGCGTCAGGATCAGGCCGTATGTCCCAGACAGGCTGTTCTACTCGCAGGTAGCAAAGCGGTTGACGTAACCAATTTTAATGGCCCGCCAGTCCTTGAACTATGACATGAGCGAGCCGGCGGCAGAGCAGTTCATCACGTTTGAGGAGTTTTCGAAGGTGCACCTGAAGATAGGCAAGGTGATCCACGTGGAAAGTATGCAGGGCATGAAGAAAGTCTTCAAGGCAACGGTCGACCTTGGCAGCGAGCAGAGGGAGCTTGCAGTCGGGGGCGCCCTGCACTACAAGCCGGAGGAATTTGTCGGCAAGACCGTTGTTGTATGCACCAACCTCGAGCCGAAAAAGATAGGCAGCATGATCTCAATGGGCATGCTCCTGGCGGCCGACGGGCCGGAAGGCAAGCCGGTCTTCCTGACGATAACCGAGGACGCGCCGGTGGGCGCGCCGATACACTGACATGCACGCGTTTCTAGTCCAAACGGGTTTGCATACTTTTCCTGCCGTGTGCTCTAGCAGTGCATACAAACCCGCGATTTTTACATTTTTAGGATTGCCGCGTACTCAACCCTACATAGCCGTTTTTTTCAAGCGTGCATAATTGCATAATTTGAATGTGAGCGTGCATAGCGTGATTTTTGTATGCACACGCTTGCTTTTCGTATGAACGCCATCACAGCAACCGCCAGGCGCCGGAATGCCAGAAACAAACTGGCCTGGCATACTCTGCACCATGGCGAGCTGGCTATTGAAGAACCAATTTTAGGTTGAGTTTGCGCAACTTAAAGTAGCCAAAGGCTCAAAAGCGATGACTGGCGCGACAAGAACTCTTCATTCAGGCAGTCAGGATGAATATTGATATCCGAGACGTAATCACAATTGGTACATTCCATAGTCAGGTCTTGGTCACATAATGGGCATTGCTGATGGCCTGACTGATGGTCTGAGCCGCAATTCCTGCGAACTGTTTCCGGCATGCCGGGTCTACGTATGAATCAGATAAAAGGGTTTTCTATCACGATCCTGCGTGTACACAACGGGTCAGGTTAGTCCACCCTTAATAGCGTCAAATGCAATATTACTATTGAATGGATCAAATGCAAGCAGTATACCTAATCATCAGCGTGATAGCAGGACTAGGAGTGGCAACTGCATCTTTTGTTGCAGGTCCAACTGTAAGAAGAATACTTCATAGGGAGCGGACAATGACGAAATCTTCTGCCTAGCGCCTGCTTCCGCCTCTTTTTGATGGATCCTAGTTTCTCTAGCCTATGCCCGGCCCGAATTTCGAAGGCTCTTTCTTTTTCTGGATTTCTTCCAGAATCGACTCGTACTGCCTGTCAAGGGGCTTGGTGTCTATCGATATGCCTTCCAGCTTTGAAAACGCAGAGATTATGGTCTTTGCCGCAAGCGGCTGGGGAACCATCGTCTCGGCTATCTCTCCAAACAGCCCCACTGCGTCTATGTCCCTTTCCGCGGCAAGACCGAGAATGAGGCCATTGAACCATGTTATGCTAGTAATCTCGTTCCCGACAGGTTCGATGCCCGCATTTGCCAGCACCTTCTTCAACTCGAGCCTGTTCGCCACCCCGCAAACTCGGGGCGCCCCTGTTACTTGCTCGCGCAGGTAGCCGCCTGCGCCGTACAGCCTTGACACCTTGCCTATTGACTGAACGTAGTCAAGGAGCATGTTGCAGAGCCTGTGAAGCTCGGCAGGATCCTGCGGCTGCGACTCGCCCGTGAATACCAGCAGCCTGTGGCGCTTGTCGTAGGATATTTTGTAAACGTCGCTTGCGCTTTTCACCACGCCGTCGGCATACGAGACCCACGGCTTGTCACTTGACGTTATTTCAGCCACTTGTTCTGTTTTCAGGTGCTGCGACAGAAATGACGAGACAAGCCCGCCAACCCTGCCCATGTCCGGGAGAGACGCAAAGACCATGAACTCGCCTGCATTGAAATCCTTTAATGTATTGAGCTTCATTTCTCCATCCCATTTATCTTTGCCAAAAAAGCGCAGACAGAAGTATAGTCCTGATCCGAAAAGCCGCTGTTGTTTGCAGCCCGAAAGATTTGCTGCGCAAGCGCGGTCTGGGGCAGCGTAATGCCGGCTGCCTGCGCGGTGCCAGTTGCGAGCTCCAGGTCTTTTAGCATGTTTTTGAGGTGGAACGATGGCGAGAAGTCGTTTTTCACCATCTTCGGGCCCTTCTTTTCAGACAGGCCGGTCTTGAAATAAGTCGAGTTCAGTATCTGGACAAATATCGCCGGGTCTGTGCCGGAGCCCTTGACAAGGGTTATCCCTTCGGACACGGCGCTTGCGACAAGCGCAATGTTCAGGTTGAGCGCCAGCTTGATCACGTTCGCGGACCCATCCCTTTCGCCGATGTAAAAAGTCCTGCCCAGCTTTTCGATCACTTGCCTTACCTTTTCAAACGCCTGCCTGCTGCCAGCCACCATGGGCACAAGGTCGCCGGTTTCTGCGGCTGCCGGCCCTCCCATCACGGGCATGCCCAACATCTCTATCCCAGCCCTGCGCAGCTCTCTGGCACATTGCTCGGACTGCTGAGGCGAGATCGTGCTTACGTCACCCACTACCACGCCGCGGTTGGTCGATTCAATGATGCCGTTCTTGCCCAGAAGCACCTCTTTGACTGCTTCAAAATCGGTAACCACGGTTATGACAAGATCGCAATTGTCAGCAAGCTCTCTCGGGCTTGACGCTACGGCGGCGCTTTTTGAGAAGCGCTTTGCCTTTGCGCTGGAGCGGTTGTACACCGACACCGCGTGCCCTGTGTTTATGAGCCGGGTCGCAATCCCGGAGCCCATCAGCCCGAGGCCTGCCAAGCCCACTCTCATGGGTGCTCTCCGCACAAGCGACAATAAAAAACTATACTTTGGAAGGCACCCCCTCCCCTGCCAGTGCTGCCTGCTTTATTAGACATGCTATCGACATGCGTCAACATGTCTGGCCTGTGGTACAGCGGGGCGGCGACGCTTGAAGAAAAAAAGAGCAAGTCAATAATCCACCCCTTTGCAGTAAAGAGCTACAACGGCCTTACGATAAACCCGTACCAGGGCTGCGGCCACCGCTGCGCATACTGCTACGCCACGTACGAATGGTCGCCAGAATTTTACGACAAGATTTACGCCAAGAGCAACGCCCCTGAGGTGCTTGACAGGCAACTTTCGGCATGGAAGTCGGATACGATCGACCCAGTAATGGTGGCCTCTGCAACCGACGCCTACCAGCCGGCAGAGCTCCGCTACGGGCTTACCAGAAAGTGCTTGCTGGTGCTCCAGAAATACAACGTGCCATACTATGTGTTCACAAAGTCTGCGATAATCGAGCGCGACCTAGAGCTCCATCGACAGTACGGACGTAACTGCTTTGTCGTATGGTCGGTCACCACGTGCAACGAAAAGATAAGGCGTGTGATCGAGCCCGGGACGCCGCCTGCAAGCAGGATGTTTGAAGTGATCAAAAAGTTCACCGACGCCGGGGTGAGCTGCGGAGTCAGCGTCGACCCCATAATGCCGCTTGTCACGGACACTGACGAGGAGCTCGAGACAGTAGTCAGGAGCTGCAAGCAAGCCGGCCTACGCTACGTCTTTGGCGCAATGATGCGCCTGCGGACTGACATCTGGGAGCGCATGAAGCTCGCCCTGCGGCTGCTTGAAATCCCTGACGGCATTGAAAAATACAAGCAGATTTACAATTTTGAAGAGCCGCTGGATGCCAACTATGTCGCAGCCGACAGGAGATATGCAAAAAAAATCATCGGCAGCCTGGAGGGCAGGATCAAAAGCTACGAGATGGAATGCGACTTTCCAGACTATATTGGTCCGCAACGAATAGACAGGTCGCACCTTGGTCAGACCACTCTGCACAGCTACCTAGTATAGGCTAGCGACGTGCCCGTACGTATCCTGCGCCTGTTCACTTTCGCCTATAGCCCACGAAAAATATCGCTTCGCATTCGCAGTGTCCGTCTATCCTTACCTGCCTTCCGCACCTTGGGCAAATTGCAAGTGGAGCTGGGGATTCCTCAGCCTCCAAAAAGATGGCAGACATGTCTTGATCAATGATCATACATACTAATAAGAATTTGGCACATTTTTGAAATACTATAGTGATTTTAGTTTTGTTTTCATGCTTTGCAGAGCTTATTTCGAGTGTGCAAAACAATATTGAAATTTTTGCACATGTAAGAACCATTAATAGTGCACTCTCGCTCATCAGGATATGAAATACAGCAACCCGATCCCGACCGTCGACGTCATACTTCAGCGCGATTCCAGGGTTCTGTTGATAAGGCGCAAGAAGGACCCCTTCAGGGGCCAGCTTGCACTGCCCGGCGGCTTTTTCAACGAAGGCGAGACTGCCGAAGACGCGATGAAGCGGGAAGCGATGGAGGAGACGTCATTTGAAGTCGAACCCATAGACATTCTGGGAGTCTATTCCGATCCAAAGCGCGACCCACGGAAGCATATCATGACAGTGGCCTTTATCGGGATAATTGTGGGCGGCTCGGGCAGGGCCGGGGACGACGCCGCAAGCGTTGAATGGGTCGAGCTGGACGACTTCGAAAGGCAGCAGATCGCGTTTGACCACGCTACCATATTGCGCGACTATAGAAAGTGGAAGGCATCAGGCGGGACCTTCTGGTCGACCAAGAGAAGAAATGATAAATGATTAAAACCCCTTCTGTCCAAGTGATGGCAGTTTGCATGCCGAGGCGGACATTCGGCTCAGGATAGATCTGCTGGAAGGTCAGTCAAGCTCCATCGCCAAGATGCTGGCAAAGGCCATCCGGGATGACAACGAAGCCGGATTCAAAGAATACGCCGAGCGCCTAGGTACGAACCGCGGCAGGATCGAAGAACTGTTGTGGGTTCTGGGCGAAAAGGCCTGCTAGAGCGTCCTTGACTAGCAGGCCGCAAGCAGGAAGAGCAGCCTTTCGGTCAAGGAGGTCATTGAAAAACTCAAGGCTGGCGAGCTGAAAATGGACGATCTTTCGCCCGCCGCCCAGGCGATGGTAAGAAAGGGAGCGCTGGAAACGAAGAACGCCCGCAAGGGCTGATTGCAGCGAATTCCGGGGTTAGCTTGTACAAATTCTCTAAGGTGTGCCAGCAGAATGCAAAATATATATAAAACATAACAGCGTTATATCAAGCGTATGACGACAAAAGACCTGAACATGGACTATAGCAAGTATGACTTTAAAGATTCTACAGAGCTATACGTATACCTCAGCAAGAAGGGGCTCTCAAGGGGCACCGTAGAGGAAATCAGCGAGCTGAAAGGCGAGCCGGGCTGGATGAGGGATTTCAGGCTAAGGTCATATGATGTCTTCATGAGCAAGCCAATGCCAAACTGGGGCGGAGATCTGTCCAAGATAGACTTCCAGAACATCTATTACTATGCCAAGGCGTCGGAAAAGACCAGCAAAAGCTGGGACGAAGTTCCTGACTCTGTAAGAAACACGTTTGAAAAGCTGGGCATCCCGGAAGCAGAACGCAAGTTCCTTGCGGGCGTGGGCGCTCAGTACGAATCTGAAACCGTTTATCACCATTTAAGGGAAGACCTGCAAAAGCAGGGAGTTATTTTCGCCGACACTGACACCGCTGTCAAGGAGTACCCGGAAATCGTCAAGAAGCACTTTGGCAAGGTTATCCCGCCGGAAGACAACAAGTTTGCAGCGCTCAACAGTGCAGTATGGTCAGGCGGCTCGTTCATTTACGTCCCGCCAAACGTCAAGGTCGATCTTCCGCTGCAGGCGTACTTCAGGATCAACGCGGAGAACATTGGTCAGTTTGAAAGAACGCTTATCATCGCAGACGAAGGCGCCGAAGTCCACTACATCGAAGGGTGCACGGCGCCGGTATACGCAACGGAATCATTGCACTCTGCAGTCGTTGAACTGATCGCAAAGAAGGGCGCCAAGATAAGATACACAACAATCCAGAACTGGAGCAAGGACGTCTACAACCTGGTCACAAAGAGGGCTTATGCTTATGAAAACGCCAGGGTCGAGTGGATCGACGGCAACCTCGGCAGCAAATTAACGATGAAATATCCGGGCGTCTACATGCTTGGCAAGGGCGCGCACGCAGAAGTCGTGTCAGTCGCGTTTGCAGGCAAGGACCAACACCAGGACGCCGGAGCAAAGGCGGTGCACCTTGCGCCAAACACCACTTCAAGGGTCACCAGCAAGTCAGTCAGCAAGGACTCTGGCAGGACGACCTACAGGGGCCTGCTGCACGTGGCAAAGGGCGCAACCGGGGTCAAGTCAAACGTCAGGTGCGACGCGTTGCTGCTGGACGAGCGCTCTAGGACCGACACGTACCCATACATTGAGGTCAACGAGGACGACGCCACAATCACACACGAAGCGACGGTGGGCAAGATAGGCGAGGACCAGATATTCTACCTGATGAGCCGCGGCTACACGGAATCTGACGCGCTGTCGCTCATCGTCGGTGGATTCATGGATCCATTCACAAAAGAACTGCCAATGGAATATGCCGTAGAGCTTACCCGACTTATCAAGCTCGAAATGGAAGGCTCTGTCGGCTAAGCGATCTCTTCAAGTGATCCCATAATGGCAACTGCCCTGTCATCAATCAGCAGCGAATATGTAGATTCGCTAGCGGGCAATGATCCCGGCTGGCTGGCAGCCATGCGCAAACAGGCGTTCTCGCAGTACCAGTCGCTGCCGGCCGAAGTGTCACCGCTGTATGCAAAGTATTCGGATGTCAACAAGATCAAGTCTGCGAGCGTGCACTTTGCGCAAACAATGCAGGCTACTCTTGGCAAGGATCTTGCTGATAGGCTGAAGGAGCTAGAACAGGAGACGGGCGTGCTCCAGGTGGGGCAGGAGATAAACAGGATATTTGTTAGCGACAGCGTTGCCAAGCAGGGCGTAATTGTGTCAGGCATAAAGGAAGCGCTGTCAAAGCATGGAGACCTGATCAAGTCCCACATGGAAGCAAATCCGCTCAACTACGTGGAGGACAAGTTCCTTGCTCTTGAAGCGTCGGCCTTCCAGTCCGGCATTTTCATCTACCTCCCGAAGAACGTCGCGCTTGAAGACCCGATAAGGGTTATCACTTCGCTTGCAGACAACGGCACGTCGCTGATATCAAGAAACATGATTGTCGCAGACACCGGCTCTAAAGCGACAGTGGTGCAGGAACTGTATGCGCCCGGCTCGTCGGGCAGGCAGGACGTCCAGCAGGGCTACTTCGAATTAATGGAAACACACGTCAACCCCAACGCGCACCTTGAAATGGTGACTTTGCAGGCGATGGGATCTGACACTGTCAACGTTTCAAACAGGAAGGCGTTTGTTGAAAGAGATGCCAAGATGTCCTGGTACATCGGCATGTTCGGATCACTCCTTTCGCGCTACAAGACAGATAGCATAATGAAGGGTTCCGGCGCGTCAGCTGAAGACGTCGAGATCATTTTCGGCGTGGGCAACCAGTCGTTTGACGTGATGTCAAACCTTATACACCACGGCCAGCACTCCAGAGGAAGGGTGCTGGTAAAGTCAGTGCTCAAGGACACTTCAAAGTCTCTGTTCAAGGGAATGATCAAGATAGGCAAGGATGGCAAGGGCACAGAATCGTACCTGGCAGGGCACGCGATCCTGCTTGACAGGGGCGCCAAGTCGGACTCGATACCGGGCCTTGAAATTGAGACCAATGAGGTCAAGGCGACGCACTCGGCGTCTGTCGCCCAGATCGACGAGAACCAGATCTACTACCTTTCCACGCGGGGCCTGAGCAGGGAGGGCGCAAAGCGCGAGATCGTGTCAGGCTTCCTCGAGCCGCTGTCAAGGAAGATGGGCCCGACGATCAGGGCGTGGGTCAACTACCTTATCGAGAACAAGTGGCAGGGCAGGCAGCTGATGCTCAGGACGGATGAGGCGATGGAGCAGATCCTGGAAGTCGAAAAGTCGCGCTACCGCGAAACGCGGGACATCTTTGAGAAGCACTACAAGTACAGGTAGGAGCCATGCCAGAAGAATGGATTAAAGTATGCGACGAAAAATTGCTCAAGAACGGCGACCTGCTGGACTTTGACCACGCCGACAAAAAGATCCTGCTGGCAAAAGCTAGGGGCAAGGTGTTTGCCACCGACAGGATATGCACCCACGCCTACGCAGATCTCGCAACAGGCATCATGAACGAGGAAGAAAAAACCGTCACCTGCCCATTACATCTATCGGTGTTCAAGCTGGACACCGGCGCGCCGCAGAACCTGCCGGCGGAAGAGCCTCTTAAAACTTACAAGGTTAAAATACAGGACAACGCAATTTACGTTCAGTTAGGGTAAAGAAATGATGCAAAAGGGTGCTCTCAATGTCGAAAAGATAAGGATTGATTTCCCGATCCTCAACCGCAAGGTGAGCGGAGGCAGGCCCCTTGTCTACCTTGACAACGCCGCGACTACGCAAAAGCCCCTTGCAGTCATTGACGCCATTCATGATTATTACATGAACTACAACTCTAACATTCACCGCGCCGTGCACCAGCTTGCAGAAGAGGCCACGATCGCCTTTGAAAAGACAAGAGAGAAGGTGGCGAAATTCATCAACGCCAAGTCTACCGATGAGATCATTTTCACGCGCAACGCCACAGAAGCGATAAACTTGGTTGCGTACTCGTGGGGCCGCGCAAACGTGAAAAAGGATGACAAGATTGTAATCACTGAAGTAGAGCACCACAGCAACATTGTACCGTGGCAGATCCTGACTTCTGAAAAAGGCGCAAAGCTGGAATACATCGGGGTCGACGACAACGGCTACCTAAAGATGCAAGAATACAAGAGCCACCTTGACAGCAACAGGGTGAAACTCGTGTCGGTTACGCACATGTCAAACGTTCTTGGCACCATTGTGCCCGTGAGCGACATCATCAAGATGTCGCATGAAAAAGGAATTCCTGTCCTGATCGATGGCGCGCAGTCAGTCCCGCACATGGCGGTTGATGTCCAAAAAATGGACTGCGACTTTATGGCCTTCTCGGCTCACAAAATGCTGGGTCCGACAGGGGTCGGCATACTGTACGTCAAGAGGGATATCCTTGAAAAGATGCCTCCGTTCATAAGCGGTGGCGACATGATAAAAGAAGTCCACAAGTACGAGACGAGGTACAACGAACTCCCATACAAGTTCGAGGGCGGGACTCCCAACATCGCCGATGTCATCGGCTTTGCAGCCGCAATCGACTACCTGAACAACCTCGGGATGGATAAAGTCCGAGAACATGAAATCGAGCTGACAAAATACGCGATTGACCGAATTTCCGGGGTAAAGGGTGTGACGCTCTACGGCCCTCGCAACACAAATGACAGGGGTGGCGTGGTGTCATTCAACATCGGCGACGTACACCCGCACGACCTTGCAACGATAATGAACGACCACGGGGTCGCAATCAGGTCAGGCCACCACTGCGCGCAGGTGCTCATGGAGAGGCTCGACGTAGCCGCGACTTCTAGGGCAAGCTTTTATATCTACAACACAAAAGAGGAAATCGACACTTTCATTGGCGCGCTTGAAGAGGCAAGGAGGCTGTTCAAGATTTGAGTGACGACATTTATCGCGAGATAATCCTCGACCACTACCGCAACCCAAGGAACAAGGGCAAGCTGCCGGACGCAGACGTGAGCATACACGACAGCAACCCGCTGTGTGGCGACGAGATCGACATACACCTAAAGGTGGATGGGGACAAGATAAAGGACATCAAGTTCGAGGGCAGGGGCTGCGCCATCAGCCAGGCAAGCGCCTCGATGCTCACCGAAATGGTTGCCGGCAAGCCGCTGACGTCCGTCAAGGATTTGACGAAGAACGACATTTTAGAAAACATCGGGCTCATGAACTTGGGGCCGGCCAGGATCAAGTGCGCGCTCTTATCGCTCAAGGTGCTAAAGCTGGGGATGGTAAAGTACTATGCAGACAGGGATCCTGCTACTGCCAAAAAACTCCAGGACGACTCAAAGGGTCTGTAAATGCTCAAGGCAAGCAGCTTCGATATCCGGAAAATAATATTTGATAATTTCAACGACACCGACGTCAGGTTCTCAAACGACGAGATACTCGGGTACCTCAACAAGATTGACAAGTACAAAGAGCTTGACGACGTGCTTGACTTTGAGGACGTGCTGCTGAAAATGGAAAAGTCCGGCATGCTCAGGCCGATCGCGCAGAACTTTAACACGCGCTACTATCGGCTGTGGAACGCGCTCGAGCCGGCCACCTGCAAGGCGTGCAGTTCTTCTATGTATTTTGCGCCAAACGAGGAGGGCAAGGCCTGCTCTCAGTGCGGCGCCAAGATGTAGGGAAAACAGTTAAACGCCAACAGGCACACTCTTTTCACTGCTTGTCTGCCGCAGTCAGGCCGCCCTGGATGATAAGGACGCGCTCGATGCAGTTTGTCGCGCTCGTGGTCGCGTTCGTCGCGTTCAGCGCGGCGGTTGCTTCCGGCGCGACCTATGGAGCCGACGACGCGGCAAGCCGCTACTTCAAGTCGACGCAAGGCAACGCCGGCCTTGACGCGGTAATGATAACGATCACCTCGATGGGCGATGTCATCACGATGTTTATCTTTGGAACCATAATCACGATAATCAGGCGCACAAGGAAGACCGGCATGATCTTTCTGATCGCGCTTGTCGTCATCGTCGTCCTTGTAATGTACATGAAGCCGCTGGTGGGAAGGGAGATTCCGCCCTACACGTTTGAGCCTGCGCTGGAGCTGCCGAAAGATTTCAGCATTGAAAATGACAGCCTTGCACCGTTCGCAGCCGGCTTTTCATACCCGTCGGGGCACGCTGCGCGCGCGACCGCGCTCGCCTTCATTATCGGCTTTGCAGTATACAACAAGTCAAGAAAAGCGGGCTACGCAGTGTGGGCATTTCCCATCATTATCGGGATTACGCGCCTCTACCTCCTGCAGCACTACCCGACTGACATCATTGGAGGGTTCCTGTTTGGAGGAATAGTGTCTGTGGTGCTTGCCAACGCTATGAAGCTTGACCAACCGTTTTTCATGTCGCGGTTCAAGGGCAAGGAAGACCCTCCTTCTCAAGCCAGTGGAAATCTTTAATTCTGGTTAGCAGGTTATACCATTTAGATGGAAACGTCCTCCCTACTAATGAATATCGCTGGCACAGAGTGGATTATAATAATACTTCTCGGCCTGGTTCTGCTCTTTGGCACCAAAAGGCTTCCACAGTTCTCGCGCAGCATGGGCAAGGCAGTGGGGGAGTTCGAAAAGGCAAAGAATACGTTCAGGCGCGAGATGGAAGAAGCCGCAGAAGCCGCAGAAGCCGCAAGGAGTCCCAGCAGGATACCCAAGATCACCGGCCCCGTTGCGAGCGAGAGGGAAAAGCTTGAAACAATAGCCAATTCACTTGGCATAGACGACTTTGCCGGCCTGACTGACGAGCAGCTGCGCATGCTCATATCAAAAAGAATGACAAGCTAACTGCCATTGCCTTCATATATAAAAGGCAAAACTTGCTTGCGATGCAAGGAATGCACGCTACAATTTGCACACAAAACTTATAACATCAACTTTTCCAGAACAATGGCATGCTACAGACAGCAAAAAGCTCTACGGCATCAATCAACCCGTTTGAGGTTGCTCTGAAACAGCTAGACGAAGCGGCAAAGCTGATAAGACTAGACAAGGGTTTACACCAGGTTTTAGCCCACCCAAAGCGCGTTCTTACGGTTTCGTTGCCAGTCAAAATGGACAACGGCGAAATCCGGGTTTTCACTGGATTTCGCTCGCAGCATAATGACGCCCGCGGCCCCTATAAGGGCGGAATCAGGTACCATCCGCAGGTCACCATTGACGAGGTCAAGGCCCTGTCGATGTGGATGACATGGAAATGCGCAGTGGCAGACATTCCCTACGGCGGAGGCAAGGGCGGCATTATCTGCAACCCGAAGGAAATGTCAGTCGGCGAGCTAGAGCGCATGACAAGGCGCTATGCCTACGCAATAGCTGATATTATTGGCCCGCACACCGACATCCCCGCGCCAGATGTCTACACCGGCGGCAAGGAAATGGCGTGGATAATGGACACCTACTCTGCCCTCAAGGGCAACTTTGTCCAGCCAGAAGTCATCACGGGCAAGCCGATCGCAATCGGAGGTTCGCTTGGCAGGAACGAAGCGACAGGACGCGGCCTTGCGTTCACGGTAAGGGAAGCGGCAAAGAAATTAAAGATAAACATCAAGGGCACAACTGTCGCGGTGCAAGGGTTTGGCAACGCCGGCCAGTTTGCATCGCAGTTGGTCGAAGAGCAGGGCGCCACAGTTATCGCGGCGTCTGACTCGAAGGGCGGCGTCTACAACAAGAGCGGCATGCAAATAGCCGCGCTCCGCAAGCACAAGGAAAAGACCGGCTCTGTTGCGGGATTCTCAGGAGCCAAGTCTATAAGCAATGAGGAGCTGCTGGAAACAGAGTGCACAATACTGATACCAGCGGCACTTGAAAACCAGATAACCGGCAAGAACGCCGGCAAGGTGAAGGCAAAACTTGTCGCAGAAGCGGCCAACGGCCCCACGACACCAGAAGCGGACGACATTCTCTACAAGAACAAGATCCTGAACATTCCTGATATCCTTGCAAACGGGGGGGGAGTCACTGTGTCGTACTTTGAGTGGCTGCAGAACCTGCGCAGGGACTACTGGACAGAGGCCGAGGTCAACGAAAGACTCGACAAGAACATCACCAAATCGTTCCTCGACACCTACGCTACGTCGGAGAAGTACGGTGTCAACCTGCGCAAGGCAAGCACTGTCCTTGCAGTGAACAGGGTAGTCGAGGCAGTCCAGCTAAGGGGACTCTGGCCTTAAGCCAGTCCTTTTTTCATTTTTCTGAAGCCAGCTGTGCTTGGAAGATTTTTCTTGAACATCCAGTTATTTATCTTATATTCTCGACAAAACACAATCGCGAATGAATGCAAGGAGCATCAATAACTACGCTTTTAGACGAATTGGAGAAACTGGGCGTTAAGGTGGAGCAGCTGAGAAAACTGTATGTTTCAGGACGGCGGCTCGATGCCCTGAGAGATAGCCTAATCAGGCTATGCCAAACCCATCTTACCCAATATGCTCTTAACAAAATCCTTCTCAGCTGATTGATTTTTGATCTAAAGCATCTGCTGGTTAATGAAAATTGAAAAGAAGAAGGGGTTTTACTCGGTGCTGAACGAGTGTCCGCACGAGCAGCTCTTTGTGACGTTGGGGTTGTTGATCTTGAAGCCGGAACCCATGAGGCTTTCGATGTAGTCGATGTTGGCTCCCCTCAGGTACCTCTGGCTGTAGCTGTCGAGCAATAGCTTTACTCCATTCTGCTCAATCACCTCGTCGTCCTCGTCGGGCTTTTCCTCAAACCCCATGCCGTAGGACAGTCCTGCACATCCTCCGCCCGATACGTATACTCTCAGGTAAAGGCCAGAGTTGCCCTCCTGCTTCATGAAATCGGCAACCTTCTCGGCTGCCTTTGGGGTTATTGATACTTGTTGGCTTTGTTGAGCACTTTCCATACGACCTATTCCGGCCGTTTTACTATAATAAACTTTTTCCCCTTACTTCGTGGGTGCTTCAGCAGTAGCTGTAGGCTTTTCTTCTGCTTTTGGCTGCTCCTTCTTTTGCTCAGCAGGCGCAGAGTAGCTCTCCACGAACCTGACGCTCTTGAGTGAAGGAACGAACTTGAAAATGTCGTTTGCAATCGCGCGCTTGATAACCTGCAAGCCTTCTGCAATGAACGCCTCTTCTGGTAGCTCGATCTCCAAGTTTGGCGCCGCCAGGCCGACCCTTACCTTGCTGTCTTCGAGGCCCGTCCTTCTCCTTACAAGTGCGCTCACCTTTTCGCTGTCGCTGTCCAGCTTTTTCATGACGTTGACATCATACAGCAATGTCCTGCCAGCAAACCTGTGGTTAAAGTCGACCTGAATCCTGCCAGAGCCGACGTAGCGAACAATGCCTTTCCTGTCGTCAACTTCAATGACGTCTCCAACCCCGACTTCGTCGGCCTTGTCGCCGAGCTTGCGCTGCGGGATTATCCTTACCTTGTTCGGGTCGCGGTCGCCAAAGCCCTTGTCCGGCGTGACTTCTACGCTGAGCTTGTCGCCCACGCTTGCATTTGCAAGCGCCTCGTCAAACCCCTTCAGAACCCAGCTTTCTCCAACGGAGACAAGCCGCGGCTCGTACTTGCGCGTCGGGTCGTAGAGCTCGGCAGTATTCTTCGCGTCTTCTTCGCGCGTAGTCTCGAAAACTTCGTTAGTATCTTTAACTCTAGCAGTGTAATCCACCAATACGAGAGAACCTTTTTCTAAAGGCATAGAAAACGGCTAACGTTTCACCTTATATCAACTTATCATCATCTAGGATTCCACTAGCAGCCTTGTTTAGTAACGACCGAATCTGACGTAGTTTCTAAACAATCAACTGTGTTTCTAAACATTCATCTTTACTTTCTAAACAATGGTAATGGTTTCTAGATGAATCATTTGTCCAGAATTGGAAGCCAAATTCTGTCGGGCCCATGACGTATCTGGGATACTCGTTACCGCCTCCATTTTTGACGCTTTTGGGTATCGACAACGTATAGGGGTGCGCACAAGATTTTCATACTAGAATCTT
>JAHEZV010000069.1 GCA_023250885.1 Nitrososphaera sp. | reverse complement strand
TCTGGCCATCCTGACGTACCTTGATTCTTTCATTGGGCTTATGGTATGACTCTACCAGAAAGCTTGATCTATGGATTTTTATGGACTAGCTGGTAAAGAACGGTTGATTTCGACAGAGCCTTTAGGTCATTTAAACTGAAATAATAGCATCTCTCATGCTTATTCATGGACCTGCAATCCATCGCTACCGATGGCTCTCAACAGGCTTGGGCTAACTCCCAAGGCGCTTGTCGAAGCGCCGAAACGCAAGAGTTACCAACGGAACTTCCAGCGCCTTCTGAACTTCTCAAACATGACAGCTGGGGAGCTGTTGAAAGCCGAACCACCGGAGATAACGGCAAGGATAGCAGATTCGCCTTGCTCGAATTTTGGTATTGTTGCCTGTTCTGCAAATGAGCCCTGCCCGTCAGCAGTTGCAGAGGCGACCTAGCTGTTTTCATAACCTTCGTAAGGGTCAGGAATAACTGTCAGGCTCCCAATCACTTCAGTGTTGGTGGTGCTGCCATCAGCGATGGAGATTGAGCATCCGCCGTATGTGCCGGAGGGTGCCGCAAGGCTGACAAGGTTTATACCATTCAAATCGACTTTTGCAATGTCTTGGTTATCACACTTTAGAGTCATTGTGCCACTTGCCAGCTCGTCAAGAGCGATTAGGAGGCTGCCCTGGCTTGCACTTGAAGAAGAAGTGGCATTACCATCATTGTTCATCCCGAACAAGCCCTTCAGCGCGTTCAGGGCGTTGCCAAAAAAAGTAGCTGCCCTCTGGCTCAGCAGCTGCCGGACTTTAATTTGCAGGCACTTCTTGAATGATAAACGCTCTGCCGCTTGTCAGGTTGGCTCGCGCAGCAGACACGAAGTAAATCGAGAGATCAGAATTGGCTCCAAAGTTGTTGCCGCCAACCTCTATCTCAGACCCCGGCTGGGTCTCATTGTCAACTGTGATTTCTGCCTTCCCCACGGCTGCATGCTCCTGGGCGCCTGCAAAGTAAAAGGACTCGGCGGTGCCGGAGGCGGCAACAGGTGTGGCTAACAGGATAGCTGTTATGGGCTTGGCTATCATCCAGCGCAAGCCGGCACAACATCAGATAAAAGCAGAGATCATTCCGCCTCTATAATTATAAGATGTAAGTACCTTCATGCGAAATGGCTCGGCGGCGAGCGCTTGCTGCTGTCGTCCTGCTGCGCCTGCCCTTTCACTTGGCTTTTCGATAAGGTGAACCTTTTGTCGTACGGTATGACGTACAGCTTGACAGAAGTGTTTACGGCGTAGTGCAGCGAGCCGTCCGGGTTCCGATAGTTGGTGGCCACCCCGACCCTTTCTATCCCCACCTTCACCTTTACAATCGTGCCGTCTTCAAGTTTGAACGACACGGTGTCGCTTCCAACCGTTGAATAGTCAAGCATCTTGAACTCTATCTTGTCGGGTTTTCCCTCGCTCATATGCAGTTCATGGGAAGCAGGCTATAAAAGCCTCGTGACATATCATAATCTATTTATCTGCGAATCGGGACACTTTAATTGATGGGCAGATTGTTTGGAGGGGACGATAAGGATGATGCCCCTTCCGAAAAAAGGAGGGAACCCGATTATAACGACAGCGAATTTCAAAAGCGGGACCTCTACAAGAAGGGCCTCAACCACATGTCAAACGAAAAGTTCCTTGAGGCGATCAGGAGCTTCGACCTTGCGCTCAGGCTTGACTCGCAGTACGTCGATGCGTGGATAAAGAGGGGATATGCCCATTTTCATTTAGGCGAATACACGGTTGCCATCCGTTCTTACGACAGGGCGCTTGAGACTGACGTCAACAACGCCGAGGCTTGGAACCTCAAGGGCCTTGCATACTACAAGATGAAGAACTACGACAAGGCGATCGAGTGCTGCGAAAAGGCAATAGATATCAACCCAAACGACGGCATGTCGTGGTACAACAAGGCTTGCTACCTCACGCTTTGCGGCAAGGTGGACGAAGGCCTCGACGCACTCAAGAGGTCAATAGAGATAGACATTCAGAATGCAAGGAAGGCCGTGCGCGACAGGGACTTTGAGAACGCGCGCGCAGAGGAAGGCTTCCGCAGGATTGTCGAAGTCGTGGTGCTCGAGTCGATAAGGCAGGGCTACGACTATGTCGGCAAGATAGTATGGGTCACTGGCATGGACAAGATAGAGATCGAGGACGCGCTCATGCGTCTTGCCATGAAGGGCCTCGTAATAAAGCACGAGCGGAAGAGCTTTACCGGCAAGGAAGAATACTATGAACTTCCCAAGGAAATTGCAGCCAAGGTCGGCGTGACAAAGCGCACGGGGCTTTTCAGCAGCAAGCAGGTATGGGCTCCAGTGCAGCAGCTCAAGGACATCAAGGAAGTCCTTGGCAGGGCAAAAGAGTCGATTGAAAAGGGCGACCTTGAAGGCACATTACAATACTTTGACGAGCTCGTCAGCCCAACAAAGCACGGAAGCGCCATGATGGAGCAGTTCTTCGACGCGCACAGAGACCTCAGGCTTTACAAGATAAGGCTGCAGGACAAGGGCCAAGAATACCTTAACGCGCACAAGTCAGACCTAATCGATCTGATAACAAAGATCGACCACGGCGTTGGAGGCGGCGTCGCCAAGCCGCCGGCAGAAGATTAACTCTCTTGCATAATGGAACGGAGAGCTTTTCCTGCAACAAGCAGCGAAGCATTAAAGAGAACTCCTTTAAGCTAGGTTTTCCCTAAAATCACAACTAGAAGTGTAATGCATCATGCCAGCGAGATGGAGATGCGAAAGGTGCAAAATTGAATTTAGCGGCGATGGCGCTTCCCGCCATTACCTGGCTTATCCTGAACATAAATTGGAAAAACTGCCGCCGGCGCTAAAGACTGTCAATAGCATGTCTGAAGCATAAAACGCAGAGATACAATCCCCGAATACATTCTCGCCCATGTCATCCAAAGTATATAGTCAACATCTGCCTATTCCAATAGTGGTAAAACCTTATCAAACCAGACCGGCAGTGCTAGGCACGAACAAAACGCCAGGTTTTTGCATTACGTGCTCTGCTATTGCGACGACAGAGGCATTGTTCAAGGTGGAAGGAGTAATTATGCTTCGCAGATACTGTAACAAGTGTGTGACAGGGGCCGATTATGAAATAGGAAAATATTAGACTTCCCCCCGCCCCGCTTTCGGGGAATGTGTTAATGTCTGCGATTGCTCAGCTAGCAATTGTGTTTCATCCTTTCCTCTTCCGTGCCTGCCAGATATGAGAAGCATCTAAAAAGCACAGTGAGTGGCAAAAGATTAAATCTACACATTTTGCTGCATAGCCTAGTATGGCAGATATCAGGGTCGCCGTCATCGGGGTTGGCAACGTCGGCGCCACTTTTGTGCAAGGGGTTGGTTACTACGGCAGCGGCAAGAACACTATGGGGCTCTGGCACCAGAAGGTTGCGGGGTTAAAGCCGTCAAACGTCAGGGTAGTAGCCGCATTTGACATCGACCCAGCCAAGGTCGGCAGGAACCTGTCTCAGGTGGCAGGAGAGAGCACAAAAAAATATCACGATATAAAGGATCCCAAGATCGCCGTCAGCCCCGGCATTCTGGCTGACAGCAACGGCAAGATAGAGAGGCCGGCCAAAGCATCCCCGAATGAATTTGCAAAGGAATTGAAGAAATCGGGCGCCCAGGTGGCGCTGAACCTTATTTCGTCAGGCATGGACAGGACGTCGCTTGAATACGCAAAGGCGGCGCTTACGGCGCGCGTGTCGTTTGTCAATGCAACGCCGGCCAAGGTCGCGACCAACCCTGCGCTGGCAACGAAATTCGCGGCAAGCAAGCTGGTGCTTGCAGGCGACGATCTCCTGAGCCAGTTTGGCGGCACGGCGTTCCACAAGGGCATGATCGACTTTATGGTAGAGCGGGGAGTGCACGTAAATAAAAGTTACCAGCTGGACGTAGGCGGCAGCACGGAAACCAAGAATACGATGGCCGAGCGGATCAGGATGCTCAAGCGCGGCATGAAGACCGACTCGATAGGCATGGAGGCGCCATACAAGTTCGAGTCGGTGGCAGGGACGACTGAATACACTGATTTCCTGGGTGACTTGCGCAATAGCTACTACTGGATGTCAAGCGAAGGGTTCCTTGGCAGCAGCATCGTGATGGACCTGACCCTTCGGACGAGCGACGGGGCGAACGCCGGCAACGTGCTCCTGGACATCGTCAGGGCTGCAAGTGCCAAGAAGGTCAAGGCTGGCAAGGCATCCGAGGTGATCAGCGCATACGGCTTCAAGAGCCCGCCCAAGAAGTTTAAGATCAGGGAAGCCTACTCTAACTTTGTCAGTATGTTTGCCTAGCTGATAATCTATTAATACCCATCAAAGGGGATACCTCATATGGCAAAGATATTCGCCGACGTGAGCGAGAAAGAGATCACGAGAACCATTGCGGACATGTTCAACGAGACCCTGAGGGAGTATAGCGATTCTGACGTTATAATCATCGGCGCCGGCCCGGCTGGTCTTACCGCAGGCAGGGACCTGGCAGGGGCGGGCGTCAGGACGCTCATCGTTGAGCAGAACAACTACATTGGCGGAGGGTACTGGGTCGGCGGCTACATGATGAACCCTGTGACGGTAAGAGCGCCGGCGCAAAAAGTATGGGACGAGCTGGGTGTGCAGTACAGAAAGATAAGCGACGGGCTTTACGCCACGTGGGGGCCGAACGCGTGCAGCAAGTCGATAAGCGCCGCGTGCGACGCGGGCGTGCGATTTTTGCAGTTGACAAAATTTGAAGACCTTGTGCTAAAGAACAAGCGCGTCGGTGGCGTAGTGGTGAACTGGATGCCGGTGTCAGCACTGCCAAGGAACATCACGTGCGTCGACCCTGTCGCTCTTGAAAGCAAGCTGGTGATCGATGCTTCCGGCCACGACTCTGTCGCCGTCAGGCGATTGATGGACCGCGGGTATGTCAAGTGGAAGGGCATGGACCCGATGTGGGTTGAAGGAAGCGAGGACGCGGTGGTCAACTTTACCGGCGAGGTCTTCCCAGGATTGATAGCGGCGGGCATGTCAGTCACCGAGACACACGGCCTCCCGAGGATGGGCCCGACGTTTGGCGCCATGCTACTGTCAGGCAAAAAGGCTGCCGAAGTGGCTCTTGGCAAACTGAAAGAGATGCCAAACCCGCCAAAGCTGAAGGCCAGGTAACTTTTTATTTTCACTCCTTCCTTTTTCCTTGTTTGGATTTTCGCTATATACACCTCTATTCAGACGCCTTGATCGATTCCAAGACGATAGCCAAAGAAATGGCCAAAATTTTTCCAGGCTGCAAGACGGATGTTAGGTCGGCTTTCAAGCACGACGATCGGATCGAGCGAGCAAGGGTAGCAGACACCAAGCAGCCGTTTGAAAGGCAGCCAAAACAACTAAATGGTATGGTGCCGCTATACGACGGCTTTGTCCTGCAGAGGATATTTGCGGAAATGATCCCTGCCGCAGAAACGGATCACGTGCACATCATATTCACCAGCCTGTTAACGTGCACCTTCAGCGAGGACGACTGGCGCTACCACGCTCGCGCGGTCGTCTGCGGCACACCTTCAATCATTTCCACGAAGGGCATTGTGGAAGCGCCGGCAAAGCCAAGGGAGTTCTACCTTGCACAGCTCGGAGGGATGGGGGATGTCGGCTCCATCAAAAAGCGGTTCGCCGGCAGGTTCATAGATTATGGCTACGACAGGATGACAGCTGCTGCGATAGTGTACACCCTGCAGGCGCTTTTCTTCTTTGTCACCGATGGAGAACCTTTCTGCGAGGACAAGAGCTGCAGGCTATACAATGCCCACTGGCAGGAAGAATTGATACACGCGGTTGAAAAAGGAGCATTCTGTGCCCGTCATAGGTGGATGGCCAATAAATTTAACAACAAGAGATCGGGCAAGCGAAGTTTTTAGCCGCACGAACCGGCGTACTGAACTTTTATGCGTTGCATGTGATTTCCTTGGAATTTGTGTGTTTTGAGGCTATTCCGAACGGATTATTAAGAGGTCATGGAATTGTCACCCTGTACTTGTCCGAAAACCAGTCAGGTTCTGGCAACCAGAAGCATTACGACGTATTGATAATTGGTTCCGGCCCGGCAGGGTACACGGCCGGCGTCTACACCTCAAGAGCCAAGCTCTCGACCCTGATCATCTCAGGCACGCTGCCCGGCGGCCAGCTAATGACCACAAGCGATGTTGAAAACTATCCCGGATTCCCAAACGGCATTTTCGGCCCCGAGCTCATGATGAACATGCGCCAGCAGGCAGAGAGGTTTGGCGGAATGATTGTCGACGACGAAGTCCTCAAGGTCAACTTCAAGAAAAAGCCGTTCACGATTACGACGCATTCCGAAACCTATACTGCCGAAGCCGTCATTGTTTGCACAGGCGCGTCGCCGCGCAAGCTCGGCATCCCGTCAGAGCAGCAGTTCAGCGGGAGGGGCGTGTCATATTGCGCAACGTGCGACGGCCCGTTCTTCAAGGGCGAAGACATCGTAGTTGTGGGCGGTGGCGACACTGCGATTGAAGAGGCGACGTTCCTCACAAAGTTTGGCAAGTCAGTCAAGATAGTGCATCGGCGCGAGACTCTGCGGGCAACCAAGATCCTGCAAGAAAAGGCGCTAGAGAACCCCAAGATCGAGTTCATGTGGAACAATGTTGTTTCAGATATCAAGGGCGAAAAGAAGATTGCAACAGTGACGGTCAAGAATATCGCGAGCGGCAAGGAAACGACCCTCAAGGCCGGTGGCCTGTTCGTGGCGATCGGGCACGAGCCCAACACTGCGATCTTCAAAGGGCAATTAGATCTTGACGACAAGGGCTACATCGTTCTAAAGGACCACACAAGGACGAGCACCGAGGGAGTGTTTGCAGCTGGCGACGTCCACGATCACAGGTATAGGCAAGCCGTGACTGCGGCAGGATTTGGCTGCATGGCTGCAATCGACGTTGAGCGGTGGCTCTCTGAAAGAAAGCACGCCGAGAAATAACTGTACATAGTGCTCTGGCGGCGCATACAGACCCGCGATTTCTACATTTTTAGAATTGCCGCGTGCTCAACCCTGCATAGCCGGTTTTTTCCGAGCGTGCATAATTGCATAGCATAATTTTTGTATGCGCGCTATGGCAGTTTTTAGAAAAGCTATCACTAGCCAATGGAATGCTGCAAACAAACTGGCATGGCATGCATGCATCATGGCGAATTGGCTATTAAAGAACTAATTTTGGGTTGAGCTTGGGCAACCTAGAGGCTATAAGCCAGCTTTGACATGTGCTTGGCGTTCTTCAGAGCCCTGTCGTATTCCTGCTCGCTCATGATGTTTTCCTTCACGTAGAGGCTCTTGAACTTCCTGCCGTCATCAGCAAAGATGCCGACAATTACTCCGCGGTCAAGGTTCTGTGCTGCTCTGAGCATCGACGTCATGACAGAGCCTGACGACGGGCCGACCAGCATCCCCTCCTTTTCCACCAATTGTCTTACTTCCGCAAAAGAATCATTGTTGGTGGCAGTCATCCATTCGTCGACTACTTTTTCGCGGCGCTTGAACAGGTCTGGCATCGACGACTCTTCAAAGTTGCGCAGACCCTGCACCAGGTGGTTCTTTTGCGCCTGCACCGCAATGACTTGGATGTTCCTGTTCTTTTCCTTCAGGTACGTCGCGGTCCCGGTTATCGTGCCTCCAGTTCCGCAGCCTGTCAGGAAATGAGTGATGGCACCGTTTGTCTGCTTCCAGAGCTCTGGGCCGGTGCTTTCATAATGGGCTAGGAAGTTAGAGTCATTCTCGTACT
>JAHEZV010000020.1 GCA_023250885.1 Nitrososphaera sp. | reverse complement strand
GTCAGAAGACGGCCAAATCACATTGGTTTTGCCACGGGTTGTCATTGATGCGGTTCAAAATGACAACGACACCAAATACTTGGTTTCGACCACCGATATAGATGGAGGTGCAAGTGCAGTCCCCAATCTAAGCGAAAGCGAGGCAACCGAAGAGTCGAGGACCGTAGTCATCGATTACACGAAAGGCACAGACCTGATAGAGATCTCTGGCACCAGCGTAGTTCCGGAATTCGGCTCAATCTCTATCATAATATTTGCGGCAGCAGTAGTTGCAGTTATCTTGGTGACTGCCAGGTTCAGCATTAAGAGCGATGGGAATGACAGCGGCAAGTTCTTCAACGCTATAACGGGGCAGTAGCGACAGCAGCCATCACTGTCCCTTCACGACGTCCCTATTTTGTTTTTACTTATCTGAGTATTGCAAAATATACTAGCTGCAACACTTATTGATAATGGAATTGAATTCTAGAAGATAGAAAAATAAGAAGGCGTGCATCTCTGCTTTTATTTCACTTGCTTGATATCAACGATTATGGATTTCGCGTGGCTTGCTGAAGCAGACTATACATTTACACTGACTGAATTCATGGTCATATTGCCCGCAAATGGAACACGTTCGATCAGGGTCAAGGAACGTTGACCGGTTGAAGTCGTATCAGTTCTGCATTAATCCAGCAGATACAACAACTGATGTCATCTATATCGCTGCGATTGCGAAGCCTACGATTGTCGTGCGCCCATGGTGTTGGTGATTGTGCTTGTTGCCCTTGTCTTCTTTGTGCCTAAGTGCATATGGAAGGCTAGGACCGTTGGAATAAAATGTGGAACGAGAATTGTTCAATAACTAGCGGTGGAATAAAAGTAGATCTAGATGCATTACGATAGTTTAAGAAAAACTCCATAATTCACGAAAACTCCTATCCTGTATTAAATATATTATGAATAAGATTATAAGATTGACGAAATTCTATGTAATGACTCCGGTGTGTAGACAATTCGTTCATAAGTTTTATATACTAAAGTTCACGCAACGTCTACAACGTAGTATGAAACCGCATCAAGTATTTGCTACAGCAATGGTGGCTATACTGGTTCTAGGCGTCATGACTGCGATCGGAAATTATTCATTTCCTATCCAGCAGGCGGCTGCGGCCAATGTCACCGTAACGACCTCGGCCGATGCCCATAACGACACCTTTTTTAATGGTTTGTTACAGGTCATCATTGAGGACGATAGTACAGACGACGCCGTTAATGATACCATATCTGTCAATGTAAGAATTGAAAGCCCAGAAGGTGATGCAGAGCAACAGATAACTGTGATCAATACACATGCCGGTTCACAGACATTCGAATTCTTTGTCTGTCCTGTAACTGCCGCTTGCGTCCCTGCTGATCCAGACACAGATTTTGCGCTCACTGACGACCAAGTTGTCCTTTTTGGTGACGGCGCGGGTGCAGATGAGCTTGACATGGGTGTTTCTGGTTTTGACCCAACCATTGATGACGCAACGATCACAATTGAATATGGCAATCAAGCAGATGTTCTCATCGACTATGACGAAACAAATGGCATTCTGAGCTCTGATAGAGATGACTATGGCGGAGACAGCGTAATGCATCTCTTCGTAACAGATCAGGACGGGAACATTGACCCCACAGTGCGTGACAGCTTCATTGCAACTGAGGGGGCCGAACTTGACCAGATCTTGACCGTAGATGGTGCAGCATTTGTAGACGATATCACCTTCACAGAAACAAGTGATAACTCTGCAAAGTTCGAAGCTGAAATACAATTGACTACGGCCGATACAGCTACAGCAAACGAACTCGACTTCACTGAAGATTCAGTGCAAGCGACGTACAATGACCTTTCCGACTTGGCGACCGGAGGTTTCGTAAATCCAACAGCATCCACAGCCACATCGTCAATAAACATTGCCATTGATGATCAAGACGGCGTAATCTCGACATTGGGAGACATCACATTCGGAAGTGAACTAAAGGTAACTGTAAAAGACAATGACAGAAACATAGACTCTGAAGAGGAAGATACCATACCCGATGGTCTTTTTGTTTCAACTGACGGTGGTGAAGACGAAGAAGAATACGACCTAGATGAGACAGACGATAACACCGGTATATTTGCTCCAGACCAATCCAACGACGAGATCAAGATCAACTTCTGTACCGACAACGACATCGAAGCTGAAACCTGTCCAGACCGATTCAACGGTATACTTGAATTCACAAAGAACACTATAACCGAAGATGTTACAATGGAATACGACGACCCGCTTAACGACAATGATGTTCCAGAAGCATTCACCGAAACATTCGAACTGGCACTGGCAAGACCATCAATAGACCTTCCAGAAACATCGGGAATAAATGACGACTTTACCGTCACAATCACGGACGCAAATCTCAATGACAACCCAAGGACCAAGGATACTTACACACTGAAGTTGTCAGATGAGTTTGAAGACAACGTACTAGGCGCTGCATTCGACCTCGAAGAAGGCGCATTCCCGATACTAAAGAGCGGCGAACAGATAGGAACTCTTGCTACAATCGAAGTTGACATTGAGAGCAGAAATGCAGTCTTTGACTGTGCCCCAGCTGATCTTCCAACTGAGACACTTACAGAGACCGGCGTGAATTCTAACATATTTGTGGCAACATTCGACATGGAAGAGATACTAGACTGTACTGGAGCAGACGTCGACGATGGCGACTCGATAGAATTCACAATCAACGACCTGTTTGACGACCAAAGCCACGAAGCAAGCGATGAACTCTCAATCGGCAAGGCTACTACAGGAGTAGACTTCTCAAGAACAGCACTGCCCATTCCACCTGAAGACGACAGCAGCGTGGCTGACGCCTTGGGACCATCAGTCTTTACGACCCTCACAATCACAGACGCAGACCAGAACACAGATTCAAACACAGAAGAGACACTCGACTTTAACTTCAAAGATGACTGCGGTGATGGTACCACATGTCCCGATGAAGGAATACCGTCATTCACAGTAGAGATAGACGCTGATGGAAACAACAACGACGAGGAAATCACCTGCTTGGATTCAGGAGAAGACGATGAATGCGATGATGGCTCTGACTATGCAGGCAGCCTGCTAGAAGACATTATGCCAGATCTCCCAGCACTAGACGAAACCAGCAAGACGAGTGGAATATTCGACGACGACATTGAATTCTTCCATGGCCCGCTTGACAACGATGAATGGCAGGACCTTGAAATCACATTCACATACATCGACGCAGATGGTGACGAAGAGAGTTCAGGCATAACCTTTAGAGGAAACGATGGTGTTGTGACAGTCGACCAAGACTCGGTAACCAATGGCGCAGTCATGACAATTACTGTGCAAGACGAGGACTTGAACTTGGACGATGACACCGCAGAGGAATTTGAAGGAGAGATAGCCACAGATGAACCATACCTGCTAGCAGTCGAAACAGAAGATGACGACGTATGTGATGATGCAGATGCATGTCCAACGACAGAGACATTCAGAGAAACAGGAGACGACACTGGTATCTACGTTGCAACCTATAGAGTTGGTGAGGACATTCCAGTAACAGAGCAGGCCGAAGGCGACGACACAGTGACCCAAGCCACAAACATACTCATCACGTACAACGATGAAGTAGACGGAGGCGGCAACTCTGGCGACGAAATCGAAGTAAACGTCCCAGTCGTGACAGCAACCGGCGCAATCCTGGTCGAACCTGAACTGGTTGGTCCTGGAACTGAGATATCAGTAACAATCACTGACTCAGACCTCAACAAAGACCCATCAGGCGCAGACGACTTTGATCCACAGGATGTCGGTGTTGACCCAGACAGCGACGACTTCTTCGTGAACTTCAGAAGCGACAGAAATGAGGTAGGCGAAGGTAGCCCTGAAATTGAAGAGACGGGTTCCAACACTGGCGTATTCACCTTCTCCATTACATTGGAGACAGATGAGAATGCCTGTGAAGACGACGACCTTGGTGACAACAAGTTCGATGCACAAGGAGGTTCAGAACCAAGCATTGGTGCCTGCCCTGGCGACCTCATATCCATCAGATACGAGGATGAGCAGGACGCATCAGGCAGGGGAACCGTTGTATCGAAGGTAGTTGAAGTCAAGAGCTACGATCCAGAATTCGTGGCAGACAAGGACGCCTACAACGTTGGCGACAAGGTAACCGTCAGCATTGCTGACCCAGATGCGAACAGAGACGCAGACATTTCTGACTCGCTTCGGGATGTCCGTGTCTTCTCTGACACAGACCAGGTAGGAACTGAGCTCTCGGCACTTGAGACCGGCAAGAACACTGGAGTATTCAAACTGTCGTTCGCAACATCTTCGACTTCACAAGGTGGTGCAATCCAAGTGAAGGCAGGCGACGACGTGACACTGGAGTACACTGACGACTTCCCGGCAGACTTTGAAGAAGAAGAAAACGACAAAGACTTCACTTTCAGCATACCTATCGGAACAGGTCCTGGAGGTCAAGATAGCACAGTAGCATCACCGCCACAGGCACAGGACGTATCTGGCAAACCAATAAGTGAAGTCAAGGCTGGTCAGCAAGTGGTACTTACGACCACTGTGATCAACAAGAACGATCAAGCGCAACCATTCGTAGCACTGATTGAAGTCAGGGACTCGAACGACGTGACGGTCTACCTAGCATGGCAGACAGGTACACTGAACCCAAGCGGCCAAGCTAACATAGGATTGTCTTGGACCCCCGACAACTCAGACAGCTACACAGTTAGGGCATTCGTCATTAGCAGCCTAGACAAGCCGACAATACTGTCAAAAGTAGCTCAATCCCCAATCACTGTAAGTTAGATAGGTTGACGACTACAACCTACCTTTCTTTTCCCTTTTTGTTTCTTTATGTCCAATTTTGAAAATAAACAACAAAATTCAAGAAATTTCGCGAATAAGAAATATTGTCGTCCGATTATCGTTACATTGTTAATTGTAATCGTCATTGTGTTATCTACACTGCCTATTGTATCTCTGCCGCCGGCCTTTGCGGCAAAACAGTTCATATTTAGAACATCAGAGCAAGTATACGTTCCCGGGGATACGCTCGTTGTATACGGCGCGGCAAATCCAAACGAGATATTGATCATCAGGATTTACGACCCGTCGGGACTCGCAATAAGGATCGACAACGTCCAAGTAGACGAAGATGGCTTTTTCAGGGAAGGAGTGTTTGAATGGCCACAACCATCAAGGAATTTGGCTTTTGGGAGCTATGCCGTAGAAGCTGTTTCTAGCCTAGCGGGAAAGGAGACAAAGCAGCGAGTAGAGGTAACGTTTGCAGAGGGCACGCAAGAGGGAGTAACACCGCAGTTCCCAAAGACACACATATTAGGAGTCAAGCTGGACGCTCCGACCCAAGTAAAGGTAGGCTCGCAATTCAGAATATTTATTCAGGTTACATTTGATGGTGCACTGGTTGATGCAATAGACGAAAAGGCAGTTGCAGAAATTCTTGGATCTTCTCACATACATACCGAAAACTCTACAATAGTACTCAATGATAAGTTTAAGGAATTACATCCCGGCCTATACTATGCAGATGTTACGCTAGACAAAGTGACGACCTACGTTATTCATGCTGTTGCCTTTAATAGGGGCTTTATATCACATGACTCGCAGGTAGTAACTGCAACTGCCAGCAGCATAGGCACAATTCAAGAAACCGTCAACCAACTCGACAAGGAGCTGAATACTACCAATAAAGAACTCGAACGCCTGAGAGAAGGGCTTGGCGAAACTCGTTCTGCACTAAACGAGACAAAATCAGCAATAACCGATTCAGTTGAGAAGGCACAAAGTTCGATTGGAGGAGAGATAAAAAACATTCAGGAAGCATCAGGTCAAATAAACGCGATTATCTTGCCTGTGCTCGCTCTCATCTCGATAATTATTGCGCTTCAGATCTCACTATTTGCTAGGATCCGGTCTTCCTATCGATAGTGTAGTGGCAATCCGTTTTGCAACAATATCCAGTCAATCAGGCTGCCGCCTTCATATACGCTTCTCAGCGGCTTTGGCTGATCACTCTAAAGGGCCGCTACCTGCGTCTTTTCGAGCTCATGTTCCTATCAGGCAGTTGTCTTTCCACGCGAAAAGGATTGACTAGCTACCTAAGGGATTATGCGTAGAATCTTATTGTCGCAGTAGCAAGTAAAATCACGCTATGGAAATTACGGTACCACGACCATTGTTTCGCCTTATAGTATGAGCGTCGCCGCAAGCAAAAAGAATCCAAAAGATCTTCACTGGATAGAAGATCCGCTAATGGACTAAACTAAAAAGCTACAATACTATGGAATTTGTGATCACTATTACTATTGCTGCCAATAGAATGTGTTAAACAGAAGTACTGTCCTAGTGATGCGATCATCGACCTGTTAGACACATTTCACCATGTGTGATCCGCTAATCCTCGGAGTCGATGCTATGAAGTTAAGTCGTATTGGTAGTGCAACACACTATTCCTGACTTTACAGAACAAAGATTAAAAGTGGCTTCATACGCTTTCACGATGTATCTAACGATGGTAACCAATACCCAGATAGCAGAACTCGTCAAAAGGGCGCGGGACGGAGCGGCCAAGCGCAACTTTACCCAATCTGCCGAGTTAACTCTTGTTCTCAAGGATATCGACGTCAAAAAGGGGTTCAATCTTAACGAGGTTGTAGCGCTCCCCCACAAGCCAAGCAAGGTGCCGAGCATCTGCGTAATCGCCTCCGGCGATATGGGCACAAAGGCCCGCAAGGCTGGTATTGACAGGGTCATGGAGCCAGCAGAGCTTGACAGGCTTGGCACCAACAAGCGTGAAGCCCGCAAGGTTGTGAGGGCTCACGATTTTTTTCTGGCAGACACTGCCCAGATGGCCTCGATAGGCCGCTCGCTGGGCCAGTTCCTTGGCCCGAAGGGCAAGATGCCTACGCCGCTTCCATATGGGGCGCCGGTGGAGAACATTGCAGGGCGCTTCAAGAACTCTGTCAGAGTCAAGGCAAAGAACCAGCTCAATGTCTCTGCCAAGATTGGAGATGAAAAGATGGACGATGGCCAGCTCGTGGAAAATGCTAGCGCCATTATCGCGGCAGTTGAAAAGAAGCTGCCACAGGGCGACAAGAACATCAGGAACGCGATGGTCAAGTTCTCGATGGGAAAGGCAGCAAAGCTGACAGCGCTCAAGCTAGCAAAGGAGAAGAAGGATTAGCATGTCGCAGATGGCACCGCCAGCGCGCAAGCACTACCCAAAGAAAAAGCGCCTGATTTATCAGGAAATGCAGGATCTGCCTGCAAAATACAAGGTTATTGCATTATCCAAGATGACCAAGGTGCGTGCCACACAGCTGATGGCAATCCGCAAAAAGTTCCGTAACGACATCAGGATAAAGATAATCAAGAACAGGGTCGCCATCAGGGCCTTTGAAAAAGTAAAGGGAGTTGGAGGCATCGAGCACTTGAGCAAGCAGCTGGAGGGCCAGTGTGCTCTGATGTTCACCAATATCAGCCCGTTCAAGCTCAACCTCCTATTCGCACAGAACAAGGTGTTTCTTGCCGCCAAGGGAGGAGATATCGCTTCCAAAGACATTGTTGTGCCAGCGGGAAACACAGGCATTGCACCCGGACCAGTCCTGTCGGAGTTCAAGGTGGCAAACGTGCAGACAAAGATAGATGGGGGCACAATCTGGGTGGCCAAGGACACGGTGGTAGCCAAGCCCGGAGGCGTGATTTCGGTCCAGCTTGCGTCGCTCCTGAGCAAGCTCAACGTCAAGCCTATTGAAGCTGGAATCGTTGTTAACTTTGCAATTTCGGAAGGTCTTATTTTCAACGAGCAGGACCTGAGGATCAACCTCGACGACTACAAGACCGAGCTCGTTAGGTCGTTCCAACAGGCCCTTGCGCTGGCAACAGAAGTGGGCTACATGACTCAAGAAACCGTCAAGCCGCTCTTGGTCAAGGCGCAGGAGCAAGCAAAGTCGCTTGCGGCAGAAGCCGGGTACGTGAGTCCAGACACTGCAGACTTTGTGCTGCCAAGGGCTCAGGCAAAGGCGCAGGCAGTTGCAGGCAAGGCAAAGGAAAAAGGCTACAGCCCACAGTAGCCTTGCTAAATTTAGCAAAATCTGGTATGTAAAGCTTAATGCATGGTGATTCTGCTTCGGAGGTGTTTATGAGATGAGATGACTTCTAGCAACATTTGCCATATGCGATGCTCCAACTTTAACCTCTACATTTGCAAGAAACATTGGCGGCTGCACACGGAGCAGAAGCATCCAGCTATAGCTCTAAAATATCCTCCATCGTTTTAGCTGCAATCAGATTATCGCGAGCCTCCATTTCAAAACCTAAAAACCCTTTTGGAGCTTTGTCCGAGCCCGATGCGGAATAGCCAAATTCCTGGGTTTCAAATTGTTTGCGCATAACTGATAAATCCAAAAATTATGCATACTCCTGCTCAATTTATGCAAAACTCCGTGCTCAGAAACACCTCTTATGCATACTTTTATCGACTCGATGGACACCGCTGACGCCGCGTTTTGATTAAAGCACTGTATCAATGACACATTTGGAGTCAAGCGCAGCGCATATGCTTTAGGCTAGGTTTTTCATTATATTGACGGATAATTTGAAGTTCTGTCGTTCAAGTCAGGAATTCTGACCCAAAGAATGAAGGAGCGGCCGTACCTTCTATGCTGCTCCAGATTTCCATAACTGCTAAAGGAATCTTAGCCGAACAGGGAAGAGAGACCTTCGAGCGCTTCTTCCTCTTTCTTCTCTTCCTTCTTTTCTTGTTCCTTTGCTGCCGCTGCTCCGCCTGCGGGAGCTGCGCCAGCTGCAGGAGCTGCTGCTGCTACGGCAACCGGGGCTGCCTTGAGCGCCTCTTCAATATTGACTTCGCTCAGTGCCGCTACCAACGCTTTTACCCTCACGTCGTCTGGGGCGACGCCGGCGGCCTTGACAACACTCTTTACACTATCTTCTGTGATATTCTGCTTTAACTTGTGTAGCAGTAAAGCGGCATATACATATTCCATGGTAGAATGCATCCGCCCAGCACCATATTAAAACCTAACGCCTATCTTGCGATTTTCATGTAGTAGCGCTTCTTGCTTTCTGGAAACCTTTCTACGGCATAACGCAGCATCGTCCTAGGCATGACCCTGTAGTGCTCATCCAAGAATGCTTTCTCTGCGGCAAGATCTCTCTTACCCACTTCGCGCAGCATCCAGCCAGCAGCTTTATGGATGAGGTCGTGATCCTCATGCAGAAGCATCTCTGCAATCTTGAGTGTATCGCCAAATTCGTCATTCCTGATAAAATGATATGTCGATACGATGGCTACTCTCCTTTCCCATACACTGTCCGAGTTGGCCAGCCTGTACAACAACCCTCTGTCTTTTGCCACCAAGTGCACTCCAAGTATGTTTGGCGCAGTTAGGTCGACAAGGTCCCAGTTATTTACCTGTTTCAAGTTGTCAAGATAGAACCTAAAGATGTCTTCTTTTTCTCTGACAGACGCGCTATTGTATTTTTGCACAAGGATCAAAAGCGCAACAAGCCGTTCTTCATGCACGCCAGAATAGAGTAGTGCTTTGACCTCATCAAGCGGCAGCAGACTGAATGTTTTTGCTAAGAATCTTGATTTGGGGACTATGACCCCAAGAAAGACGTCGCCTTCGCCGTACTCACCAGGTCCTGTCTTGAAAAAGCGCTGCAATATCTTGGCCTTTTCCGGATCTGCTAGAATCTGCAGCTCTTTTCTGACATCATCTGCCTGCATCCTGCACCAATTATGCAGATAGCTATATGAAACTGTAGTGGACCGGGTGGGATTCGAACCCACGACCACCTACGTCTCCTCTGCCGTTGCCAGCATGCAAGGCAGGTATTCTACCGGACTAAACTACCGGCCCACAAACTGTAGCCAAGATTTTGATAATTTAAGTGTATTAGTAAGAATGGCTTTCAACCTTGTGCTGACGCAAGTGCTTCCATGCCCCAAACTTTTTCCCGCATTTCTCACAGGAATATTGCATGCGTCTTTGGCTCTCCTTTTCCGAAGCCCTGCTATCAGCCACGTTGTAGCGAACGAGCCTCTTTGCTATCCTTACCAATCGGCTCTGGTTGCATACAAGATCTATATGGAGATTTGTATTATCCTTTATCAAAAATGGCTAATTGAGACCCTGCAGCAGCCCGTCTGCATTCATCTTTTCTGCGTGGGCAGAAAGGTATCGCCAGATAATGTCTGCCCTGTCGGACTTGGAATCCCACGACGCTATCAGCACCAGGTCGTTGTCTCTTATCCACATCCTGCGCTTTATCTTGCCCCGGATCCTGCAGGTCCTTACCTTACCATATGTGCACTCGACAATGATGTTGTCGCCTCCCACGAGCTTGATCACTCGGCCTACAAGCTCGCTCTCTTGAGGCATGACCATTTCCTTCAACTCTGATCCAGAAAGTAGCTTTTTCTTGTCAATTTTGGATCGAAATTATTCATGAAATTATGGGGTTAAAAGTCTACCGGTGCTGACACTTAAATAACGCTGACAATTTTGATTGAACGGGCCGTTAGCTCAGCTTGGTGGAGCGTTCGACTGATAATCGAAAGGTCGAGGGTTCAAATCCCTTACGGCCCACTCACGGTATATCTCGACGCAACGGTTAGATGAAAGAAACAAGTCGCGGTGCTTTACGATGCGTTAGCAGAATTGTACTTGGCGCTTTATTTTGCCTTGATTAGAACAGATCCAACTCTGGATGCCCTACATGCAGATATTCTTCAATAGAAAAGCAGTTTTCGCACCAAACAGAACTTGGCTCATTGCAATCTAGACAGATTGTCTTTGGTATTACCTTCCTTCCACATGAACGGCACTGTTTTCTATCAAATAGTTTTGTTGTCTCTAGTTCCGTATAAGGTCATAGAAGGACAAGCTGAAAGGGGATCTTAGCAATTTGCATGTAATTTAGAGAACATCCTAGATCTCGCTTCACCATGCCCTGATGGTAGAGTGTCAAGTTATTGGCTATTCTTTGTGCTCAAGTTACCAAATGTCCTTGCATAAGTTGAAAATATGATTTCTCTCATTTCGTAGTATGCGTCCAGCTCATTCTCAATGCAATGCTTTTCGAACTCGCTCCATTCAGAATTAGTCAGCGATCTAGAAATGAAACCTCGTATGGCCAATCTGTCTTTCTCAGTCATCTTCTTCACGCGCAGCGTTCTATAGAATTCCTCTGATTCGAGCACTTTGATTATCTGTGCTTCGGACAATCCTGAATGTCGATCTGCCAAGGCCAGGGGTTTAACAAACAGGATTTTCTATTGACTCTGTGTATGTAACAGGTCATACAGAACATCAATCGGAAATCCCTCAAATTGGAGAAACTTTCAATCTTTCAACAAATCTAACTATTTCTTAGAGCCGGTCCCTGTCAATGGAAAAGCATTTTCAGAGAACATTACTGTAACGATTCTTGGATCGTATTATCTTGAACTCATCTGGAAACCCTCCTCATCAGAATCATGACACATCCTAACTGCACGAAACCAAGGTATGTCGATGCCAGCCTATCATACCTGGTCTGGATCCTTCTGAAACTCTTCAGCCATCCAAAGAATCTTTCGACGCTGCTCCTAACCTTGGTGTACGTTTCATAGTCAAAGAGACTCGGTCTCCCTGGTCTCCTCTTCTTGTTGGCTCGTTCTTTGATACGGGCTGCAATACCTCTGCTGCCAAGATACATCATCACCAACGGCGTATGGTACTTGTTGTCAGCATAAACCCGCTTTGGTCTATTTCTAGCCCTATGTGTACTCCTAATTCTAATATTCTTTAGAAGAGGAATCAACCTCCTACTTTCATGCTCATTACCCGGTCCAAGGTCTATTGCGACAGGTAATGAGGTGGTTGTTACTACAGCATGTACCTTGCTTCCCTTTATCTTCTTGTGGCCGTCATAGCCTATCTCTTGCCCCCTTTCTTTGCGGGTACTGTACTGCTGTCTACTGACATGTCATCCGCGTTTATCATTCCTCTTGCATAGCCTCGTGAGACAAGCGAGTCCATTATCCTCTTCCATACCCCTATTTCACTCCACTTTTTATGGCGCTCCCAGACGGTCTTGTGAGAGCCAAACTTGGCAGGCATGTCCATCCACCTGCACCCGCTCAGAAGCACGTACAGTACGCCGTTGATAGTCGTCCTGTCATCCTCTCGGGGTCTGCCTGTATGAGCTTTGGGTGGAATGTAAGGGCTGATAAACTCCCATTGCTTGTGCGTTAGCTCGTAAAACTGCATGCGATGAGTGTACTCAGGAATGAGCTAAAAGCTGGCTGGTGAGATAAGCTAGAGCGATGACTCAATTACTTTCCAGATGAGTTCATATATTAAATGGTATATTAAATGGCAGTCACCCAAGGGAGAGGGAGTAGCGTTTGTGTCAACCGAAGTCCTGACAGAATCAAGAATCGTCAGTTTTTTAAGTTACTACAAACCAGCATAAGGCAGCTTGCTCAACGAGGTTTTCCTTGATGCTCTCAAGAACAGGGACGCCAAGATATCAAAGGTAAAGGATTCAAACTTTGCAACAATTCTAGCAGAAGCGTCTTCGCGATGGGTCCCTTACAAGCCATTGCAGGAAAAATGCGAGTCAGCAGGGGTGGACAGCAGCTGGAACAAGCGCGCCTTTCAAGGATTGTATCTTTATGTCATTGATGCCGTCGCAGTTACGAGCGCCAACAAAATCCTGGCTGCAGAGTGGGGCCACGACATCGCAGGCTCGGCAAGGGCCGAGTTCCTCGAGTCAAAGGCCATGGCGATGGAGGCGTCGGTTGCGCAAAAGGCAGCCGGCAGGGTTGACATTGTCTGTATCGACGGCTCGCTTGTTTCAAGGCTGCTAAGGATCGCGGCCGACGCGGCATCTGAAATGGTGAAAAGGTATGGCAGTTCCATCTTTATCTCAAAGAGCTCCGAGAGCAGGCTGCAGTTTGGGCCGATGGGGTCGAGGGCCGGCGACATCTATTACTACGGCCACGCCGGCAAGGGTGCCGGCTTTAGCGTCCCGGTGGAAGCGCAGTTCCCCCATGCGCCACTTTTTGAAGTCTATGCGCGCCTGCGCGACCATACGCCGATGATCAGGATTGAAATCTTGGGCGAGCCAAGCAATCAGGAAATAACAAAAATTCTGGACGAGCTGGGCTACCACAGCGTCGCAGGCTACCCGTATTGTTTGAAACTGGCGCACAACACCTGCAAGATAAGCGATCATGATATAGACAGACTCGCAAGCATATTCAGCTTGCAGCATGAACAAGGTGCGAGGGATGCTCTGAATGAATGAAGAGCTGGGCATCCTCATTGGAGTGGCAAAGCCTGACCAGGTGACGTTTGAATCGAAAAGGCCGGTCAGCATAGGCGAATATGTCATCCTGAATTACGGCAAGGGAAGGGTTCTCGGGCTTGTTGAAAGTTCCTCGATCAGCAGCGACGCGCTGGGCAACAGCATCCGGAACTACGAGGAGGCGCATGAGAGCAAGCAGGTCGCGGCGGAGAACCCCCGGGATAAGAGCTACAAGGGCCACGTGCGCATCCTCGGGTACCTTGACGAACTGAAAAAGTGCAAGGCGATACTCCCGGCGCTGCCGCCAGAGCCTGGCACCGAAGTCTACGAAGCATCGGCACAAGACCTGACCACGATATTTGCGCCCACCGGCCCGCAGTGGATTAGGATCGGGGCGCTTCTACGCAACGCCGCGGTCGATGCGCGCGTTAATGTCGACAAGGTAGTTTCGCGGCACCTTGCAGTGCTTGCGATGACGGGCATGGGGAAGAGCAACCTTGTGTCGCTCTTGGCCAAAGAGATCGCAAGGATAAGCGGCACTATGGTGGTCTTTGACTATCATGACGACTATTCGACTCTTGACATGGGAAGCTCCAACAGCAACCTGATGGACGCAAGGATAAACCCGCGGCTCCTCTCGGCAGACAAGCTCGCAGAAGTAATCGAGATTCAAGAGAACGCGTCGAACCAGATGCACGTGCTGCGGGTGGCGTTCACTGAGGAGGTAAAGCAGCGCAAAGGCGATGACTTTTGGGACGCGCTCATTAACGCCTCGGCAGCGGTCGGGGCCGACAAGTCGTACCGCGAAGCAGCAGCCAAGGTGGTAGACAAGATAGACGACGCAAGGCGCAAGTTCCACAGCATACTGGACCCTGGCATGGCCGACCCGCTGGCGCTTCTCAAGAACGGCAAAATAAACGTCATCAACCTGGTAGAGCTGACAGAAAGGCAGGCCAACATTGCAGTATCGTTCTACCTTGAAGAGCTGCTAGATGACAGAAAAAAGGCGACGCGGCAGAAAAAAGGCCCGAGCAAGTCGCAGGCGCGCTTCCCTGCCCCTGTGCTGGTGGTGATAGAAGAAGCACACGTCTTTATACCAAAGGACGAGGACACTGACACGAAATATTTTGCTTCCAAAGTCGCACGCGAAGGGCGCAAGTTTGGACTTGGACTTGTCATTGTGTCGCAGCGTCCGCGCGGTATCGACGCCAATATCCTGAGCCAGATGGGCTCGGTTGCGGTAATGCGCATGATCCAGCAGGACGACCAGGCGCATGTTTCGGCTGCAAGCGAAGCGCTCAGCAGGAACCTTATTGATCAATTGACGTCGCTGAACCCCGGCGAAGCGATATTTGCCGGCCAGTGGGTGAACCTGCCCACCTTTGTCAAGGTGGACGAAGTCAGGGAGCGCAAGATAGGGGGCGACCAGAAAGCAGTGGAGGAGTGGAACCAGCTTGCTGCGATGAAGCAGGTAACCAAAGAGTCATCAGAGTCGTATGTTCCATCCGGCTATATACAGGACTAGCAGTTAATGATCTCAAAAGATGCTAATCTCACATATCTCTGACCTCCACCTTGGCTACGCGCAGTTTGGGCTGGAAGAGCGGGAGGAAGACGTCTACCAGAGTTTTCATGAAGCGATAGACGTCTCGATAAAGGAGGGGGTCAGGCTGGTAATACTTGCCGGCGACCTGTTTCACAACCCCCGGCCTTGCGGCAAGGCGATAATCACGCTTGGCAACGCGCTGAAAAAGCTAAAGGAAAAACAAATATCGGCGGCGTTTGTCCTTGGCGAACATGACATTAGTCGGCTTCGCGATGTGCCGTTTGCCCACATTTACAGCAACCTTGGGCTCGCAAAAAAGCTCAGGCACGACGAGCCCTTCGTCGTCGACAACTGCGCGGTATTTGGCGCAGACAAGGAGCGGCGCAGCAACATAGATTCGCTGATAGAAAAGCTGCGCCATGCAGAGCAGGTTGCAAAGCAGCATGACGGCAAAAAAGTGCTCGTGCTACACCAAGGTCTGACTGATTTCAACAAGTTTGCCGGTGAGCTCAACTCCACAGACCTGCCGGGCGGGTTCAACTATTACGCACTTGGCCACTACCACGATCATCAGGAGAAAAGGTTCGGCTATCTTGGCGGGGCCCTTGCGTATCCCGGTTCTATCGACCTGACACCAAGCGAAGGGATCAAGGCAGTCGAAAAAGGCTTTATCATGATAGACATGTCTGGCGAGGAGCCTTCAACCCACTGGATTCCTCTCAACCGACGCCAGCAGTTCTCTGTCAGGATAAACTACGGGGACATTGCGGGTGAGGTAGGCAAGATAATTGAGGAGGCAAAGGGTTTTGGCAAAAAGCCTGTTGCAAGAATAGAGGTTGCCGGGAACAACATCGACTCAAAGGTAATAGCTGAAAACCTGAAGCGGCTCAACGACTGCTGCCTGCACTACGTCTGGCAGCCGCTTGAAGATCGCATAGCAACGACAGTGTACGATTCCAAGCCTGCAGACATTGATAGCGAGCTCTACAGGCTGTCGGCAGAAGCGCTGGGATCGGACGAGCTTGCAAGATTCGCAGTAGGCGAAATCCTGCCGCTGGCAGCGGACAAGGACGCGAGATCGGTTCTGGAATTAGTGTGGGAGGCGTACAAGGCAAACAAGTTCGGGGGTGGCACGAAATGATAAAGGACATCCAGCTGATGGATTTCATCGCACACAGGGACACCAAGATAGAGTTTGGAAAAGGCATAACGATCTTTGTAGGCCACAACGGCTCCGGCAAGTCGTCGATCATCGACGCGGTGACGTTTGCACTCTTTGGCAAGCATACGAGAAAGTCTAACAAGAACCTCGTGAGAAGGGGAACAAATTCTGCAATGGTGCAGATGCACTTTGCCCTAAACTCCAGGGAATTTCTCGCGACAAGGTCCCTCAACGTCTCCGGACTGCAGTCGTTTTCCCAGTTTACAATTGTTTCAGAAGGCGGCAAGGTTGTGAATAAACCGGTCGTGGGCGGCGAGCGCAAGCAGTTTGGCGAGTCGATGAGCAGCGAAATAGCCAAGGTGCTCGGGCTCGACTATGAAAAATTGCGGGTTGCTGCGGTTGTGCAGCAAGGCGAGCTGGTCAGAATAGTTGAAGCGCAGCCAAAAGAATTCAAGGAACTGCTGAACGGACTGATCGGGATCGACAGGCTTGACCTGGCCTATGAAACCATGCGCGACGTATTAGTGGGCTTCCGCGACAGGCTGCGCGACGAAACAGACGGCTACACCGACCAGGACATGCCAAAGGTGGAAGGGCTGATCGGTAAGAAAGAGGGGGAGCTCAGGCAATCCGAATCGGTGCTGGGAGAATTTGAAGATGAAAGGAAATTGCTGGAGGACAAGATCAGGCAGATAGAACATGAGATTGAGGAGATGGAGCCTATGATCCTTCAGGTCAGGGAGCTACAGACAAGGGAGGAACTGCTCGTGCGAATCGTAAACGAAAAGCGTAGCCTGATAAGCAGCGAAGTGTCAAGGCTTGAGCGCCTAGTCCGAGAGGCCGCCAGCTCGCTTCAGATGTTGAAGGGCAAAGGCGAGGTTGACATGCGGTTGCAGATGGCAAGGTCAGAGATCGACGAAGTCCAGTCCCAGATAGAGGAAAACGAAGGCGCCTCTGGCAAGCTTCGCGGATTTCTAGAATGCGTAAGCCGGCTCCAGGTGGTAGACGGCAGATGCCCGGTATGCAACTCCCCGGTTACAAAAGTAAATGAAATGTTTGATACTGGACACATTCAGGTCGAGATCAGGCGCAAGACAGACGAAAAGTCAATACTGCAAGTTTCAAAAGTTGGGCTGAAAAAAGAGGAGCAGCAGCTGGTAGAGCAGGACAAAAAGATGGCAGCCGCAGAAAAGTTCCTTTCAAACAACTTTATGAGCTGTGCCGACGATGTTGCAAAACTTGAAGCCGAACTGAAAAGCAAGCAGCAAGATTTGGCAAGGCTGCCGAGAGAGATCCTGAACGCCGGCGATGACCCGCTGCTGATTGCAATCGACGACCCCTCCCGATCGCTTGCCAAGGAAATCGTCTCATTAAGAAAGCGCGTAATGGGCTTTAGCCACTTGCAGTATTCAAACGCCAAGCTGGAAAAGGGCAGCCTGTCGCAGCGGCTGCTTGACGTCAACAGGAAGGTGGGGGTGCACCAGAAGGCCATTGAAGACGCCAAAAGCGCCATAGATTCAACCAGAAAGGTGATCGAGCAATTGCGCAAGGCTGCCGAGTTTGTCAGGACGCTTGACAAGATCCGCTCCGTGATATTCAACAGGGACGGGAGGGTGGGTATTAGCCTGCGCTCGTGGGCGCTTGGCGTGATATCGCAAAAGGCATCCGAGTACGCATCGCTTTTCAACATCGGCATTTCAAGAATCGAGCTTGCAGAAGGCGCGCGCGAAATATCGATAACGTGCTACGGCCGTCAGGGCGACATAGACATGGACTCGCTGAGCGGGGGCGAAAAGGTGGCGGTAGCCCTTGCACTGCGGCTTGGCATCGCGTACATGATGGGCTCAAACAAGCTTGACTTTGTAATACTGGATGAGCCCACCACGCACCTTGATGAAGAAAGGAGGAAGGCGCTTGTCAGGATTATATCTGAAGCTTTCAGGGAAGGTGCCGGCCCCTTGGCCCAGCTGATAATAATAACACACGACTCTGACATTTTCGAGGATTCTGAGGTCGATCAGATCTACAGGTTTACCATGACGGCGGATGGCTCGCAAATAAAGTTGGTATAGGCCTTATTCTGTTGTTTGTATATATAGTCGTGCAAACCGCCGATATTTTGAGCACGAAATCTTGCAAAACACTCATTATGGTCTCTTGTAATCATCCTCTAACCTTACAATATCATTCTCGTCAAAGTCACCAATCGATATTTCCAGAATCAAAGCATCAACACCCGCGCCGATTAGTCTGTGGGTTACCTTCTTTGGTATAGTTATTGACTCTCCCGTTTCCAAAACCTTGGTCTCTTCGCCAAGCTGCACCTTTACAGGTCCCCTGATAACCTTCCAAAATTCAGAGCGGTTGTTGTGAAACTGGAGGGACAATCGCTTTCCGCCGTCTAGATAGACAAGCTTGACCGTGCAGGGCTCATTTAGCGTAAATCGCTCGAATCTGCCCCAAGGACGTTTCTCTACTGTGACCAAAGGGTTGTTCGTATTTGTCGGAAGTGTATGGATGTATTTAAACCGGCATCATGCAGTACTATCTACCGAAAATGAATTAATGAAAATAGGACATAATTAATTGATCGAATAAACCTAGCTAATGCCTATCTTTATTTTTGATTCCGCGATATGTGAGAGTATATCTCCATTAGTGAAACCCGAAATTGCAAATGCCCTCACTGTATATTCGCCAGGCATAGTAGGTGACCAGGACACTGCAATGTCAGATTTTGCATTTGAATGAAGCTTACCAATTTGCCATTCCAATAGTATTGTAACGTCATCAGAAGTTCTTACTTCAACTATCGCCAAAAATGGCTGATCTCTGTCGAGCTTATTGGTTATTGTGGTTGATAGTACGACTTGCTGTCCAACATCAATGCTATTGCCCAATTCATGTCCCGCGGCGTCAGTTATTGATGGGATAGCCATTTCGGTCGATTGGATACTGCTACTTCCGTTGATATCAGTTGATACTTTGACCTGCAGAGTGAATACTCTGCTCGGATCTTCCCCTCTTGCTACCTTTTCAGCATAATCTGTCGGACGAGAATCATTATACCTGACGGTCAGCACATCACCATCTGTCGCAGCGATTGTCTTTGAGGACTGATTAGTATTAGAACCAAGCTTGAACTTCGCATCGAATATGCCGCTATCATTGTCTGTCTCAATCGCTGAAAGAATAATGAAGTCGTTTGCAGACGAGCCAGAAAATGCTTCGATATTTATCGACTCGATCGCATCTGAATTCGTATTGGCATCTTGATCAGTTATATTGACAGTAACAATCTCGCCTATTGTGTATGAATTTTTGTCAGAGCTTAGTACAGCGTCAAATGTCTGGGGTTGCGAATTATTGTTGTTACCCCCAGTGATGATGCCAATACTTCCACTAGTATTGCCAACTGTAAAGCTAACTTCATCAGTGTTATTAGAGTCGTTTTCTTCAGCATCTAAAGTCGAATCATAATTGGCTTTTTCATGCAAGATAAGAGCTAGGGATTTGCTATCAGCATCTATAGCCGAGCCAAGTTCATACTCGCCTTCGAAAATCCCCGTATTGTCGCCTGTCTCCCTAAAGGTAACGTCATCAGCAAATTGACCACCATCGAGCTCAAACAGATCCATATCCGGAGAATTATCAGGATCTACCACAAATTCATCCCGTTCAAATGGATTAAGGTTAGCATCTTGATCATTTACGAAAACATGTACGATGCTATTCGACCCGTAGGATTCACGGTCAAGGCTGAGTTCTCCGAGGGTCTCTTCATAGTTTACTACAATCATACTGTCGTCGACTCTAATCTCAAACCTGACGTCTTCATACAAATCTGAATCAATGTCAAGCACTCCACTTGGACCAAATGTAACGAATGGAGCGCAATCTGCTGTACATGAACCATCACCTTCTACACCAGCATTATTCAAAGGATCCAAATCCTCAGGCTGTACCGTTGTGGCCAGCTCGTGTGACAAGAAGAATTCAAACCTGCCAGAGCTACCGCTCGTTTCCGGGACTACAATTGTGTCTGAATCGCCGCTTCCTGTGCTTGCCTCAGCCTCGATATCGACCGTCTTTGTGTTAAGGTCGGAGTCGTCATCGTCATCAGGGTCATAGACTACTACTTGAAGAACGGATTCCCCAAAAAATCTACCATCATGGCTATCTGCTGAGGTCTGGACTGTAACAAGAGGCTGCTGCGCATGTGCGTATCCGGCAAGCTGGGGTACAAAAGAGGGAATTAGCAAAGCCGCAAAGAATATCATAATGAGCGAGAAAGCAAATGGCAGCATTCTAATCATCCTCTGAATTCTACCTCCAGCTAGAGATATTGCGGGTCAGTTGCTAAAAAAGATGGCGTTCAAAACACTCTGCTGCGATTAATAGAGAATCATTATAGAGGCAACTTCGATATCTTTAACTAATTTTTAAGTGGTGGTAAATAATTCTAGAAGAATGTATTAATAGCCCTCTTGGCAGTTTCTACGGCATGGAACGGCCGTCCATTGTCAATAGGTACCTCACACATGCGCTGATTTTGACGCTGATCGGTTCTGTATTTTCACTTGCTCTACCATCGACACTAATGTTTCATCCATCATATGCATCACACGAGAACATCTCGGTGGAACTAGATGATACTGAATATCGCCAGGACTATGACGTCACGATCACTGGTTCGATTGATGAGCGAGCAGATAATGAAGACCAAGTCACGATAAAAGTGAAAGAACCCGATGGAAGTACCGACGCGGACGAGGATGTTACTCTAAGCAGCCATGATGAATTTGACTTGGTATATTCAATCAGTGGCAGTGCTGACGACGGTGTATACACTGTGGAAGTGGACTATGACAATGAGAAGACGTATAGCTTCTTTATAGTTGATGAAGATGATGACACGGTCACCGTAGAAACAGATCACGATAGCTACAACGGGGGAGACGACGTAAAAATCACTGGCAAAGTTGATGAAGTAGTCACAGGAGAGGACGAAGTAGAGATTACAATCATTGATCCAAATAATGTAAAGATCGCGAACCGTGAACCTGCGACACTTGGCGAGGGCAGTGGTGTAGACGACGATGGATTTAAGTTTACATTTAAGGACCTAAACAATGACGCAGATCACGGAAGGTATGCGGTTATAGTCAAATATGACAGCGGCGACCAACAAGGTTTCACAATCTTTACGGTGGAAGAAAGCAGTTCAGGCGGTAACGACAACATAAGCGCTCACTTGAACAAGGATAGCTATGATGCAGGGGATACAGTCACTCTAACAGGAAACATCGATAATGTGGATAATAACCTTGACTTGGAGATCGTGGCCAAAGATCCTTCGAACCACGTAATTCAAAGCGATGATAGCGTGAACGTGGCAAGTGATGGAGACTTTGAATTTGAATTTGATCTAGATAACGATGCTGACGACGGCGAGTATACAATAGCCATAAGCTACGGTAGTGATGATCTAGAGCTTACTTTTGATGTAGGCGGAGGTGGCGGTAGCACTGCTTCAAAGGTAACGGTCAAGCTGAGCAAATCTTCATTTCTGGCAGGGGAAAGCATTACTGTCACAGGCACCGTCCCGAAGCTGGTTAGTGATGAAGAGGTTAGCATTCTCGTATATGACAAGAGTTCAGTCTTCGCTGGATCTGCTAAATATGTGGAACCAAAGTCGGACAAGACGTACACTGCGACCCTGAAACTCAAATCCGATCTTGAGGTAGCGGATGGCTACGAGGTCAGAGTCGATTATAACGGTGAAGAGGTAGTCGCTAAATTCACGATAACGGGCCAAATCGCTGCCTCGGATGTCCTTACAGTAAAAACCGACAAGCCCAAGTATCCAGTTGACTCAACGGTAAAGATCTCGGGCAAAGTATCAGCAGATTTGTTAGTCGAGGGTAAGCAGCTGTTTCTTCAGGTATACAATCCAGAACAGGTACCGTATAGATTTACCCCGGTAGACGTGGAAGATGACGGCTCTTATTCATATCCAATGGTCGTCGGACCCCCGTATGGGATTGGCGGCGTATGGCAAGTCAAAGCAACTTACAATGAAAAACAGGTTAAAACCACCTTTGAAATAACAGGTGGCAAAGCATCCTATAACTTGAAGGCTGCTGGACAGTCATATGCGATTCTATATGATATTACTAATGGCCAAATTAAGAGCATGTTCGTAAATGAAAACGAAAAGAAGCTGGTGATAGCTATAGATGCGTCAGAAGACGGCCAAATCACATTGGTTTTGCCACGGGTTGTCATTGATGCGGTTCAAAATGACAACGACACCAAATACTTGGTTTCGACCACCGATATAGATGGAGGTGCAAGTGCAGTTCCCAATCTAAGCGAAAGCGAGACAACCGAAGAGTCGAGGACCGTAGTCATCGATTACACGAAAGGCACAGACCTCATAGAGATCTCTGGCACCAGCGTAGTTCCGGAATTCGGCTCAATCTC
>JAHEZV010000068.1 GCA_023250885.1 Nitrososphaera sp. | reverse complement strand
AGGTCTGTCGCGAAAAGCGTTTTGGATTTTCTCGCTTCCAATAATATCGGCATAATCACAAAGAACACAATTGAATTTTCAGGATCAGACAGGCTTCATGCAGCAATGCTTGCTCTGCAGATCGGATGTGACATAGAACATGTGTCGGGGCATCTGTCATGGAAGGACTTTGAAAAGCTTGCTTCTGAGGTGATCGCATCATTTGGCTACAGAACGCAGACCAATGTGCAGCTGACGAAGCCGCGCATGGAAATTGATGTGGTAGGGGTGAGCGAGGGGGTCGCCATCGCCGTTGACTGCAAGCACTGGAAACGGAGCAGCCTGTCGTCGATATCGGGCTTTTCAAAAAAACAGGCTGCAAGGGCCGAGAGGCTGCTCAAGTGGGATATGAGGATATCCCGGGCATTGCCGGTGGTAATGACCCTTCACGCCGAGTCCGTGAAATTCGCCGGCGGAGTTCCGGTGGTGCCTGTGCACAAATTCAAGTCGTTTGTCATGGAAATAAAGGGCTTTTTGCCAGAAATTTACGTAGCAGGCTAGGACAATACCAGCATCGCGATGTAGGTTGCAACGGTGATCGCGACAAAGACCTTGGTCACGCTCATCGACTTGTCAAGCGCTCTGGAATAATCCTCAAACTGCTTTTTCCCCATCACCTTGATGGTCGATTGCGCAGTTGCTAGCTCGAAAGTTGACTTGGTGGCGCGCTTGGCCGCCTTGGCGCATAGCTCGATGTACGCCTCCGCGATATCGTCTGCGCTGCTGGTAGTCCCAAGGGAAAAGTACCCTTCCCGCGTCCTCTTGCCAGACGTAAAGTGGGTGTCTGAAGAGCATAGCTCCAGCAGGGTGATGCTCCGGTTTACCCTCGAGACAACGTGGTCGCGCAGCCTGTTCTCCATGTTGTTCGAGTCCGCCCATCCAATTGCATAGTCCTTGCCGTTTACGCTGATGACCAGCACCGCGAGACCGGCCTCGCCGAGCTCGCCTTCCAGATCTGGCATGCGCGAAACGTCATCCTGGCCGGCAAAGCCAACATTGAACTCGTGCTGCGGCTGCTTTTTCAGCTGCTCAAGGCACTGCTTTGCAGACGCGACAAGGTCGTTGCTGTCCGAGTCGTCCAAGTGCCTGCCCATGGCATTGTGACAATCGACGACAAGAACGTCCAATAATCCAAGACCTATGCCAAATGATTCCAATTCGGTGCGCACGCTCTGCGGAACGTCTTCCATGCCTTTTGGAGAAAGCGACAGCATCACCACCGCGGCGTTGCCAAATCTGATCCCCGTTGAAGTGGAATTGTTAATCCTAATTTGCACTGGAACGGTGCACGTATCACCTTTTTCCACGACTGTCCGCCCGCCAAGTTCTTTTACGTACCTGTCGACTTCCTTCTTTGAAGGAATGTTGAGTGAATGGTCGGAAACGCTATGCATGACAAGGGCGCTCCTGTTGAAGGTTTCATACAGCACGTAGGGGAGGTTGCTCCCGCCCACCATGCTGAAAGGCCCAGGGTGGACGTCTGGCAGGACGATAGCCGCCAGGCCGCCAAAGCGGATGATCTTTGTCGACACAATGTCGTCGTGCGCTTTTGCTTCGGTAAACTCTTCCATCTTGTCGACTCTATTTTCAGTCCATGCCGCAATAAATGCCTGCAGAACGCCAAAGGTGCTTTTTATTCCGGGCCTTCCAGCCCTGTCTGCCAGGACAGTCCAGAAAATTCCAAGCGCCACAAAGGCAGCCCCAAACGCAAGGCCGGTTGAGAAAAACGTAGCAAGCGAGTGGTACGACGGAGGCACGAATGCAAAGAGAAAGATCAGCGGCTGGATGAATGACACTCCTATCGCCCTGCCAGTGCCTGCCCCAAAGACTGAAGTGAATATCCCTATCCGTAGGCCGACCGCAAGCAACATCCCTGCTGCGATATAGTCCATGTCTGGAGGCTTTCCGAAAACTAAATCCGCGGCGACTCCCAGAAGGACGGTCAGCGCCCAAAGCCCGTTGGCAAACGCGGAGACATGCGCCACTTTTGACAGCTTGTTTACAGGCGTCCCGTGTAGCGCCAGATAGTCAAGATAGTGTGAGCCGACAAGTGCAGCAATGCCAAGCGGCAGGTAGATTACAAGCCCTTCTGCGCCGGCTTGAAGATGATAAAGGTGGGAAACAATAATAACGGCTACAGCGCAACCAAGCCAGATGGCGTAGGAGACCTTGGAAGATGACGGTCCGAAGGTGGTAAAAGACCAGCGCCTATGAATGTTCGATACGTCGTCTTGGCCGGGCGCAAACATCGGCGCTCAACCGACAGGGAATAGGATCCTTATCAGAATCGATGCCCCAATCACTGCGCCGGTTATGCTCAGCACGATCTCAGGTTTGATCTTGATGCCCCTTGTCTCGTCCTCAAAGAACCTCAAAAGACCAGCGCTTGAAGCCGGCAGTGGAGCATTCTTTTTCTTGCTGCTCATCGAGTGCAGATTGTTTTCAAGCGCTTAAATACATTCCGCTGGTTAGCCTAGCAGGCTTTTTGTCTTTTCCAAAATCCTGAGGTAACTCTCGAGGAGTTCAGCCTTTTGCCTCTGCGTTGAAATGTCGCTTTCAGTCCTTATCTCTGCTGCAATGACTGCAATCTTTTCTTCGATAAGTGACGCTGCAGACGCCAGCCCTGTCGACCCTTGGGCGGGTGCAGCCTTTTCCGGCTCTGCCTTCTGCTGGACACCTGCCTTTGCCTCGTTTCCACAGTTGATGCAGGTAGTCTTGTCAGCAAAGCGTACCTGGACGCCTCCGCATTTTGGGCACGCTTCGCTCGTAAGCGTTCCTCCCTTTACAAGGAGCGAAGCGGCCGACCTGATCCTGCTGGTGCTATCCTCTGAGGACATGCCAAGTTATTGGCAGTCGGCGAATTTCTTCTTTGTGCTTGCAGCATGAGACAACAAGGCTTAATAATAGGAGGTGCGAAAAATCTGTTACTCGATGGCGGTTATCTGCAAAAAGTGCGGCCTCCCGGACGACCTATGTGCTTGCGGAGAACTAGATAAAGAAGATGCGCGAATCGTCGTCCGCCTTGAAACAAGAAGGTTTTCAAAAACAACAACTCTTATCGAAGGAATCAACCCTAAGCAGAGCGATATGCAAAAAATTGTCAAGGAGCTAAAGAGCACTTTTGCTTGTGGTGGGACTGCAAAGGACGGCTTTATCATGCTGCAGGGCGACCACCGCGACGACGTCAAGGGCTATCTTGTCAAGATGGGCTTTAACGAAGAAGCAATTGAGGTCCAGTAACCGTTTTGCAGAACTATTCCTTGCATTAATATTTTCATGCGAAGGCATTTAAACCGGCCGGTTCAGAGTTTGTTGGTGCACAAAAATTTTCGCCCACAGCGTAGGCTGGAGAGCCGCATTGACGAAACAGTAAGAATCGCATCTATTGTGCAGAAGGGAATGACCACAGGCAGATCCAGCTACGTCGAAATGCGCGCGCTTGACAGGCTCACAAAGCACAACATCAAGACCAAAGTGAGCGCGCTCAGAAAGTCAATCAAACTAAATGTCGAGCTTGAAGATCTCCTGACGAAAATCTTGCAGGCAGTGTCAGACGGCTACGCGACGGTGCTGACACCAAACGGCATAGTCAGAAAAAACGAACTTGACCGCTTGCTGTCAATTGACGCCGACATTGTCACGGGTCTTGGGATGGTCGAGTCTGAAAGATCACAGAAAATGCGCGAAGTTGTTGAAACGCTGAAAGAGCTTGTAGAAGAAAGAAAGAAGTTGGTAGACTCCCTCAAAGCCTGAGGTGTGTCTTGAGTCCCTTGTAGCGGTTCCTGATCGTTACCTCGGTAACGCCTGCCGCTTCAGCCACGTCCTTCTGGGTCTTGTTCTCGCCATTCATGACGCAGGCAACGTACAGCGCTGCTGCTGCCAGACCCATCGGGTCCTTGCCGGCCGAGATCTTGCCCTCTTCTGCCTTTTTGAGGATTTCAAGCGCCTTGCGCTTTGTCTTCTCTGATAGACCAGCCTTGCTTGCAATCCTGGCGACACATTTCACCGGGTCGACAACTGGCATCTTGAGATCAAGTTCTCTGATGAGCAGACGGTAGCACCTTGCCACGTCTTTTTTCTTGATGTTGCTCGCGTTTGCGATGTCCTTAAGCGTTCTCGGGGTTTCAGTGTCACGGCATGCAGCGTACAGCGCTGCAGCCACAAGTGCAGAGATAGAACGCCCGCGCACAAGCCCCTTCTCCAGTGCTTTTCTGTAGACGTATGCCGCCTTTTCTATTACCGCGTCGCCTACTGCCAGCTTGTCCTTGAGCCTGTCAAGTTCAGAGAAAGCCTGACGGAAGTTGCGGTCTACTGGCTCGTGCACCTGACTTCTGCTGTCCCAAGTCCTAAGCCTTTCGATCGTGCTCTTCATAGAAGCAGAGAGCGGCTTGCCCGATGCATCCTTGTCAACCGGGCCGATAATGGTCGCAAGCCCCATGTCGTGCATTGCAAGCGACGTCGGGATGCCTGCCCTGCTCCTGTCTTCGTGTTCTTCCTTTGAGAATGCGCGCCATTCCGGTCCCAGCTCTTCTATCCTTTCGCTTACTACAAAGCCACAGTTACCACAAAACATTTCTCCGCTAGAGTTGTCTGTTACCATAGAACCTCTGCCGCAACGCGGGCAGCGGTCACCAAACATGGAAATATCTTTTACCAATTTCTCCACCAAAACTTTTTTCGCTGCTTTTAACAGCCTATATTTATGTTTTATTCTAATATATAAAGTTTATGCTGGTGGGTTCTGCATCGTTAGCGTCACACGAGAAAGGCTGTAACGGCGCGTCACACGTATGACTCGCTGCTTCAGTTTGCTGTTGTTTTCTACATATACAGCTACAGCCTCATTCCTCAAGGCATAATAACTTCAGAGCTTTTTATGAAATATGTCGAAGGCCACGTTAGACGAGGAAACGCGGACTTATCAAAATGAAGTCTTGAGGATGTTAAAGGAAAATAATGCAAAACTAAAGGGCCTCGGCGAAAATATCAGAAAATCAGAAAGATCAAACTCAATACAAACTAGGACTGGCCGCAGGATAGATTGGCAGTCGAGTCCTAAAGAAGAAAGATTTACCTTGGCTTGCGGCGCTTGCGCCTTTCTGCCTTGGCGTACTTTTTGCTCCCAGACCTCTGGGCGCTATAAGCATGAGTTTTTGTAATGTCGCGTTTATGGGGCATAGGCAACCTAGCGTGACGCGGGTATTATATATCCTACCTTGGCTCTTCCTTCAACTTCGACAGCCTTCTTTCTATCTCGCCCACTATCTGCCCCTGGTTGGAGTAGCCGGTGTTCTTGTAAAGGTCCAGATTTTTTTCAGGGCCTTGAGGAGCCAACTCCTATGCTTAAACTCGTAAAAGTCGTTTTCCCATTCCTGCGAAAACGCCGTAATCACCTTGACCACCTTGCCAATCACGTTGTGCGTTGGGATGCTGTAGGCCGAGACTGAAAGCGGGTCTTCAACGTTCGCCGCGACGTCGATTATGCCGACCTTGGTCACCTTGACGTGCTCGACAGCCAGGTCCTTAACGTCAGTCATCTGCAATACCTGTATGTAGTGGCCTGTCCTGAGCATGTCGACGACGGTATGAACGACGATGTCGCCGGGGTACATCAGGTTTGGTATGTACGTATCAGAGATCCCCACATGGCCCGAGTCTGCTATCAAGAGCCTATAGTCGTCCTGCAGGTATTTTTTGCAAGTCCAGTGGCCGCGGGACCTGTCAGATGCTGCTATCCTCTTGAGCACCTCGATCAGGGACTTGCCGACATTTTTATCGTGTGATATTATTTCGTCTGCAACTGCAGCAATCTTGTCTTTTTTCGTGATAATCGGGGGCGAAGCGGCTTGCGAGCTATTGTCCGACTGAGGTGTTGAGGACAAGCGAATCTACTAGGAGATTCTTTAAATTAACATTATCAAAATTAGAATCTGAACAAAAACATTAAATTAACTGACAAGTGATACTTGTAGTGAATGCAGGAAGAGAACAGGATTCCACGGTGGCTTGTGGAAAACGACCCATCATGGGAGAAATCAATTGATTCGGACCTTGGGATGCTTGAATGGACAAAGAAAGGCACTGGGATACTGGCCACTTGCGAGCCGACCAGCATGTTTTGCAAGATTGTGGGCCAGACCGACCACGCGGGCCTGTCAGACATTGCCTCTGGTGTGAGGACTGACAAGCAGGCTGCGCTAGCGTCAGGAACCGGCGACATTGCGAAATATCTCTCCAGCAGGTACCTGAACCCAGGAATCAACGGCCCAAGGTTTGACCTGAGGAAGGCCCGCAAGTTCTGAGATTTTTTTTCTAAAAGACGAAATCATGAGAATTTCGCAGATCGACACCGTAAGGACTTAAAGCTTATCCGCGCATCAAACCAGCGTAAACGTCTATCAAACCTACCGACCCCAGTAATTGTTGCAGACCGATCCCCCTTGCTTCCCGCGCCTGGAACAATTATTTTATATATAAAACCCCGCAACTGTTGATTGCCTATTGTCATTACAGGACGCGGTGCAAAAGCTAGCCAAGGACGCGGTAAAGCGGGTTAAAGGCGCCAAGGTGGTTGGACTTGGAAGCGGAAGCACGGTAGCGCACATTGTCAGGGAAATGGCAAAGCTGCCAGACAAAGAATCCATAGAATTCATTCCGACTTCGCTCCAGATCAAGCTGGAGGCTGAAAAGAGCGCGCTCCGGCTGGCCGACGGAAGCAGGATTCCTGACATTGACATCGTCTTTGACGGCGCTGACCAGATAGACAGCAAGTTCAACATGATAAAGGGAGGCGGGGGTGCTCTTTTGAGGGAAAAGATCCTGATCTCATCCGCCAAAAAGGTGGTAATAGTGGCAGAAGCCAGCAAGTTCGTGCAGTCGTTCAACAGGTCAGTCCCGATAGAAATCCATCCGATAGCTCGCACCGCAGTGTACAAGAAACTGACAGAACTTGGGGGCGGGCCGGCGCTGCGCACGCTTGACAAGGGGTACCCGTTTGTCACGGAAAACGGCAACATTATACTTGATACCATTTTTCCTTCGATGCCCGACCCGAAAAAGAAAGAGATCGAATTGAAGAACATCGCCGGCGTGCTTGAAGTAGGGCTCTTTACGAGAAGGGCAGACCTTTACTACAGGGCCAAGAGCGACGGGACGTTTGACACGATAACATTCTAGAATATGCGCGATTATAGTTTATCTAGCTCCCTGGCATATACGCCGCCGTGACCGAAAGCCCTCCTCCAGAAAAAAAGACTCTACTGCACGAATTCTTTGACTTCCTGAAGACCTTTGGCGTTATTGGTCTGGCCATAGCGTTCATCATTGGTGCCGCTGCTTCCAAGCTGGTCACGGCGCTTGTAACAGACATCGTCAATCCATTTGTCGGGCTGTTTCTGCCAGCCGGCGACCTGCAGACAATGCGGGCCAGTGTCCCAGGCGCATCGGGAGTAGTTTCCGAATTCAGGTATGGAGATCTTGTATCCAACATTATCGACTTTGCGATAATAGCGTTCATAGTGTTCCTTGCCTACAAGTGGCTGTCCAAATACCGGCTCGTTGAGGACAAGACCAAGCCGCCTAAGAGCCTATCCCAGTAATATCCTCCTATAGACAATCATACAGCAAGCCAGCTGCACCAGCCCAAGATAGTTATCTGATTTCTTCTCATATCTGACAAGCAACTTCCTGAACCTGTTATGCCATGAATTGGTACGTTCTACCACCCACCGCCTTCTCTTTCTACTGTCACTACGATGTTTCTTTTCACCCCTTTGACGCATGTGCGGTACATACCTTCTTTTGACAACCTCGCGTTGAATCTCGGGAAAGTCATATCCTTTGTCAAGACACAGGTTTTGCCTCCTGTACTTCCTTGGACGCGGCCTCTTCACTACAATGCCATCCAGCGTTGCT
>JAHEZV010000067.1 GCA_023250885.1 Nitrososphaera sp. | reverse complement strand
GCCTCCCGTGCCACAGGTGTCAATGAGCTGACCCTGCACGTTCGGGGTTATCCTTGTGGCATGCTTTCTCAGCGAGAGGAGGACCGAGGCCAATTCCTCTGCCGTCTCTCCCTTCATTGCAAAGGCTACAAGGAATGCCGCTATCGCCGCGTCAGACACGCTTCCGCCAAGTATCGCGTCAAGAGCCTGGGAAATTTCCTGGTCTGACAAGTTAGTCCTTGCAACCAGCTTTTTTATTGCGGGCCGCAGATCGGGCTGCGTGCTCATCGTTTCACCATTGATATAAAGTTCCGAAGCATCTTGCGCCCCTCGCCGGTAAGGACCGACTCTGGGTGGAACTGGACACCTTCAATAGGATATCGCTTGTGCTTGATGCCCATTATCTCACCGTCGTCAAGCGCCTTCGCGGTTACCTTTAGGCATTCTGGGATCGAGTCCTGTTCTGCTACGAGCGAATGGTAGCGGGTAGCCCTGAACGGGTTTGCGACGTTTTCAAAGAGCCTGTCTGAGCTGTACAGTATCGGGCTTGTCTTGCCGTGCCTGACCTTCTTGGCGTTAATGACCTTGCCTCCAAAGGCATGGACTATTCCCTGGTGCCCGAGGCAGACACCAAGTATAGGCGTCTTTGGCCCAATTTCTCTGATGACATCTGTGCAAACGCCAAAGTACTTGCGATTTGCAGGGTGGCCGGGACCAGGAGATATTACTATTCCATCAGGGTTCATTGCCTTGACTTGTTCCAGTGTTATCTTGTCATTTCTGACCACTATCGGCTCTGCACCAAGTTCGCCCAATATCTGGGCGATGTTGTATACGAATGAATCATAGTTGTCGATGACAAGGATTTTCATTCAAAACCCCAACTCGAGAGTAGATAATCAGCTAGAACGTGCTGGTCGGTGCCAAAAATGACCGCCTCTTTGCATTGCTCTCCACATTTTACATGCCTTTACCGTATTTAAGTTTAGTGCATTGACGCATTGGCGCAGAAAAAATAGTGAAAAAATTTAGGAATCTATATAATGCATGGAAACTATTGGCAACTTGCTAATATTCCAAGTGATTGGTTTTGGTCAGAGTCTTCATAAACGGTTACGGAAATATAGGGCGCCGTCTTGCCAGCGCGCTGTCAGTCGACAAAGAAATCCAATTTGTTGGAGTTGCAAAATACACCGTAGACGACAAGGTCATGGAAGCACTTGATAACCACTACAACGTTTTTGTTCCAAAGGAAATGATCGGCGCGTTCAAGGACAAGGGCTACAGCGTGACAGGCGCAGTGGAAGAAGCCGTAGGGCAGAGCGACGTTGTGATAGATGCTGCAAAGGAAGGCGCAGGTTATGACAACAAGAAAAGCCTCTATGAGCCGATGAAAAAGCCCGCGATATTTCAGGGCGGCGAAAACAGGCACGGCGAGCGCGCAGTGGCAGACATGATCCACAATTCACGCGTAAACTACTCCAAAGCCGCGGGCAGGACCTACGTCATACAGGGCAGCTGCAGCGTTTCGGGCGTGGGCAGGGTGATGCAGCCGTTGATTGAAAAGTTTGGCAAACGCATAATGCGCTACGACGTCGAGCTGATAAGGAGGTGGGCCGACCTCGAGGACACCAAGGCGGTCAAGGACTCGATCGAGTGGGACAGGAACCCGCACCACCAGGACGATGTCAAGGACTTTATCCCGGGTGCAAACCTGTATGTCGACGCCTTCAAAGTGCCGTCAAGGATGATGCACCTACACCAGATGTTGGTCAGGTTCAGCGACCGGGCTCCTACAAAGGACGAAATACTGGAATGCTTCAGAAGCGAGTTTGGAGTCGCGATAATTAGCTCTGCCAAGGGTACCGGCGATGTCCGGAAGAAGGCCCTTGAGCTTGGGTTTGCGCACGGCGACACCAACATGGTGCACATACATCAGGACATACTGAGGGTGCAGGACGACACGGTCAAAATTGGCTATTCTGACGATCAGACAGGCATGGTGATACCTGAGAACCACCTGCTTCTTCAGTCGATGGTGTTTAGGCGCCCGCGGGAAGAGGCGCTCAAGAGGACCGACAGCCTCTTTCAGGTTGGCAAAAAGCGCAAGATACTGGAAGAGGAATTCAAGTAAGCTCAACACCTCACTGGTAGCTGCAAACAATATAGCTGCTAGTTAAATAACCCTAATGTCATCTGTTAGACAGTGAGAAAATTCAATAAAATGCAGTCATACGGCAAATGTGAATGTATTTGCCATGGAAGGCCAAATACGGACTATTGTGGTTACTGTTCGCCCGCGCACGCCAGGTCCCAAGGAAGATAGTCGAGAATAATTCTGTAAAAGGCTCTAGTTGTTATCATAGTTGGGAACGCAAGATTTTGTAATCATGCGATGGGCCGAGTAGTAAGCTAGCAACAGCAGCCCGATTCCAAGTAGCCTTAGCGGAAGCTGGAAGTTTGACAAAAATGTAGATGCGACAACTCCTGACGTGCCAAAGGTAGCGGCAAGGTAAAAGCCGACCGAGGAACAGCCGACGCACATGCTAGATGCAGTGCCGACGGTCGAGCCGGAAATAAACGAAGACTTATTCGCGCCCGTCCCTGAATTTCTGAATAGATAGACGTTCATGCTAACGACGATTCCAACAAGAGCGGCAGTGATATTTGACAAAATAAAGCCGGGAATCGCGTCTTGTGGTATTGGGTAGTAAAAATCCACAAACGGCGAAAAGAACAGCAGTGCATCAAAGACATTGAACATTATCCAGAATGTAGCTGCAATTACGATGGCCAGCGCTATGTAGAGTTTGCTAGAGAATACCATCCTTGCCGAGAGGGCAGCGCCGGCAGTCGTCATCCCAGGTGAGCTAAGTGGCTTTGTTCCTATTATTCCTTCAGGTGGTATGTGGTATGGAAGAATTCAAATAGTGTTTTGGGCCATGATACTCTGCTTGACACAGCTACAGTCAAGGAAGGAATGCGCCCTTTGCGGCACCACGCTCCCTGTTGGGAGCGAGGTCAGCATATGCAACGAGTGCATGAAGTGCGCGGACTGCTGCGTCGGCCTTGAAAAGCTGAAGGAATAATCATTCGACCATTTTCAGCGTGTCGGTTATCGTGACTATCCCGATTACGTTGCCCTTCTCGCTTACCAGAATGCACTTTGCAAACCTCACAAGCGGGATCAAGGCCTTGGCCGGCGTCGAGATGTCTACCAGTGGGGGCGGGGGCTCCATCACTTGCGACACGTGCATGTTCTTGAGGTCCTTCTCTTCCTTTTCAACCATCACCTTGGCAAGGCCGTCCTCTGTCAGTATGCCGACTACACGTGAAGAATCAAAAACTGGGATCTGACTTATCGAGTTGTCCCGCATGACGTCTATGGCCTTGTGCAGCTTCTCGTCCCTCTGAACCGATATCAGTCGCCTGCTGCAGATGTCGCCGGCCTTCATTGACGTGCGGCCTTCAAGCGAGCCCAGTATTTCAAAGATCTTCCTCGCGGTTTCGTAGCTCGGCTTACACCTGCCAGACTCGATCTGGTTTATCATGGAGGTGCTGACGCCTGTCAGGGCGGCCAGCTTTCTCTGGGTTACCCCGAGCCTTATTCTGGCCTGCTTGATGTATTCGAGCCTTGGCAGCATGCGACCTCTAAATTCCCGGCCCCGGCACTTATAAGCTTGGGATGCTGCATGAGGATTTGATAGCCTTATATTATGTGCGGGCGAATTTTTCTTGTTCTAGTCCGCAATGACCAACAATGATGGAAAATGGGACTCAGTCAAGCGGTACAAGCTTACAAAGATGATAAACGAACTGTCAAGTATATCCGGCCATGGCACAGAGCTCGTCACCGTTTACATTCCGCCCAGGCGGCCGATATTTGACGTCATTTCGCAGCTGCGCAACGAGTCCGGCACCGCTTCAAACATCAAGTCCGACCTTACCAGAACCCACGTGCAAGACGCGCTCAGCAGGACAATTGAGCAGCTGAAACTTTTCAAGGAAACGCCGGAGAATGGGATGGTAATATTTTGCGGCGCGATCCCAAACGACAAAGGGATTGGGAAGGAAAAGATCGAGATATATCCTGTATTGCCTCCAAAGCCGGTCCAGATCAGCCTGTACCGGTGCGACGACCACTTTTGGACAGACCACCTGAAGGAAATGATGAAGGACGACAAGGTCATTGGCATACTGACTATAGACACGCAGGAAACAGGCATCGGCATACTTACTGGCGACAGGTGGGAGGCCGTGGATTCTATAACTTCCGGCGTCGCAGGCAAGCACAGGCAGGGCGGCCAGTCCGCAAGGAGATTTGAAAGGCTGAGGGAGAACGAGCTGAACGAGTACTACCACAGGGTGGCTGACCACGTAAAGAAGGTCTTTATCGACCAGTACAACGTCAAGGGCATAATAGTCGGGGGCCCAGGCCCGACAAAGGAAAATTTCTTGAAGGAAGAATACCTCGACTATAGGCTGCAAAAGAGCGTAATTGCCATACTCGACTCATCGTATTCCGGCGACGAGGGCGTGCGCGAGCTGATAGAGAAGGCGCAGACAGACGGCATCCTTCAGGAGTATCGCGTGATGGAAGAAAAGCAATTGGTAAAAAAGTTCATGGGAGAGGTGCACTCTGGGCGCGGCCTCGGGATATACGGCATACATGACGTCATAAAGGCACTGGAAGGCAGCGCAGCGGACCTTGTTATAGTGACGGACGATGTTACCTATGTCCGGCTCGAGTTCAAATGCAAGGCATGCAAGAACGTGCAGGCCAAAATAGCTGACAGGGCGCAGGTCATGGGCACAAAGCAGGAATACCTGACAAAGCAGTGTCCGTCGTGCCACGTTGTTGATACAGAAGCTGCCGAAAAAGACATTGTTGACTACCTGAACGAGCTTGCCACGATGACGGGGTGCCGGCTTGAAGTCATTTCCAGCAAGACCGAAGAAGGGTCACAGCTTGTCAGCCTTGGCAAAATAGGCGCGATTTTGCGCTACAAACCTTCATAGGATTGCACGAGCATTCGCCGACATCCTTGAAGCACCCGGTGCACACGGTGAAAGTGGTGCATCCTGTCGGTGTGCACGCTTCAAAGGTCTTTGAGTCCCTGCCGCAGCTGCGCTTGTGCATGTACGATCTGCTACAGCCAAACAATATCTAGCTTGCGGAAAAACGTCTAGTCGTTTCTTCAACTCTTCCTAATTACCATTTTGTACGTGTGCCGGCATGGGAAAGAATGAATCGATTTTCATAATCGGCGGCATAGTTGCCGGCGTTGCTGTAACAGGGTCGTTATTTTTGCTATACCCAGACTTGATGTTCAAGAACACCAGCTTCCAAGCACAACAAAGCGGTGCTCCGCCTGTCATTGGCGGGTCGCCGGCTACAACAACTACCGCAGGCGTAGGCACGAACAACACCACAAACTCTACAGTTGGAAACACAACCGCCGGAGCGCCAGGGTCGACATCGCCACTTCCACCCACAGGGCCACCATCGTATTAGGCTGCTGGGCGTAACCTGTGCAAAGCTGTTATCGCAGCAAACAGCGCTGCCATAGGGGGAAATATGTGTAGAGGGGATTCCGGCGTCACCTGTGTTGCAAAGTCTATCAACCCGCCACTGCGCTCTATGTTGGATACCCTTACAGTTGGCTGGCCCTGATCTTCAAAGTCATAGAACTGCGCGGTGGCAGTCTGGCCTGCCCTTTGAGAAGAGGCCACGAGCTCGCCGCCCTTGTACAGGGCGATGTCGTATTCGACGCCGTTGAGCCTGGCACCAGTGGCGGAATCGTCTATGAAAATGTCAAAGATGTTGGCACAGGTGCCGTTTGGCTGCCAGGACAGGCAGACGATGTAACCCCGGTTGTTGCTAAAGACATTCATGGAAACAACCTTTTCATTCGAGCCGTCGCTGACTCCGCCGTGCTGCGCGTTTGCCGGTATCGAAGCAAGCTGCAATAAACCAGCTGCCAGAGCCATACAGCCAGCATTATTCAAGGCATGCATGCGCTCGTTTCGTTACCGGCGCGATGATATAAGCATCACATAGTAAAAAATTACTACTACAACGACCTTCCTGCCCTCTCACTGTCACTCTTTTGATAAACTGGTCAAGTTTAATTCGACAAGTATTAAATAAAGGTAGAGAAATACCAGCATTTGAGAGAATGCCTACTGAACTGAAAGTTCATCCATCATTTTTCAAGGAATTTGCGACCAAGACGTGGGTCTCGCCGACAGAAATCGTCAAGGAACTTGTAGAGAACGCCTTTGACGAGGATGCCACGCGAGTTCTTGTCACTGTCCTGAGCAACGGATCTATCGCTGTCGAAGACGATGCAGGAATGGATCAAAACGGGATGGAAAAGTTCCTGCTTTTGGGTTCACCGCACAAGAAGGTTGAAATGATTTCTCCAAAGCTGAAAAGGATAAGGACTGGCAGGTACGGCACTGGAAGGCTGTCGTTCCTGACATCGTTTGAAAGCATGAAGATAAGGACAAAGCGCAGCAATTTCACCAAGGCGATTGTCATTGATACGGATGTGCTCGAAAAATTGTATACCGGCAACGCCAAGCTTGGCGAATTGAAAGAGCCCGCTCTAAAGCGCGACGGCACCGAGCTTGTAATGACAGGCGCCAAGATAGCATTCGACATGTTCAGGATCATGAAGGAGATCCGCAAGCTGGCAGTGTTAAGGCAGTCCATATTCGAGGTTTACATCAAGACTGCGGACAAGTTAAAGGAATGGAACTTTGACGATGCGCAGCCAATACGAGCGCCTGACATCCAGGGCCACAGGATACCTGTCAGCCTCGATAGCGGCCGGATAACCGGCGAAATCATTATCGCAAGGAGACCGCTATCAGAGGAGGAACGTGGCATCGCAGTAATGGTCGGGAACCACATCGTGACGCGCAGCAACTTTGGCTTTGACACAAAGCTAAACCGCGTCACCGGCTTTGTCAGGTGCGACTCCCTGACTTCAAGGTTTGCCGACAAGTCTGCAATCATTGAAGACGACGAGTACACCAAGTTCAACCAGCAAATGAAGACTTTCGTAATCGATACCATCATTCCCGGCCTGACTGAATACGAGGATGTGCTGATAACCAGAGAAGAGTCCAAGATCTACCGCGAGATAGACAAGGTGCTTGGGCAGGCCATGGTGGAAACGCTAGAGCTGGAGGAAGAAGTGCAGGGGTATGAAATGGTAGAGGTAAAGGAGCGCGTCAGGGCAGGCAAAGAAGAGGACAAACACGAGCACAAGGCACACTCACATGCCGGCCACCAGGTGGACGACTATGAAGAGATAAAGCCACTTTCCCCGGCGAGCTCTGGCATGTCAAAGGCAGATTACGCACGGCAGCATGCAGTCAGCGAATCAGGCATTTATGAAGAAGGGACCGCGCCTGAGGTTCCTGGAGATGTCATCGAGACGGTGGACGAGGCTCAGGCTGACGGGGCGATCGTCAGGACAAGAACTGTAAGAAAGCCAATACTAAAAAAGACATTTGCGCTCAAGAGGATCGGCTACAAGGTCATACCATATGAGGATGAGACCGACTCGCGGTACAGCTTCACCACTGAAAACATTGTGTTTGTGAACAAGGCCAACCCGACCTACCGCGCAGAGGCCGCAAGGGGAGACGAGTTCCTTATGAGGCACGTCATCAGCATCGTTGCCGAAGCGGTGGCGCAGGAAAAGCACCCCGAGGGCAAGGACGCGCTCGAGCTCCAGAACAGGCTCGTTTCAGAAGCGATAAGAATACACGACACGAACGTGCTAAAGCGCTAGGCGGATCAAAAATCTGCCTGCAATCTTTTCTTCTTCTCTTTCCAATAGAAACGACTAAATCTAACTGGCGTCTCGATGTACGTCATATGGCCTTTGAATTCATGCCGGGCGCGACAGTAGTCGGCATATCGTACAATAATGGCGTTATTCTGGCCGCAGAAAAGAGGGTCTCGTTTGGCAACTTTGTGGTAAACAAGAAGATCAAAAAGACCTTTTC
>JAHEZV010000019.1 GCA_023250885.1 Nitrososphaera sp. | reverse complement strand
GAGAGGATTGCTCTTTTGCTTGACGAGGGCACCTTTGTAGAGCTTGACAAGTATGTCATGCACAGGAGCGACGATACTGCATTGCCCAAGTTCTATGGTGACGGTGCTGTCACCGGCTTTGGGACAATCGCCGGCAGGCAGGTTTTCGTGTTCTCTTATGATTTCACTGTTCTCGGAGGCTCGCTTGGCGAAATGACAGGCAAGAAAATCACCAAGGCGATGGATCACGCCATGAAGGTCGGCTGCCCAATAATCGGCATAATGGACTCGGGCGGAGCACGCATACAGGAGGGTGTTGCAAGCCTTGACGGCTACGGCGACATTTTCTTCAGCAACACTATGGCTTCAGGCGTCATCCCGCAAATCACCGCAAGCATCGGCCCCTGCGCAGGCGGCGCGGTGTATTCGCCGGCAATGACCGACTTTGTGGTGATGGTAGAAAACATCGGCCAGATGTTTGTCACCGGCCCAGAAGTGGTCAAAGAAGTGCTCAGTCAGGAAGTGTCGTTTGAAGAGCTGGGCGGCGCTCGCGCCCACGCAAGCAAGTCCGGCGTGGCCCACTTTATCGTCAAGAACGAGTACGATTGCTTTGACAAGATCAAAAAACTGGTGTCGTTTCTGCCACAGAACAACACCGAGGAGCCGGCGATAGTTGGGACAGGCGACGACCCAAACAGGATCGACACCGACCTAATCAACAAGCTGCCCGAGAACCCCTACCAGCAGTACGACATGAAGGACATCATCAAGTCTGTCGTCGACAACGGCGACTTTTTTGAAGTGCACGAGCTGTTCGCAGAGAACATCCTAGTCGGATTTGCAAGGATGGGCGGAAGGACAGTCGGCGTTGTCGCAAACCAGCCGATGTATCTTGCAGGCGCGCTCGACATCAACTCGTCAAACAAGGCAGCCCGCTTTATCCGGTTCTGTGATTCGTTCAATATTCCTATTGTTACGCTTGTAGATACGCCTGGCTACCTGCCAGGTGCAGATCAGGAACATAATGGCATAATCAGGCACGGAAGCAAGCTGTTGTTTTCGTACTGCGAAGCCACGGTTCCGAAAATAACATGCATCATTGGCAAGGCATACGGAGGCGCTTACATCGCGATGGGGAGCAAGAACCTGCGCGCGGACATCAACTATGCGTGGCCAAGTGCAGAGATTGCAGTGCTCGGCCCCGAAGCGGCAATCACCATCATCCACAGGCGCGACCTGAAGAGCTCTTCAGAGGCGGCTGCCAGAAAGAAGCAGCTTGCCAAGGAATACCGCGACAAATTTGCAAATCCGTATATAGCTGCTGAAAAAGGTACCATTGATCTCGTGATAGACCCGGCGGAAACAAGGCCGATGATAATACAGGCGCTCAACGCGCTGGCGAACAAGAGGGAGCCAAGGCTGTGGAAGAAACACGGCAACATCAACCTGTGATGGCGCCATGTCGAAAAAAATATCGAGTATACTGATTGCAAACAGGGGCGAAATAGCCCTCAGGGTAATTAGAGCCTGCAGGGAGATGGGGATAAAATCAATAGCCATCTACTCTGACGAGGACGCCCGCGCAGCGCACGTAAGGAGGGCAGACGAAGCCTACCACATCGGGGCTGCGGCTCCTGCACAGAGCTACCTCAACATGGCCAAGATAGTCGAGACTGCCAAGGTGGCAGGCGCAGACGCCATCCATCCCGGCTACGGCTTTCTGTCTGAAAACGAGAATTTCCCGGAAATGTGCGAAAAGAACGCAATGATATTCATCGGTCCGACTGCCAAGGCGATGGAAGTCACGGGCGACAAGATGAAGTGCAAGGAAGTGATGAAAAAGGCCAAGGTCCCTACGGTGCCGGGAAGCGACGACATCGTTGAAGACGTTGAAAAGGCTGCTGACGTCGCGCACAAGGCCGGCTACCCTGTTTTGCTAAAATCTGCATTTGGGGGAGGCGGGCGCGGCATCAGGCTTGCGAACAACGAAAAGCAGCTGAGGCAGGAATTCGAAATGGCATCTGCCGAGTCGCGCGCGGCATTTGGCAAGGCAGCTTTATTCGTTGAAAAGTACCTCCAGCGCATCAGGCACATCGAGTTCCAGCTGATCCGCGACTCTCACGGAAACGGCCGGCACCTCTTTGAGCGCGAATGCTCGATCCAGAGGCGCCACCAGAAGCTGATTGAAATGTCTCCGTCGCCGGTGGTTGACCAGAAGACGAGGGAAAGGATTGGCGAAATAGCGGTAAGGGCCGCGGATGCTGTTGATTATCTGAACGCCGGCACCGCTGAGTTCCTGCGCGACCCGGAGGGCAACTTTTACTTTATCGAAATAAACTCGCGCCTCCAGGTGGAGCACCCGGTGACGGAGCTTGTGACAGGGCTTGACCTGGTGAAACTCCAGATAGCAGTTGCGCAGGGCGAAGAGATCCCGTTCAAGCAGGAAGACCTGAAGATGAGCGGCTGCGCGATTGAGTGCAGAATAAACGCCGAGGACCCGTTCTACGAATTCGCGCCGTCAACCGGCATCGTGCCAAACTGCAACATCCCCTACGGGCCCGGCATCAGGGTTGACACCTACCTGTACCCTGGATGCAACGTGTCGGGCTACTACGACTCGCTTACGGCCAAGCTCCTTGCATGGGGCAGGGACTTTGACGAGGCAAGGGTGAGGATGAGAAATGCCCTTGACGAGTTCACGATAGAGGGCATCAACACCACCATTCCGCTCTACAAGACGATAATAGACGAGGCCAACTTTATCAAGGGCGAGCTGTCGACCGACTACCTTGACCGCTTCAAGATATTCGACAAGATGAACGAGCAGGCAAAGGAACAAGCCGAGAAAAGGGCATACGCAGCAGTCGCGGCGGTCTTGCTTCAGTCAGAGTTTGTGAAAAAGGCCGGGGCTGGGCAAACAGCCACATCGCAGTCAAAGTGGAAAATGAGGGGATAGAATGGAGTTCAAAGTCGGCGAGCTTAAAGAGATGTTAGAGGGCGAAGTGCTGCGCACCACTGACAAAAACTCTGTGCTGGTCAGGATAGCCGGCAAGCAGCACACTTTGCGACTGCTAAAAACAGGGACGAACGAGTTTGAATTCATGCTGGACAATACCTTCCACCACGCCAAGATCCTGCAGTCGGCAAGCGCGGAAGTAAAGCTGATGCTCGACGGCCAGCCGCTGACCGTGAAAAAGCACAGCAAGCTAACAGAAGTGCTGGAGAAGGCGTCGGCGCTGGGCGGCACAGGAGGCGGCGACCGCAACCTGACAAGCCAGATCCCAGGCAGGGTCGTCAACATAGCCGCGAAGGCCGGGATTGTAGTAAAGAAGGGCGATGTCATAGTAGTGCTCGAGTCGATGAAGATGCAGGTCGCAGTCAAGGCCCACAAGGACGGTAGTCTGAAAGAAATAAAAGTAAAGCAGGGCGCCAGCGTCGCAAGGAACGACGTGCTGGCAGTTATTGAATAAACACAGCGCGCGTTGCAGGCTTGAAGTAAATGCCGGTTATCAAGCGGTCATTATGACGAATATTATGATTTAACATGCCGCTATCGTCTAATTAAGGTCGATTAACCATGTTAATTGACGCAGTTAAGCGAGCGTTAAAAGCTGCCGGGCTGAAGATATTATCAGGTGGAAGAGATGCAAAGACCCGCAGTATTGCAATGGGATAAAGTGGTACACAAAGGCGCCAGAACTGCAGATGGAGAGCCTATTGGCTACATAGCCGCGAAAGACAACGACTCGATCATAGTGCTGTCAAGCCACTTCCAGGAATACATCATACCAAAATCGCACGTCAAAGCGTTTGACGGATCACAGGTCTATCTAGACTTTCTCTCTAGCGAACTGGCGATAAACAAGGTGCAGCAAGCACCCTTACTTTTTTTGAACAGAAAAAGAAAGACGCTACTCCTTCGCCTTCTTTAGAACGTCTTTGATCTCGCTGTAGCTGGGCTCTACCAGCGGGCTGTCCGAGACCCACCTGTAGATCACCTTGCCGTTCTCGTCAAGGATAAAGACCGACCTCTTGGCGGCGTTGTAGTCCTTGAGCGAAGCGAGGTTCTGCATGATGATGCCGTATTTCTTGATGACGTCGCGCTTGTAGTCCGACAATACTGGAAAGTTCAGGTGGCGGTTCTGCACAAAGAACTTGTTTGCAAACGGTCCGTCCACTGAAATCCCAACGACGTTTGCGCCCAGGTCGCGTAGCTGGTCAAGCGAATCGCGCAGCGCGCACATTTCAGCTGTGCACACCGGCGATTCCGCCGCCGCAAAGAACGCAAGTATCGTCTTTTTGCCGTAAAATTCGCTTAGCTTGCGCAGCTTCATGTCCGGGTCTGGAAGCTCAAAGTCTGGAGCCATGTCGCCTATATTTGGAACCGATGCGAGAGATGCGCTAGACATGGCTTAACGAGTGCCGATCTCGCAATAAAAACATTTCAGGCGTACTTGCTCTTGAAGGGAGAAAGCTCCCTCAGCTCTTTTACCACGATTGACAGTACGCCGACAGTCCTGTCGATCTCTTCTTTTGTGTTTTGCATCCCGAGGCTGAGCCTGAGCGAGCCGGTTATCTCCTCGTAGGAAAAGCCCATCGCCTTTAGCACGTGGGACGGCTTTTGCTTCTTGACAGAGCATGCCGAACCTGTAGACGCTGCAACGCCGTTTTCGTCGAGCTTGATTATCAGGTCCTCACCGTTCACCCCAAAGAAGGTAAAGTGGGAGTTGTTTGGGATCCTGTCTGTGCGCGAGCCGTTCAGCCGGGAATGCGGGATCTCCTTTGATACCGTCTCAATTAGGTAGTCGCGCAGACCAGACACATATGCCTGGTACTGTCCGATTCTTTTGGACGCAAGCTCGCACGCCTTGCCAAAGCCGACGATGCCCGGCACATTTTCCGTGCCTGACCGCAATTCCGACTCTTGGCCACCGCCGTGGATTATCGGCGTTAATTCCAGGCCGGCCCTGATGTAAAGCGCGCCCACTCCCTTGGGCCCGTTTATCTTGTGCGACGACATTGACATCATGTCAACACCGAGGTCCTTGACGTTTATCGGAACCTTGCCGGCGGCCTGCACTGCGTCCGAGTGGAAAAGCGCGCCAGCCTGATGCCCGATCTCGGCAAGCTCCTTGATGGGCTGGATTGTGCCGATTTCGTTGTTTGCGTACATGATGCTAACAAGCGCAACGTCCTTGGACAGCGCGTTTTTCAGGTCGGACTGCCTGACAAGCCCCTCACTTGTCACCGGCATGTACGTGACAGCAAAGCCCATGCCTTCGAGGTCTTTGCACGGCTCAATCACTGCGTCGTGCTCTATGCTGCTCGTGATTACGCGGTTCTTTTCAGGCGCCCTGCTCCTGACATGCATCGCCGCGCCTTTGAGAGCGAGGTTGTCAGCCTCGGTGCCGCCGGAAGTGAAGGTTATCTCACGCGGGGACGCGCCAATCATCTCTGCCACCCTTTTCCGTGCAAGCTGAATTGCCCTGGTGGTTTCCCTGCCAAACCTGTGTAAAGAAGACGGGTTGCCGTACTGCTGCTTCATGTATGGCAGCATTTCTGCAATCACTTCGTCTGCGACCGGCGTTGACGCCGCGCTGTCAAGGTAAATGTAGTCAGTCATTATCGATCATCACCAGCTTGCCGGTCCTGTAGCCGGCCGTGTCCACTGAAACGAACTTGAAGCCAAGCTCCTTGAGCTTGGCGTCCAAGAGCGCCAGGCTGTCAACGTCGAACATTTTCTGCAATTCGTCCCTGCCCACTTCGACCCTTGCAAGCTCGCCGTGGTCCCTGACACGCACTTGCCTGACTCCAAATATCGATTTCACGATTATCTCCGCGCTTTCAATCCTCTGCAACTTTTCATAAGTCACTTCGCTACCAGTTGGTATCCTAGAGGCAAGGCACGCGTTTGAAGGCTTGTCGTAGACAGAGAGCCCAAAGCTTTTTGCAATCTCCCTGATCTCTGACTTTGCTATTCCAAGCTCTACCATCGGGCTCCGCACACCGTTTTCCCGCAGCGCCCTGATGCCGGGCCGGTAGTCAGCTAGGTCGTCAACATTAGTGCCGTCTACAATGAGGGTAACGCCGGCCTTTTTCGCCTCTTCGACCAAGTGTTGTCCAAGCTCTGTCCTGCAGTGGTAGCAGCGCATCCCGTCGTTTTTGACAAATTCTAGGTTTTCAAGCTCGTCGTATTCAATCACCGTGTGATCTATGCCTATTTCCTTTGCGACCTGCCGCGCTGTGGCAAGCTCTTCGTCTGCCAGCGTCTTGTAGTCAGCGGTTATCGCCATTGCATTATTGCCAAATGCCTTTTTTGCAGCCAGGGCTACCACGGCGCTGTCAACTCCGCCGGAAAGAGCCACCATGACTCTGTCGCCGTTCTTGGCAAACCATTCCACTAACCTGTTAAAGTCGACCATCTACGCGCCACCTGTCTTTTTCATGACTTCCGCGTTGACCAGCTCCATCGCCCTCTTGACAGGCATGTTGCACTTTGACGCGATTATCCTGACGTCTTCAAACTCGGCCTTGGCGTTCGTTACCCTGCCTGCCCGGTCCTTGACCACCTTGACATGCACGTTGAAGGTGTTGCCGTTGATGTCAACCAAGACAGTCAGCATCGCCCGGGGCAGCACGTAGCGCTCTACTTCCTGCACCCTGGCGCCAAGCGTTCCTGACTCGCTGAACAGCAGTTCAAGCACGTTGTTTAGCTCGGCATTTTCAGATATAATCCTAATGAGGTACGCCGGCCGGCTCTTTTTTGTCGTGCCGGGGATAACCGTCACCTCCCTGGAAACTTCTGACAGTTTCTCTACTAAGTTGCCCACCAGCTCGCCAGATGCGTCGTCGATGTTTGTTTCAACGACGCAGACCGTGTCCCTCGTAGTTTCGGCTGCAATGCCTGACGTGCCTACCAGCACCCGCACCACGTTAGCAAACCCTTCAAACTTTTTCGTTCCGGCGCCATGGCCTATCTTTTCCGGCGCAATGCTGGGGTAGTAGTTGACGCTGCCAGAAGCCAGGTTGACCATCATGGCCGCACCCGTCGGAGTCGTCAATTCATCTTCAGCCTGCCCGCCTACCAGGACGAATTGCTTGTTCTTGAAAATTTCCAAGATTGCGCTGGCAGGGTTTGGGATCGTGCCATGGGAGAATTTCAGCAGGCCTCCGCCCACTGCCACCTTCGTGGAATATATCTTGCCGTCAAACAGCCTGAGGTCCTGCAGCGCCGCCGAGCAACCCATCAGGTCTGCAAGGGTGTCTATGCTTGATGCTTCATGCAGGTGCACGCTGTCGAAATCCTCACCATGGATAGTAGCTTCTGCCGTGATTATCGTCTTCAGAGATTCCAACGCAAACGTCTTGGCCCTCTGCTCAAGCCCGAGCGAGTCGCAGCAGCGCGCGAGCGAGCGATGCATTTCTGCGCCCTTGCGCCCGTGCACACTGTCGCTGTATTTCATCTTCAGCTGAGTGGCGGCAAAGCCGTGCGACACCACCTTGGCAAAATCCACCTTGGTTATCTTGCTTCCTTTCAGAGAATCCTGGCAGGCAAAGATCGCGTCGATTACTTTGACTTTGTTGGCCCCGGCGTCCACCAGACTTGACATAAGCATGTCGCCTGCAACGCCTGCTACCTGGCAATCTATCACAGCAACCTTTGCTGCCATTCCCAAGCTAGTTGGTTCCGTGCTTTATATCACGTTTGCCTTTATTTCAGGCTGCCAAAGTCATACTCTGGGATTTTTGCAGGAGGCTCACCGTATGCAAGAACGATCTGCTTGCGTGATTCCAGCTGTATGTCTTTATAGTTACCTTCGAACTGGTCGCCGTTAACGTATGCTGTCACATTCTTGCCAGACACGGAATTGAACAATCCATTCGAGTCACGGGTTTGGTTCCATATTTCAAGCAACTGTCCCAGAGTGAATTCTCGCGTTTGGGGTGCCTCCACGTGTATGACGCCATCTGCAGTGTGGGTGTGGAGCCAGTAAAGGCATGAGGGAGAAGAGAGTATACCAATGTTGGAAGGAACCTGCTCCTTCTGACCGTCGACAAATATCTCAAGGTGCGAATGAACGTGATAACTGATCTGCTCTGTTCTGTTGCATTCTACCCCGTCTATTGCCATCACCTGTATAGGTTTGTACAAAATAGCTCCGGCAGCGCCGGCTGCCACGACTGCAGCAATAATCGGCATAACAATCATCATGTACTTTTTCTTTCTTCGCCGGCCCGCGGCAAAGTAACTGTCGTCCCTTTTCTTCTTTGACAATTTGCCATTGACTTGCTTTGTTGCTCAATTTAAAGCTGATCCGCCTCCGGTCACAATTTATATAAGCAATCCAGCCAGTTGCAACCTCGAGTATGACAATTACCGTAATAGGATCTGGCAAGGTCGGCGCCTCGGCAGCGCTCAACTGCGGCCTGCGGGAGCTCGACAGGGACATATTGCTTCTCGACATCGTGCAGGGCCTGCCTCAGGGAGAGGCGATGGACATCAACCACCAGCTCTCGGAGACGGGCTCTGACGCGGTTGCAAGGGGCTCGAACAACTATGAAGACATGCGGGGCTCTGACTATGCTGTGCTCGTTGCCGGCGTCGGCAGAAAGCCGGGCATGACAAGAATGGATCTGCTCAAGACAAACGCCGGCATCGTCAAGGACGTTGCAGGCAAGATTGCGTCATACGCCAAAGACGCAACTATTGTTGTAGTTACAAACCCGCTTGACCCGATGACGTACCTTGCGCTCAAGGCAATTGGGACGAAGAAGAATAAGGTAATGGGAATGGGTGGCATGCTGGACCTTTCAAGGTTCAAGAGCTTTATCCAGGACGCTACCAAAATTTCGCGCGATTCAATCCAGGCGATGGTGATAAGCGAGCACGGCGAAAACATGCTGCCACTCACAAGGTTTGCTTCCATAGGCGGGATCCCGCTCCACGAGTTCATCCCAAAGGACAAGGCGACGGAAATATTCGAGAAAACGAGAAAGGTTGCGGCCGAAGTGATTGCGCTAAAGGGCGCGACAGTGTACGCTCCGGGCAACGCGGTTGCGACGATGCTCGAGTCTGCAATCCGGGACAAAAAGCTGGTGATACCGGTGTCGGCGCTGCTTGAAGGCGAGTACGACGTCTCCGACCTGTGCATAGGCGTGCCGGCAGTCATTGGGGCAGGCGGCGTAGAGCGGGTGATCGAGCTCAAGCTGGACGGCTTTGAGCAGGACATTTTTAACAAGGGAGTAGCAAGCGTGAAGGAAGCGATCAAGGCACTTCCGATTTAAACCCTTTTATTCTCTTTTTGCGGAATAGCTGGCTGACCGATGGACTTATACACGATTCTGGACAGGTTTGCAAAGGGCAGCCTCAGCCTGTCAGACGTAGAGAAAGAAGTCGCTATCCACGCGATCGAAAAGATAGAAGATATTGCCAAACTGGACGTCGGCAGGGAAATGAGGAGGGGGATGCCGGAGATAATCTTTGCAGAGAACAAAGAGTACAAGGACCTCATCAAGATTGCGCTTGCAGCAGTCCGGCGCAACGGCCAGACAGTCGTCAGCAGGATAAGGAGGAACGAGCTGTCTAGGGTAGCAAACGCGCTGAAGAAGAAAAGCCTGGCGGTAGAAGTCGGCAGGAACAGCACGACTCTCCTTGCTTCCGACAAGTCATTTGGCCGGAACATGACTGGCGCAAAGATAGGGATAATGGCGGCCGGCACTTCTGACATCGGGGTTGCAGAAGAGGCACGGCTGGTGGCGAAGGCGATGGGCTGCGAAGCAATGGCCAGCTACGACGTCGGCATTGCCGGCATGCACCGCCTATTCCCGGCGCTCAAGGAAATGGCGGCACAAAACACAGGCGCCATCGTCGTTGTAGCCGGAATGGAAGGCGCGCTTGCGTCGGTGGTGGCGTCAATGGTTGACATCCCGGTGGTGGGCGTCCCGACCTCGATAGGCTACGGCTTTGGCGCAAACGGCATAGCCGCGCTCGCGTCGATGCTGCAGAGCTGCACCCTTGGCCTAGCGGTGGTCAACATCGACAACGGTGTCGGGGCCGGAGCGTATGCGGCGTCGATCGCAAAGAGAATGAAGAGGAAATGACGGAACCCTAGAACGTTTATAAGTGCTTTACATTTGTTGCTTCTCTAATCGTTGAATGGTGGATAACTGTTGACTTATGTTCATACGCTAAGAAGAATTAGGGAAGATAAAACAAATTATCGCAAAAGGGCCGCGATTCTGATCGGTCGGCACTCTTTTGTGACCGTCAAGGTCAGCGACCAGAACATCGCAGCTCAAGTGCTCAAGCCGACCCCGACCGGCGACATCGTAATCGCTTCTGCGCACAGCAGGGAGCTTGAAAAGCAGGGCTGGAAAGGCACCCTTAACAACCTGCCTGCGTGCTACCTCACGGGCATGCTCTTGGGCAAAAAGGCGTTAGGCAATGGAGTAAAGAACGCCGTCCTTTACATCGGCAAGGACCACTTTACCTCGAGAGTGGCCGCGTGCATGAAGGGCATAGTCGACGGCGGAGTCTCGATGCCTGTTTCTGAAGAGTCGCTGCCAGACCAGGAAAGGATCAGCGGCCAGCACATCGCCGATTATGCAGGCACACTAAAAGAGAACCAGGAAGAATACAACTCTCACTTTTCAGCCATTTTGAAGAACGGCCTCAGCCCAGAGGATTACCCTTCGCACTTTGAAGAAATAAAGAGCAAACTTTCAGGCAAAGCAGCAGAAAAGCCGGCGCCAAAGAATGCTGCAGAGGAGGAAGAGGCGCCTGCTCCCGTCCACAAGGAAAAGAAGAAGGAAGCGCCAGCAAAGGCAGAGAAGGCGCCAAAGGAAAAGAAGGAAACCAAGAAGAAAGAAGCAAAGGAAGGAAAGGGGAAGGAAAAGAAGAAGGCTAAGGGAGGCAAGAGCAAGAAGAAATGAGTCGAATGTTCCAGTCACCGTCAAGCCAGCAGCAGGCAGAATGGAAGCCTAGAACGACGCTTGGTAGCATGGTGATGGCAGGCAAGATAAATTCGATGGACCAGATCTACGAAAACGGCATGAGGATACAGGAGGCAGAGATAGTCAAGCACCTCCTGCCGGACATGAAGAGCCAAGTGGTCCACGTCGGCATCGTCCAAAAGCAGACCGACGCCGGCGAGATGACACGCTTCAATGCTCTGGTGGCAGTCGGCAACGAGGCCGGCTGGTTTGGCATCGGCAAGGGCAAGGCCTCACAGATGAGGGTTTCAATAGACAAGGCTACAAACGCCGCCTACCTCAACGTCATTCCAGTCAAGCTTGGCTGCGGAAGCTGGGAGTGCAAGTGCAACCAGCTCCACTCTGTGCCGTTCAAGGTGCGGGGCAAGGGCGGCAGCGTAACAATCGAGATCATTCCGGGCCCAAGGGGGCTTGGCATTGTTGCAGGCGAAAACATCAAGAATTTGTTAAAGCTGGCAGGACTGAAGGACTCGTGGACAAAGTCCTTCGGGTCGACTAGCACAATGTCGTCAACAACAAAGGCAATTTTCAACGCCCTGCGGAGCACGTACAGCGTAGGTTGATTCTAACATGGCATATCTCGTAGTCAGAATAAAGGGTACGGTCAACATACCGCGATGGGCGCAGGCTACACTTGACGGCCTGAACCTCGATAAGCGCTTCCGGGCGACAATAGTGCCGGAAAGCGAGGAGTACCTCGGCATGCTGAGGAGGGTTAAGGAGGAAGTCGCCTGGACAAGGGCAGATGCCGGCATTGTGAAAGAACTGCTTGAAAAACGCGGCAGAAAGACCGGCTACAAGCCGATAAGCAAGTCCGACCTTCCGAAGGAGTACAAGAGCATCGACGACCTTGCAACTGCGATAGCAGAGAACAAGGTAGCCATAAGCAAGCTGGAAGGCATCAAGCCTTGGTTTGCGCTCGGCCCTCCAAAGGGAGGCTTCAAGAGAAAGACCAAGACACAGTATGCGCAGAACGGGGTTCTCGGAGAAGATGGCGAACTGGTCGAGATCGTCAAGAGGATGCTCTAGCGCAGCAAGACTTAATTAAGGTGCAAGTGAACGTGATAACTAATTCCAGCAGCACAGTGATAATTTATGGCTACTAGATTTAGAAAAAGCAGGAGGCAGCGCGGCAGCCGGTATTGCGGCTGGGGCCAGATCGGCCAGCACCGGCAGGCCGGCAGCAGGGGCGGCATCGGAGGCGCCGGAAAGCACAAGCACTTCTTCATAAGGACGGTCATCGAGGAGCCTGACCACTTTGGTCACGATCCTTTCAACTCCTTTAACCGCAACCTCGTGGAAGGGTGGGTAAACGTCCGCGACTTGGACGCTGTCTTTGCCAAACATGGCAAGGCCGACGAAAGCGGCAAGGTTGTCCTCGACCTGACCTCGCTGGGCTACGACAAGCTGCTGGGCGGAGGTTCTATCAGCGGGGCTTATGCGATCAAGGTAGCCAAGGTGTCAGAAAGTGCCAAGAGCAAGATCGAGGCTGCAGGTGGCGAGGTTATAACAGATGAGCAGCACGACGACAAGTGAGCACGGGCTACGGCGCGTCATCAAGACCGTATCAGCCTACGTCCCGCAGGTCCCAAAGCCAAAGAAGAAAATTTCGCTAACAGAAAAATTCGTCTGGACAGGGATCGGGCTCTTTGCGTATCTTATCATGGGGCAGATCCCTCTTTACGGCGTCACCGACGCCCCAAAGTTTGACTTCCTTCAGTTTGCCAGAGTAATTTTCGCCGCGCAGCAAGGAACACTGATGGAGCTGGGCATCGGGCCCATAGTAACTGCAGGATTGCTCATGCAGCTGCTGAAAGGCTCGGACCTGATCAAGCTGGATTTCAAGAACCCGGACGATAGGTCGCTCTTTACGTCAGCGACAAAGATAGTCACGATCATAGTGATCTGTGCAGAGGGCGGCCTCTACGGGGGAAGCGTCTACGGGCCGCTGACCGCCGACGAGGCTCCTTACGCCATTTATGTAGTAATAGCGCAGCTCATAGGCGCAAGCATAATCGTCATGCTGATGGATGAGCTTGTGCAGAAGGGTTGGGGCGTCGGCTCGGGTCTTAGCATGTTCATCATGGCCGGCATTGCCCAGAGTATCCTGTGGAGCGTGTTCAGCGTAGTTCCAGGAAGTGATGGTCCTGTAGGAGTATTTCCGTTTGTGATCAGCCATGCTGCTGATGGTCAACTTGGCGACGCGATATTCAGGACAGGTCAGCTTCCCAGCATCTTCGGACTCGGCCTGACAGTAACAGTGATCCTCATCCTCGTGTATATCGAAGGAATACACGTCGACGTGCCAATCGTGTCGACAAAGTACAGGGGGTTCACAGCAGTCTACCCGATCAAGCTGCTCTACACTTCAGTTATCCCGGTGATACTAGCGTCTGCACTTCTTGCCAATGCTGTCTTTATGGGCCAGATGTTATGGGCCAGCTATAATCCCAACAACGACAGCCCGGTGTTCAACTGGATTGCGCAATTCGATCCCAATTCGCAGGGTGGCCAGGCAACGCCGACAGGCGGCATATTGTACTACATCACATCTCCAAGGAGCCTTGACCACGTAGTAGCAGACCCTGTAAAGGCTGTGGTATACGTCATATTTCTGACAGCCATTGTCACGGTCTTTTCAAGGCTGTGGGTAGAGCTTGGCGGTCTATCTGCTAAGACAGCAGCCAAGAACCTTCTCGATGCCGAAGTGCAAGTCCCCGGCTTTAGGCGCGCTGAAGGATCGGTAGAGATCCTCCTTAATAGATACATCCCGTCGCTTACCATACTCAGTGGTATAATACTTGGACTCTTGTCTTCTCTATCAGATATCCTGAATGTCTTTGGAAGCGGAACAGGCCTTTTGCTTATGGTCAACATTATGGTCAGCTACTATCAGACGCTGGTCAAAGAGCAGGTAGACGTGCACATGCCTGGTCTGGCGGCTCTACTTGGCAGAAAACTATAAACGCGCCGTGATCGTCGGCATCCCGGGCGTGGGCAAGACCACAGTCATCACACGCGCGGCGGAGATGCTCAACGAAAAGCGCAAGACCGCCATCGTGGTTTTTGGCACGGTCATGTTCGAAGAGGCAAAGAAAATGGGCCTCAAGAGCAGGGATGAGATGCGTAAGATGCCGGTCGATGACCAGCGCCACCTGCAGGAAATGGCTGCCCAGCGCATAGCAGAAATGAGGGACGATATCGTTCTGGTCGACACCCATCTTTTTATAAACACGGAGGAGGGGTACTACCCCGGGCTTCCGATGAGGCTCCTCAACATCATCAAGCCCACCAACATGATCATGGTCGCTGCCGACGCAAACGAAATAGCGGAGCGGCGCGAGACCGACCAGACGCGCCAGCGCGACATAGTCTCTGCGGGAAATATCCAGAAGGAGCTTGACATTTCAAGGGTGATGGTGGCGTCCTGCTCGATACTGACAGGCGCCCCGTTCGCAATAATCATGAACAATAACGGTCAGGTGGACGAAGCGGCAGCAAATATAGCAAAGATGTTGCTAGTAGGAGATGAAAAATGAACCTTCAGGACCTGCTGATGCAGTTTCTCTCTCCGCAGTACACGCAGCACCCGATATTCCCTGAGCCCATAAGCGCAACGATCGTTGCGCTCATGATAGCTGTCGGCATGAACTTTGCCTTTGCAATGCTCCGGAAAAAGACCACCGACATCGGAAAGATGGGCAGGGTCATGAAGGAGACGAACGAGTGGCGCAAGCAGTACACGGACGCGGTCAAAAAACAGGACAAGCCTAGGATTGAGGAGCTGAAAAAGAAACAGGCCTACGTCAACAAGATGGCCCTTGATATGCAGCAGCAACAGATGCGCCCGATGTTCATTTACATGATACCGTCGTTCATGATCTGGATCTTTGTGTTCCCTGCCATATTTGGAGGAACAGTGTCAATATCGCCGATAGAACTGCCATTTGTAACGTGCAATGAAGGAAGTGTGCAGAACGACACGCAGCCAAAAACCAACGAAAATGGCACCAACGTGACTAACCCTGACGGAAGCACCGTTCCCACGGGGCCGTGCAGGGTACCCGGCCAAGTCTATCTGTGGGGCTGGTTCCTGATAGGCTCGTTTGGCTTTAGCGGCATAATATCCAAGATAACAAAGACCAGCATGCCGAGCATGACCTAGAATTGGCAGCCAACAAATTCAGCATCGTCATTTCGGGCTGGCCGGCAGTTGGCAAGACGACGATAGCAGGCAAGCTCGCGGAAGAATTTGGCCTTGTGATGTACAACGGGGGCGACATACTGAAGATGCTTGCAGCAGAAAAAGGGTACTCCACCGGAAGGGACGACTGGTGGGACACTGCAGAAGCAAGAAAATTCATGCAGCAGCGCAAGGCAGATCCGTCATTTGACAAAAAGGTGGACAAAAAGCTCGTCGAGATAGTGAGAAAAAGCGGCACAGTCATTACCAGCTACACGCTCCCTTGGCTCGTAAAGGAAGAATCGGTGATCAAGATGTGGCTCCGGGGCTCGCCGGAGAACAGGGCAAAGAGGATGGCAAACCGGGACAGAATCAGCTTTGCAGACGCAAGGAAGATAATCGCGCTGAGGGACGAAGAGAACAAAAAGATCTACCACGGGCTGTACGGCTTTTGCTTCGGCGAGGACCTGGCGGTCTTTGACTATGTGCTAAACACGGACAGGCTGCCGCTCGACTCGCTTATTGAGATATCCAAATTAATAGTCAGGCGGCAAATAGGTCGATAGCCTTGAACCTGCCGCAGCTGGAGAACCTTGTCAAAGTAGACGACGATGTCACCAACGACAACTATGGCCACTACCCAGACAGGCGGCCAATCGAGTCGTTGCTGTATTACGGCCTAGTGCTTGTGGACAAGCCGGCCGGGCCCACAAGCCACGAAGTCGTGGCGTGGGTAAAGCGGATACTGGAAATTGAAAAGGCCGGACACAGCGGCACGCTCGACCCCGGGGCAACCGGGCTCCTGCCGCTCGGCCTTGGAGAGGGCACCAAGGCACTGTCGGTGCTATTGCTGGGCCCAAAGGAGTACTATGCCCTTGCGCGCCTCCACTCGCACGTTTCAGTTGACAAGCTAAAGCACGTGATGCAGGAATTCACCGGCGAGATATACCAGCGGCCGCCGCAGCGCTCGTCTGTCCGGCGCGTCACGCGCGTCAGGACTGTGTATGAATTCGACTGCCTTGAAAACCACGACAGGCTGGTGCTCATGCGGATCCTCTGCCAAGCAGGAACATACATTCGCAAGATAATCTACGACATTGGAGAGGTGATGTCGCCGGGGGCGACGATGGTCGAGCTTCGCAGGACTAGGGTGAGCAACCTCTCGGATCAGAACGGCGGCCTCGTGAGGCTGCACGACCTCGCAGACGCGTACCAGCGCTACAAGGAAAGCAAGGACGACGAAAAATTGCGCAGGCTCATACTACCAATTGAGCACTGCCTAGAAGGCATACGGGCTGTAACAGTACGTGACACTGCAGTCGACGCGCTGTGCCACGGGGCGCCGCTTGCCGTGCCCGGAGTGGTAGCGGTGCCAAAGGACTTGCGGGTGGGCGAGCTCGTGGGCGTCTACACCCTCAAGGGCGAGGTGGTGGGTCTCGGGCAGGCGGCAATGACAAAGGAGGAGATCGAGCAGAACGCCAGGGGGATCGCTTTTGCCTTGAAGCGGCTTATCATGAAGCCCAATACCTATCCTAAGGCGTGGCGGTCAAAGGGAGAGCAGGCAGTCAACGTCAAGGTGCCTACGGAAGTCGACCTTGACAAGCTAGAAAACGAAAACGCCGAAGAGCTATGATCTATTTTCACCAACATGAAAGCTAAGGCATCTTGACATATACTTGCGATGAGATATCTTTGCATGAATCCTCCAATTCACAAGCATTCCAAGGATCTCAAGATTGCGAAAAGCATGTTGATAAATATCGAGAAAAATAATGGCAAACTCGACTCTGACCTTGGCCTTGACAAGGACATACTGCAGCGATGGACCTACACACTGACAGGCATGGCTACATCAGGAAAGAAGCGCAGGCTTACGTCATTACTGAAAAAGGCAAAGAAGAGCTGCGGTGGCATAAATACGCAATGAACAGAAAATACTAGTTTATGCTTGAAATAAATTGCTATAGGGTCTCGCCAATGCCGGGCCGCTTGCGGTCCAGCTTGGCAATGTTCTTTGCAAGGTTTTCAATCGTGCCGGGAATGTGGCATTTGCACATGCAGTCGCCGCAATCAACGTGATTTCCACCCTTGCAGTGATCGGATAACCCCTGAGTAGCCAAAAGCGATGATCGTTGTATGTTCCTCAATTTTTAGCTTTGTCTTGGCTTATGATTAATATACAGATATGGCAGTGCAAAATGTGGTGCCGGGGTCGCCTAGCCCGGTAGGGCGCAAGCCTGGAATTTGTCAAACCGGCCAGCTTGTGACCCGTAAGGGTCCCGAGGGTTCAAATCCCTCTCCCGGCGCTTATCACTAGGGTGCTAGCGACAGCTTTATTGACATGATGAGCAAGAACGAGCTACACTTGAATAATCTCAGAAAGCCAGTAGACAAAGACCCGCAACAGAGGTGGTCCGGAACGTACAACAACATGGTACTGGTCCTGACAAAATTCTTCAGGACAGAAGAGGTGCCAGGTGTGCGAGATATTCATAAAGTGGGAAGGTTTGTGGTGCCCGTGCTGCGGCCACAGGATCAGGGGAAGACCGGGGAATGCTATTAATCGAAGAAACATGAGAGCTGTGCAATCAGCGAGTAGAATTGCAAGCCAGCCTAATCTGATGGTTGTATATCATTAATGGGATTTGGTGGGATTCAATGGTTTTTACTGCCATTAAATGCCAACGCTTATATAACTAGCGCGGGTAGGATGGCTATGTCAGAAACCAAAAGGAGAGACGAAATTCCTACATCTACAAAGACAACGGCATCGACACTCGTGATAGATACAGCAAGGGATAACACTTTGAGGGTAATCGACGAAGTTGCAAAAGTTCAGCCACAGTACGCGCAGGCAATAAGCAATCTGCAGACCGATTTCATACAGACGACCAGGAATCTGGTACAGACTGCATTCGATAACGAGAGACAGGTATTTCAAAATCTGAACGTCCCGCAAAACCCGCAGGTGTCTGAACTGGTAGCAAGGCAGTCCACTGAAGTGACAAACAACATTGTCAGAGCTTTCGGAACTTACAACCAGCTTGCAATTAACGCAATCGACGCTGCAAGGGAGAACACAAAAATCTACAATAGATCAGTCGACGCAGCCACGGAATTTACCACAAACATCGTCAAGGCCTGGACATCGTACTGGGCTGCACAACAGCAACAGTTCACAAGGGCATTCTAGGCCCTTTTTCCTTTTTTCAATTGCTTTTTAGATTTCGTTAACCTCGCTTTATCGTGGCGTCCGGTCCTTTGACTTGGTGGAGTTCTTACAGTATCCCCTCTATCAGCTTCTTTTCTCCTTGTAGACTCTATCGCTTCGATGCATGCTTTCCTTACTTCCTCATAGACAGTGGTATCTAAAATCTCTGACAATGCCTGAAGCGCGATGGAAGTGTATGAAATAGTATGGCTCCGGTTCCACCTGCCACAGGAGGTTCCAGGAGTGGGTCAGGTCAAGGGTATTCCAGAAGCTACGGGTTAGATTATTGAAAATATACGACGACATCAGAGGTATCATGTGGAGATGGCAGTCGTTTGACGACGCGTCTCTCAAGGCACCTAGGTGTGGAACCGCGCAGTCCAGAACCCAAAGAAAGACCCTTTTGGCTAAGCCTAATCCATCAAAAGCCAAAACCCATCAAATAGCCGTGACATCAATTTGGAAGCCCTTGGGTTTGAACCCATAGAAACATTTTCATAGGCTCCTGATCTTCCGTTGTTGAAGAGTTCATTATCATAACCACTAACAGAAAGAAGAATCAAATTCCACATTGCAGGTATTTACTCATAATAAGGGGCAGAAACATCTAGGGCCATCTTTTTCACCAGAGATTTCGATATCGTGATTTTGTAACACGTGAAAACGGAGAGCTATCTCAATCTTGCTAACAGGAAGCAGTTAATAATCCAAAAAACAACCTGTGCATATTGTCTACACGAATTACTCATGTTGAACCACATATCAAAGAAAGCAACTACATAAGGGATCTGGTTTTTGGATTTGGCGACGGGGTAAACACATCGCTTGGAATTGTGGCCGGGGTGGGCGGCGCTGTAATCGCCGCAGACGTAGTCATCCTTGCCGCGCTCATAGGGATGTTCACCGGGGCAAAAGCAATGGCCGTCCAAAACTATCTAGCCGTAAAGTCCCAGAGGGAGATACTCGAATCTGAAATAAAACGTGAAGAATATGAAATGCAGACTATTCCTGAGAAGGAAAAGGAAGAAATAGAAGAAATATATCGCGCCAAAGGATTTGAGGGAGAGGAATTAAACAGAATTGTTAGCAAAATCACATCAAACAAAGATGTCTGGCTCAAGACTATGTTAACAGAGGAGCTGGGGCTTAACTTGGAAATTCTGGGAAATCCTTTGAAAGGAGCACTGGTAATGTTTGGTTCTTTTCTTCTAGGCGGGATTCTTCCGATTCTTCCTTACTTTGCCGTCAAGGCTGGTCTGACTTCTTCGATCACTGCCATTGTAATAGCCATCGTCATTAGCGTGATATCTTCGTTCATCGTAGGTGCGCTAAAGGGGCGCATCGCAAAGAAAAGCTGGATTAAAGGCGGAATAGAAATGGCTGGACTTGGCACAGGCATTGCATTGGTTGGCTATGGCATCGGGTCAGAACTTGCAAGTACAGGAATCGTAAGCGTTCCTGCAGGGGGATAAGGATTCTAGGTGGCGCGCAGGTGGACGTCTAGCATGGAAACTCTCTTGGCGTCTATTCAAGCGTTCAGAGACAAGGCACCGGCGGAATGAATTTCTCTCCTGCGCGGCCACATTCAAATCCGTTCCAATATTGTGCCATGTCCCTCTGGATCCATTTTTGAGCTTAAGCATTAATATTTAATCGAACCCCGAAATCCCGACCCTGGGTTCAAATCCCTCTCCCGGCTCTTTTACTTCCATACGTCCACAAGAGCCCGCAAATGATGCCAAGCGCAAACCAGAATGCGGTCATTGACAGCGATATGGCAGACCTCCACGCGCTGACAACGGGTGGGGGCAGGAGCGAATCGTCCTCGCTCTGGTAATCGGGGAAGGCAAAGAACGCCCCGGCGATCACCGCCAGATAAATCGCGGCAGCCCCAAACGCCTTTTCCTTCCTCTTTATTTTGCGGAAGCCAAAAGCTATGGCAAGGGCAGCTAGCCCCGACACTGCCGCATACCCTGCAAGAAGCGTCTGGTAAGCGCTGGCCACTCCGGGGTCAAATGTCGCCGTGGGGCTTGGGGGATATTTCACTGTCGGGATGACGTAAAGCACAAACCACGTAATGCCGGCTATCATGAGAGCCGCCTTCAGCGGGCTTGTCCTTATCTTGCCAACGACAAAAGCGCCTCCTGCCAGCGCACCAGCTGCAAGGCCGATTATTATAGAGCCGTACACCTGCGAAAAATAGATCGCCTGCAGCTGGACGTCAAACTCCTCCTCGTCAAATTTTCCCTCTGCAAGAAGGTTCTCAAGCTGGATGTCTGCAAGCGCAGCGGTATAAGGCTGCACAATTGCGACGTTGATCCCTGCAAGAACACCGCCTGCCACAAGCCCGGCCAAGATAGAGAGCCAGAATGCCTTGCCTGTCTGCAAAGGTCCCATCATAGCTCTTCGTCAAGCTCTTCAAAGGCGCCGGCCTTGGATATTTCGTGCAGGCGCATCGCCACCATCCTGCGGTACTCGCTCTTGTTGATTATCCCCTTTTCGTCAAGCATTTCAACAAGCGTCGTCAGCCGGGCGCTCAGCTCGTCCGTTTTGCTCAGTTCCTTGCCGGTTATCTTTTTCGGCTCCACAAGGTCGTCGCCATCAGCGCCATGCTCGCGCCGCCTTCTCTTGCCAGTCATCCAATCAGAATACCCACGGCGCAAGTATATAATTGTCAGTCGAGTAGTTTGAGAACCGTGCTTATTACCTTGTCGTGCTGCGCCTTCTTTTCAATCGAGATCAATATGAGGTGATCGCCGTACGGGAACGATGCTATCTTGATCTTCTTGCGCTCTGACAGGGTGTAAACGACGCGCCCGTACTCCATATCAAAATCTGAGCGCATGGCATTCCTAAGGGCGTATTCGATGTAGAGCTTGCGCCTGTCCTCCCTGGGCTCGAGCGGCTTGATCCCTTTCCGCATACCGCCGGCCACCAGCGTGCCCATCTTGTCTATCACTCCTGCAAACCTGATGTTGCGATCGGATGCGAAAATCTTGTCGCACAGCTTGTCAATGTCGCTTTCAGGCAACGCCCATTATGATGCAAAAGTGGGTTAATATGTTTTAAATATTGTACTCTGGCATCTGCTTTCCAAATGCCTGACACGGCGATCAGGGAGCTGGATTGGTACCTGCGCGATCATTTGTTCAGGCAGTCAAACGCCGGCAAGGCCGCGTTCAGGCGGGAGTCGCTGCCAAGCGAGATGGCCGGCCTTTACCTCAGGTACAGAAACGCCGATCTCCAGCAGCTGTCCGAAACAATGACCTATGTCTTGGAGGCTCTGGTTGCAAAGAAGGTTCTGGAGTGGGGCAGCAACGAGCTGACGCTGCCGGGCAGGCTGGCGCGCCTCCAGTGCGCAAAATGCTTTTACATCAATTACCTGGCAGACGCCGAGCAGAGGGCATGCCTCCGCTGCCAGCACGGCGAGCTCCACGACTTCCCGGGGAAGAAAGCTTGATATGAACTCCAGCAAGGATTGTAGTTAGTGCAGCTGCAGAGCAGGAAAAAGTGGACTGTCAACGGCACGTCCAGAATCAGGCCGGCGCAGGAGACCCTGGAGGAGGTCATCCCGATATCAAAAATGATAGGCGTGACCAGGCTTGCCGACATCACCGACATGGACGTCCTGCGCATCCCGAACTACTCGGCAGTGGTGCCCGGCACCGAGGACTATATCTGGGTCTATAGCGGCAAGGGCCCGACAAGGCAGCACGCCATGGCAAGCGCCCTAATGGAGAGCATCGAGCGCTACTGCTCGCTGCCATCAGGGGGGCCGCGAAAATTTACCAGATCAAGCTATGCCGAGCTGTCCAAGACACATAAGGTGCTCCATCCTGACAGGATAGTAGAGCCGGTAAGCTTCGAGTACCGCGACGAGATGCTGATGGACTGGCTCTCAGGCTACGACCTTTCCAGCGGCGAGGAAGTGATGGTTCCAGCATCAGTTGCGTTGTTCCGGTACACGCCGCCTCCTCCGGCCGTCAACCCGTTTGCATACTTTCACACAAACGGCCTTGCGTCGGGCAACGTGATGGAAGAAGCGGTATGCCACGCGGCGTGCGAAGTTATAGAGCGTGATGCCATGAGTCTTGCACAGCTGCGCGCAAGCGCTATTCCGTTCCATATCCTGCGCACAGTGTTGCATTCGCTAAATACTGCGGGTCTGCGCGTGCCTCAGATCCTTGCAGATAGGTTTGTCGACGACCCGGGCGTATTTCCAGACGTTGACATTTCCGGAATTGAGTTTGAGCCCGCTAGGAACCTCGTGGACAAGTTCAACCGCACCGGCATTTCGCTCATGATAAAAGACATCACTTCTGATATCGGCATCCCGACGTTCAACGCAAGCAGCGTCGAATGGGTCACCCACGACTACGGCTACCTTGCAGAGGGGCACGGCACGCACCCGGACGCAAGGATAGCGCTTCTCCGGGCAATCACCGAAGTGTCGCAGACAAGGGCTGCCAACATACAGGGGGCGCGGGACGACCTGCGCAAGATAAAGTACGGCGAGCAGAACACCGACGATCGGCGCGCCTGGCAGTTCATGCCGTCGACAAAAAAGATCAGGTTTTCGCAGGTGCAGACGTTCATTAACGAAGACATCCTGGATGACATCAAGCTCATCCTCTCAAGGCTCAAGGACGTTGGGCTTTCTCAAGTAATAATTGTTGACCTTACAAACCCGGACATCGGGATTCCTGTAGTCAGGGCAATAGTGCCTGGG
>JAHEZV010000018.1:19296-23560 GCA_023250885.1 Nitrososphaera sp. | reverse complement strand
GACATAGACAAGTCCTTTGATCAGGCTACGAAGATGGTAGTGGAGAATAAATTCGAAGGCAAGATATTCAAGCCAGGGATTGAGACCGCAAAAGGGGCTGATGGAGACGTCATCGTTTTCCTTGCACCGTTCCACGACCTAGATAGTAAGGTACCTGCAGATGTAAAAGACAGGCTGCAAAAGCTTACGCAAGATGTGATAGACAAGAAGATTTTGATCCCTGAAAGATACAAAGCGAGTATCGACATCGCTGGTAGCGCGGAGACAGGTGGAAAGAGCTTCTCTATAACCGGAACGTCAACAAATGGCAAATTGACGTCAGTGGTCATAAACCCCGGCAAGTCAGTAACTTTTGGCTTTGAGAATGCTGGCGACGTGATGCTCACACTGCCAATGGCTATGATAAACGGTATTTCCGCGATAAAGGCTGGAGACAAAGACGTAACATTTCAGACTATAAGCGCCACAGACACTGACACAACCATCGGTTTCTCTTTGCCAGAGGGAAGTAATTCTGCAGAGGTCTTTGGCACGTCTGTAGTGCCGGAATTCGGCATGATAGCAGGTCTTGTGCTAGCAATGCTACTGATTGCAGTGCTTGGAATTGCTCGATTTAAGGGAACTTCATTGGGTCTTAGTAGATTCTAAGTCCCTTCCTTCTCTTTATTTTCACGTTTAGTATCATTTCTTGATTAGTCCTTGAAAACTACTTTGTTTCTTATTTTCCCAAGCTTCTCAATTTCAACCTCAACAACGTCGCCATTTTGCAGGTATTTAACATGAGAAGAGAGTGACAGAACTGTTCCAGTAGGAGTTCCAGTTGATATTATATCTCCTGGTTCAAGAGTCATTACCTTGGTCAAACCGTGAATTATTCTGCCGACTTTTAGGACAAGATTCTTGGTGGATGAATTCTGCCGGATTTGACCATTTACTTTCGTTGTCAACTGCAGATCGCATGGATCATCAATTTCGTCAGGCGTTGTTAGCCAAGGCCCGCAGGGGCCGAACGTATCAAAGCTCTTTGCTCTGGCATATTGCTTGTCAATAAATTGTATATCTCGCGCAGAAACATCATTAAACACGAAATAGCCGGCAACATAATCAAGGGCATCAAGTTCACTAACTCCCTTACATTTTTTGCCAATTGCAAACGCCAGTTCACCCTCGTAATCTAACTGCGTCACAAACCTTGGACATACTATATCATCGTGGGGACCAACCAGAGTCGTCCTTGATTTCATGTAGATCACTGGGTCTTTAGGATGACTCTTGCCAAAACGTACCCAGCTAGCTTGATCCGAGTAGTTGAAAGCAAGACATATTATTTTGAAGGATCTTGTAATCGGCGGAGAAAGCTTTACCTCGTCGATCTCATCGGGAAACGACAATTTTTTCATCTGATTTTTTATTTTTTCTGAATGTCCGGCAAATAGAAAATCCTCTACGCTTGCAGGTAGTGAAAAACCAGTTTGCTTCGATATTTCCTCGCGTGTAACAATTCGATTCCCCTCTGGATTGACAAGAGCGAAGGTCTCTTTATTATCGTCATTTAGTATCCTTGCGACCTTCAAACGGGACCATCTACCCCCCTCGGTAGTAAGAGGGTGGCTACAACGTATTAAGCAAATCGTAATTCCAATAACCGGATTTTGTCCCTATCTACCATTCCTGCGCTGAGAAAGATCCTGCTACAGGACTGTTACCCTGTATTTAGCTGTGCGTATCTCACGTACTATTGATCTTTAAAAGCAGACCTGACAGCGTCGACAAATTTCTTAGATTCAGAGACCCAGCCAAAAACACCACCTTGCATCTTTATCTGTCGTAATGCAGCTTGGTAGTTGCTGTAGTCTGTAGCGCCTGTACCATCTTTAAGCAAAAGACACCAATAACCATTGTCGTTCGCTTCCCTCATTATTGTGTGGACACAAACATCAGTGGTAATGCCGGTAACCACCAAGTGAGTTATTCCAAGGTTCTTTAGCAATAGCGGAAGGTTGCTTTGACCAAAGGCTCCCTTGCCAGCTTTGTCTACAACATATTCACCTTCAACTGGGTACAAGTCATCGATTATATCCCAATTTTTTTCACCTCGCACAAGCAAGCGTCCCATTCCCCCTTTAGGTGCCTCGCCAATTCCAATGCCATTTCCGATGATCTTACTCCGCAGAAGCTTGTTGTATGGAGCGTCCGAAAGATCTGGCAGATGGCCCTCTCTTGTGTGAATGACTTTGATATCCGTCCCGCTACGCAAGGTATTAAGCACATAATGAATCGATTTTATCGGTGCTGAAGTTAATCCAAGATCGTAACCCATTGTATCAACGTAGCCTTTGGGGCCGCAGAAATCAACCTGCATATCAATACTCAAGAACGCAGTTCTCGCGGAATCGAATTCAACATAGGCGTCCTCTCCAAAGCGTGGACAGTCCTCAACTTGTACTTTGAATATCTTTCCTTTTGGCGGGCCGTAGAGCCAAGTCGGGAAATTGAACGTGCGCGTCTTCTTGAACTCTTCATAATCTTTTTCGACCCTGTTCAACATTTCATCCCTCCTCGCAGCCGCAAAGTCTTTGTTCGGAGGAGGTGAGGTAGGTAGATTTTTCTTGTTAGTACCGGCATTCATTAATTCTAGAATACACCTTCCCTTCGGGTTATGACTCTATTTAACGAATTGAACGCCCGGTGATACCACAAGCGCTCCTGCATATGCTCATTATCCGCCATAACCTACTTCGATGTTGGCAATGATATAAGCCTGTTTATTTTTTTGCTTCAGAAATATAATTGGAGAATTCCAAAAATTAACATTTATCGAAATTTTCACTTTTTGTGATATGCTTATTGATTTTACCGCGATTGGTTAGGTTGTTTGTTAAACTGCGTATCCTCTAATTGCACCATCTTCTCAAGCATCTCCTTGTGCTCCTTCAACTTACTTTTCAGATGGGGATACTTCAGGCTAAGAATTTGACATGCGAATATTGCGGCATTATGGGCAGAATCTATTGCCATAGTTCCGACCGGGACACCGCGGGGCATTTGAACAATTGAAAGCAGGGAATCCATCCCATCAAGGCTCGCACCCTTGAAAGGCACCCCAATTACCGGGATATTTGTAAGAGATGCTATCATGCCTGGAAGGTGGGCTGAGCCATCAGCTCCAGCGATAATTACTTCGATGCCTCTTGATTCTAGCTCTGCAATATATCTAAGGGTCTTCTTTGGTGCCCAGTGGGCAGCAATTATGCTTACTTCATTTTGAACCCCGAAAGAGTCAAGGATAGTTCTTGCGTCCGCGATATGTTCAAATAACTTTAAGGATGGGACTGCAATCGAAACAGCTCCAAACTCGGCCAATTTTTTGCGCGCGTTTTCTCTATCGGCCATGTTATATTTTTTAGCCATTTCAAAATATCCCATCTTGCTGAATCGCGATTCAATTAATAAGCATATTATGTTCGATATTAGAATTATTTCATATATCATAAAAGAAAACTTTTGTTATATATGTGAATTTCATGCCCGGCCGCCACAACTTGCAAAGGGACAAAAATCCCTTATTTACAAAGTCTAGCCAGAATTCAAGAGATTCGTAACTATGATATCATTTTGTCAATGCATTATTGTTCACTAGTATTCGTTTTCGGAATAAATGGAGAATGTGTCCTGGTACCAATATTGGTGCGCCATATTACTATCCCGCCGAAAGGTGCGCCATGCCGTGGTACGATGCAGGGATTGACGGGACACTAGTCCTGATAGCGATCTGGGTCATACCTCGAACGCCCAACAGCCCAACAACGGGAAGGCTAGGCCCGCCAAACGCCATGGGAATTTCAGTCGAAGTATTGCAGGCTGCATTCATCGGGCTCACAGCTGCGGTAATTGCTTACGAAATGAGAATGAAGCGGCTCGACAAGAAGACTGCCATCGACGCAGCATGAGAGTCCTCTCATTATTTTCGTCCAACTGCCCTATGTCAATACCGATTAACCAAATATCTTTTATAATGGGGATGGCTAATCCCATGCGTCCCGGAGCAGCGACTTCCCGATCTGAAGCAGATGCACTGGGACATTGCGAAGCTCTTGGAGCTGGGCGTTGACGAAAAATTTCTGCAGGAGAGCAACATCACGCCAGATCAGGCAAGGGATTTGGTAAAGGGCCTTCTGTACCTGAAGGAAAGGTTCGACAAGGACAAGGAATAACCGTTTTTTTAGATTCGCAATTGGAAAAACAAAATCACGCCTGGTCGAGC
>JAHEZV010000018.1:0-19196 GCA_023250885.1 Nitrososphaera sp. | reverse complement strand
TCTTTCACGTCGCTCTGCACCAGACTTGCCAGAGCGCTTCCGCGCTTTATTCCTGCTACGTACTCTGTGTCGCTCACTGCAAAATTGCCCTTGATGCCGCCCAGATGGCGCAGCTCGGCGACCTGCATTATTTCCTTGCAGTATGGCAAATTATCTTTCTTGATCTCGGTGATGTACATTATCCTGACGCCGCGCTTTTTGGCTTCGACGTATCCTTGCTTGACCCTGCCAACAGAAAATGACGGAAGCGAAGAATCGACGCACGCTCCCCAGAACGTTTTTGTGTTGGCCTGAAACCGCTTTATTGCTTTTACGATCTCTCGCTCGTCAGACAGGATTTGCATGCCCGGCAACTGCTTCTACTGATAGCACACCATCTTATAATTTCTCTTGGATCACTGCTACTCAAGCCTTAAATAAATTGCAGCAGTTTTTGGTATTGAGGGATGCAGGTGCGCATAATAGCAGTCGACGACGAGCCCGACATCCTAAAGATAGTCATAATATCGCTTGCCAAGTGGGGGTACAAAGTCGACGCGTTTACAGACCCTATTGCGGCCCTTGACCGCTTTCGCGAAGACGCGTCAGCATATTCGCTCATACTGACTGACATAAAGATGCCGGGCATGAGCGAACAAGAACTTGCAGGGCATGCCAAAGAGATAAGGCCGGACATCAAGGTCATGGTCATGACGGCGTTTAAAGTCAACAGGGATCTCGGGAAGGCCCTGCCGTCGATAGAGAGGCATGGCTTCCTGCAAAAACCGTTTCACACCGCTGAGGTGTGCGTATCGGTCAGAAGGCCCTTGGCCGCTGCCTAGACGCTGACAAAGGTATAATTAAGAAAAGGCTTCTATAACTAACTACTTTTTGGACAAGTCTAAGGTTTTTGAGGAGGCCAGGAGAGCGGCTTGGATCTCAATATGGACACTGGTAGGCATCGGCGTCGGAGAAGTGCTGGTGTCTGCCTATACCGGCAGCCTCACGCTTTTTGCAGACGGCCTCGACTCGATGGCGGACGCGCTGGTCTCCTTCATCGTGTGGTTTGGCATCAGGATGCTGCAAAAACCAAAGAGCACGCTCTTCCACTTTGGCTACGCCAAGATAGAGAGTCTCGCCGCATTCATCGCGGCGGTAGTGATCCTGATACTTGCCTCGTTCATTGTCTTCAACGCGTACCAGAGGATAGTGAACCCCCTCCCTTTGCAGAGTGCCGAGATCACAATGGTGGCGCTGGCAGCCGCCGGCAGCATATCGCTCCACCGGGCGTTCAAGGTAGGAAAAGTCGCAAAGAAATACAGCCTTGTGTCGCTCAACCTTGACGCCAAGAATTCCATCAAGGACGGCACAGCGTCGTTCGTAGGCCTTGGAAGCATAATTGCCGCGTATTTTGGGATCCCTTACATGGATTCTGTGGGCAGCATCCTGATTGCGGTGTATATATTTTTCATGTCTGCAACCGCGTTCAAAGAATCGACGCTTGTGCTGATAGACGGCGTAAAGAACCCGGAGCTTCAGCAGGAAATGGCAAGGCACATAGAGAAAAAGTTCAATGTCAGGGTGGAAAAGATCCTGCTCAGGCCGCTTGGCCACGACTTTTCTGCGCAGGTGCACGTCGAACTTGACAGGAACATGACCCTTGACAGGGCGCATGAAACGCTGACAAGCATACGGAACTCACTCGTTGAAGACTTCAAGGTAGAAGATCCAGTGGTAATCCCCAAGCCCGTGTAACCGTAAATAGCGATGCGCGCTATCGAAGGTCGTGAGTGACATGCCAGCTAAAAGGCAAACCGCTCCGCATCCTAGGGAAGAAGAAAAGCCCAATCTTGAAGATTACAAGAGCGAGGAAGAGCCGAACGATAGAAGGATGGCGCCCGAAGAGGTTTCAGACATGGAAGACTTGCTGCGTAGGTAATTTTATAAAACCAATGCTGGCTCCCTTCTGCTGATGGTCAACCAAAAGTGGCGCCTTTTGAGGAACCAAAGAAGGGTCGGCGAGGCGATAACTATTGCCAGCGGAATCGGTGTTACAGTGCTCGGCGCCTTTCTTGGCGTCAATTTCGTATCCTACGCCGGGCTCTGCATAGCAGGTCTCGGAGTCGTCTCCATATTATGGAGATAACTTACTGATGGTAGGCATAACCGTGATAATTGCAGTATCGATAGTGGAATTTGGCGACTATAGTGCACATGGTGCATGAGATTTCATGATGCACCAAGGACCAGTTAATGGCCAATTATGTAGACACAGGCAAGGTCAGGTTCATTTTCAAAGACTATCCTATCAACGACCTTTCAGACAGGGCTTCTTCACTTGCAGCAGAAGGGTCATACTGCGCCGCCAATCAGGGGAAACACTGGGAGTATCAGAACGACACGTACAGCACTGTCGCTTACCTCCACAACAACCACGTTGAAGGAGAAAACTCGGGATACATGACAAAGGCTTTTATAAAACAGTCCGCAGGAAGCGCAGGCGCATCGGATATGGATGCTTTCTCAGACTGTCTGGATTCTGGCAAGTATACAAGGTTGTCAGAGACAACTACAACCTTGCAAGATCGATTGAACTTAACGCGACGCCAAGCTTTATCGTCCTGACAGAAGGGGAAACCCCTAAACTGCTGCGCGGTGCTTATCCTTCTTCTACGTATGAAAAAGTCATCAACGAAGCAAATACCAGCTAGTATTCCAGCGAATATTTCTGGCCAGTCAGGTCTGCCAGGATATCGCTCGCTTCCTTCAGCAGCGCATTAACTTCAGCATTCTTTTCTACTATCTGGCGCTTTTGCTGTTCTAGATTCTGCCTGTTTTTTGCCAGCTCTTCTTCATGTTGCACAATCCTTTCTTCAAGCTCCTTTGCCCTTCCGACGAGGCCGCTTTCGCTCTGGCGCAGCGAATCCGCCTCTGCCTTTAGCGCCTGCACCCTGCTCCGAAACTCTGGCAGTGATTTCAGTATCACATCCAGGTAGTTCAGAATCTTGTCAGAGTCCTTCAGCTGGATCTTGCCAGAATCTATAGACTTGTGTATTTCAATCAGGAGCGAAGAATAGGGCGAAATATCGCTTTCATAAAGCATCCTCCACGGCTCGTCTGACATCATTTGGAGGCGCGCTTCAGTCTCTTTTGTGAGACCATAGGAGTACTTTGTAAGCGCCCTTGACACGCGGGAAAAAAGATCCGTCAGCTGCGCATGAAACTGCTTTTCTTGCCTTTCTACTTCGACAACCTTTTGCACGATAGCAGTGGCCTGCTCGAATTCCGGTGAAGCCTTCAGCGCGCCAACCTCGTTCTTCAGCCCTTCGAGTTCAATTTCAATTCTTTCAATTTGCTTTTCAATGTTTTGCACAGACACCTCTGTCGACCTGATCGACGATGCTTTCTGCGAAGCGGTGTTCAAAATGCCCCCACACTTTACTATCGGCGCGCGCTTTTGCTCAAAATCTGACATTACTATCTTGGTCTCGTTCAGCAGCTTTTTCAGAGCTTCAAATTCGCCCTTCATCTTGTTGGCATGCTTTTTCATGAAAGCGGTGATCACCCTGCTGTGCGATCCGCTGACCTCGCCAAGGCGGTTCATCATGGTCTCAAACCTTTCCTTGAATTTCTTGGCATCGTTTGCAGACTGGGGCAGCGAAAGCTCCGTAGACGCTTCGCGCCTGAGCGACGAAACGACAGTCTTCCTCGCATTTTCGGCTACAGACTTGAACTTTTGTTCGATGCCTTCAAGCTTGATCTTTTCGTGCTCCATTTCATTTGCAAGACTCTCAATGACCTCCATGGACTCTGCAGCGGATTCCTTTATAGGGGCAAGGCGCGCGGCAAGCTCTTGCACCTTGGCCGACTCGACGCTGCGTAGCAGGTTCTGTGCCTCCTGAATTGAAAGGGTGCCTGCGGCAGGCAGTGCTATTGAGGGCAGCTCTACCGGCGCTTCGCTTTCCTTCCTTTTAAAAAGTCCGAATGGCACTGCACTAGCTTGTAGGATGTTGCACCAAAAAACGTTGCGATCCAGCAATGCTTAATGAGCAGCGGCGCGTTATATTGGTATGGCAGCAGGGTCTTCTGCTCCACAGCGCAACAGGAAGGCGCACGGCAAGGCGTATCTCTGGTTCCAGAAAAACGAGCAGAGGTTGCTTGTCACGGACATTGTATGCATTATGCTCCTCTTCTTCATGCACCTTTTTACCTCGACTTTCCAAGTTTTCACACAGGAAATCGTTGATGCAGTCCAGATATCTGCTATAGTGCTTGTTGCTTTCATAGCCCTATCGGTGGTGTGGAAGGGGATGGTCCCGCTGTTCATATGCATCTTGGGGATCGCCATGATGTACGATTCGGTGTTACTTCCCTACTACGCCACGCCCCAGCTCGGCGAGGCTAATTTTGGAGGAACCCGGTTCACGTGGACGCTGTACACGCCTATGGCCGTAAGCGTGGCTGCAAACATGCATTTCTTGCTAGGTGCTTCGATGGTCGCATTCAGCATAATAATCGCGTACCGCCCGTCCCTGCTGTTTACAAGGAACAGGCCTGAGTCGCTTGACTCAGAGTGGTCAAAGTATCCCATATGGTACGACAACACCCTTCTGGCAGACGGCCGGACTGAGCGTTCTGTTCCTGTAAAGAGCTTCATGACCGATCAGGACAGGTATCTGCTGTGGCGCTACGAATATGTCCTTGCAGACATTTACGGCACTCCCCACCTTGTGAGGCCGAACGGGCTGGTTCCAAAGGACTCTACTGGCATATTCAGGGACAAAGACAGCGGGCGGGTGATAGGCAAGGCCCGCTACACCGGCTTTTTCATGTAACTAGGCAAACCTTAATGCCGGCCCTGTCCTGCTACAAGCCAAAGCATAGGCTTGTCTTCCCATGAATATCGAGACCGAGTGTACATAAGAAAGGACATTATACTCAAGCTGACCGAGTACGGTGAGCTCAACCAGACCTCTCTTCTGAGCTATTGCGGCCTCAACCTTGTCAAGCACAAGGACATCCTCGACGACATGGAAGCCAAGGGCATCATAAAGAGAACGGAGGAACCGTGGGGCAACAAGAAGATAATAAAATACAGCGTGACAGAAAAGGGAAGGCAGTTTTGCAGGCAGATACTCGATCCATACGAAGAAATGTTTCCAAGGAGAGATCTGAAAAAATGACGGCCGGTAACAAAGTTAACGAAGTGTTTTATTTGCACGCGTGCCAGGAAGTGCTGACCTGATGTCGGACAGTAGAAGGAACAACATATTTGAAGTGCTTGACGAGCTGATCTTCCACCTAAACACCACCAGGAGCATGTTCACGTTCCTGATAGTTTCGTCGTTCATACTCGCGCCGCTGGCGATCATAGTGGCGGCGGTATTTGCCTTCAATCCGCGATTCCTGCCTTTTATCTTGGCTAGGGTGCCTGGCGTCGCCACAATAGTAATCGCCTTTATAGTTATCGTCGTCGTCCTTGCATCTGTCTGGCTGGCAATCGGCATAAAAGAACGAGCCTTCTTTTCAGCGTGGAATACCAGGTTCAGCCGCTTCATATCTTTGAAGGAAAGGATTGACAGGGAGCTTGAAGAAGGTGAAAGCAACGAAGAAAAGGAGCCGAAGAGCAAGCGGGACGAAGATTGACTAACTTTGTTAACTAACGCTGTTAATTCACAAAGGCCCGCAAGTGCCTTTTGAATACACGCCTATACACCGCCGATGTCAAACAAAACATCAAAACAAAAAACAGCCGCCCTTGGGATGGTTGGAGCAGTGGTGGCCGCAGCGCTCGTCGCGGCGGTCTCATTCTGGCCAGTCGTTGCATTGGCGCAGGAAAGAGGCGAAAGAGGCGTAGTAGATCAACAGTACAGGTTCTGGGTGGCAAGGGGAGCAGGCGTTGCAACAGAGACTGAAACCGGCGATAACTTCCGCACCGGGCTTCGGGTCATGACTCTGTACGACAACAGCTCAGGCAAAGGCGCGGTAGAGCGCGGCGCGATCGTAATCTCGATAGACGGGGAGAGGGTCCGCTACGACATGCTGCCAGGAACTTGGGAGATCAGTCTTGTAGAAGATGGCCTGACCTTTGAAGCAAGCGGACAAGTCCAGAACGGCAGAGGCGAGCAGTTCGACGTATCCCTCAACGGGTACTTTGGAATCCACGGGCCGCGCGGAGGCATGTGGTCTGTCGAGGGCACCATGACAGGCGGAGACATCGACTACGAGCTGCACTACGTCGTACTCTCTCACCCAAGGGCTCCGTTTGTAGAATCGGAAATACAGTAGCGCCCCCACTTTTTCTTTTTTATTTTATCGACTTGTATAACAAGATCCTTTTTTTCAGCATCGCGATCTCTTCGTTCCTCATTCTCAGCTCCTTGTTGAGATGCATTATCTCCTCTATCAACTCTGTCTTGCTCTTGCCCGCGTATGTATCTGATAGAGTCACTCCCATTTTTGTCGGGGCGCCAAGATAAGACGTCGACAGCCGCCAAATTTACAAATCGCTTTAATTTAGTTCACAGGCTATCCTTTCATGAACCCGAGCACAAAGGCGACCGCAAAGCTCCCGGTGAGAGGTATTCCAAAGTTTATCAGCGTTGGTGTGACCTGATCGGAAATTCCCGCTATTTGGCCCGTTGCGTTACCAAGCCCGGTGGCAGCGCCTGTTGCCGTTGCACCCAGCTTCTCCCAGTTTATCGTGACAATGCCCTGATAATTCAGGTATGCCAGAGCGGCAAAGAATAGCCCGATTATTATCATCATTATCTTTATCGCCTTTTTTATCGCGTATCCGATCAGGAAGCCTGCTACGCCGCCAAATCCAATTGAAGTTCCTATGAAGGCGAGATCGATGCTCATGTGTGTTTTTGCATTTTTTCTATGGCAAGCTATTATTTGAATGATACTGAAGAAGCTTCTATGACATCTTGGCAACGATATGAACATATCTACGGGAAATCCATGACCTTTGTTGATTGAAGTCTACTTTGACGGCCTGTGCCAGCCGATAAACCCCGGTGGCATCGCGTGTTATGCCTTTGTTGTAAAGAGCAACGGCAAGACCCTCCACCGCGACTGCGGGGTGGCTGGTGAGCCTTTCTCAAAGGATTCTACGAACAATGTCGCCGAGTACACAGCGCTTGCCAAGGCGCTAGAGTGGCTCGTTGCCAATAAGCTTGCTTCAGACAAAGTCGAGGTCAAGAGCGATTCGCAGCTAGTAGTGAACCAATTGAGTGGCAACTTCAAGGTGAAGGCAAAAAGAATAGTGCCCCTCTACCGAAAAGTTCTGCTGCTGAAGGCCAAGTTTGCCAACATTGAAATCAAGTGGGTGCCCCGGGAAGAAAACAGGGAAGCCGACCGACTGACCAACATTGCATACAACAGAGCGCTGCAGGGAAATCCAGAATACCGGGACAGGGCAATAAAAGACTGAAAGGGTTAGGCTGACGTGCCCAATGTCAGCTCTGCACTCCCAAACAGCACTGAAAACAATTCTTCCAGATCACGGCCAGATCCTTTTCAACTCGTTCCTTCGCAGCATAGCGGATTAGATCGAGTCGTCCATCGTGATTAACCGGCTCTTGTTCTCGTATAGCAACGGGACGATCCTGTCCATTATGACAGAGTCGAAATTCTTCTCTTCGATGTCGAACGTAATGAGCATGTAGTAATTTTCGTTCATCGGTACCGTGGCCCGAAGGAGCCTATCGTACTTGCCAAAGGCATAGACCATCTTGCCTATCTTTGATTCAAACTTGCCCCTTGTTTTCTGCCGGGCAATGGCACTTGCGGCATATTCTTCGTTCTCCTCTTCTGTAAGGAGGAGCTTGACTCCTTCCCTGACCTTCTGGCTTAGAATGACGCCATTCTTGTTGACCAGGCCTACCCAGCGGATGGATTTGTCCGTAGCAAGGACGCCATTGCAGAACGAGTTGAAGAACTCGTAGTCAATTCCCATTCTTACGGCTGGTACAGCTAGACTTGATTATAAAACTGGCTGCTGTTAGCTATATTAGCCACTTCGGCCAACTACTATCATGTCCGAATACGAATCTGGCACCTTCCGTTGCAGGGACTGCGCAAAGGAGTTCCTGACCAAGGAAGAGGCGGACAGACACCACCGCGAGCACCACTCCGACGTGCTGGTTGGCGAGTAGCGTTTCTAAAACAAACTGACCAGCTGGTCAGTTATCCTTATTAGACGCTGCAGGATTGTAAATGGCGTTGATAGCTGGAATGGTGCCGTAACATGCCCAAAGTCACAAGCATGTACAAGGCGGAACTGAAGGAAAAGATAATCCACGCCGCGATAGAAAGTTTTGCCCAGACCGGCTTTGACAGGACAAAAATGGAGGACATCGCAAAGAGGCTTGATCTCAGCAAGGGCACGATTTACCTCTACTTCAAAAGCAAGGAAGACCTCTTTTTGGCCATCTGCGAGTACAACATACATAGAGGCGACAAAGAGGACGCGGGGTTGTTTGTAAGGAAGGAGAATGTCGCTTCAGACGCTGAGCAGATCTACGACAATATCCGCAGGCGCGAGCAGGGTAACGACAGGGTGATGCTGGAGATGGTGGCCGAGTCAGCCCGCAACCCAAAGCTAAGAAGGGCGATGTACGAGCTCCACGTCCAGGTCCACGATCACGTCATCCAAGGAGTCAGGAACAAAGTCGAGGAAGGATTCCTCAACAAAGATGTTGATGCCGCAAGCCTTGCAATAGCACTTGTCGCACTCTATGACGGGCTTGCTGTAAACAGGATGCTTGGCATAAGCGACGCCGCGAACAAAAGGGCGTGGGTGACCATGATAAAGGCCATGATCGCCGGATCTAGCTGACCGTGACTTTTACCATCCTTGCCTGATCCCCGTCCACCGGCGCGTCGGCCGAGTCGCACTTTAGAGCTGCTATTTTGTCCACCGTGTCCATGCCTGCAGTCATTCGCCCAAACACAGCGTACTGGCCGTCCAAAAAGTTGGCATCATTTAGCACTATGAAGAACTGCGAGCCGGCGCTGTTTGGGTCCTGCGACCTTGCCATCGAGAGCGCCCCCCTTAAATGCTTGTTCTTGTTGAACTCGGCCTTCACCGTCCAGCCCGGACCGCCCGTCCCCCACCTGCTCCGGTCGACCGCGCTAACTGTGTAGGGGTCGCCTCCCTGTATCACAAAGCCGGGGACAATCCTGTGAAACGCCAGGCCGTCGTAAAAGCCGCTCTTTGCCAGCTTTATGAAATTCTCGACGGTCTCGGGAGCCGCGTCAGGGAAAAATTCTATCGCAATGTCGCCAAATTTAGACTGTATTTTGCCCGTTGCCATGAAGAGTAGAGCAAAACGGAGACATTTGAATCAGGCGTTGACGTATGCGACAGATCTGATCGAATTGTACAGCGTCAGGTACTGCAGTCCGAGCCCAGTTGTCTTGTACGAAGAGTGCCCGCTGCTCCGGTCTATGCACCGTGCCAGAAGCTCTTTTTCCAGCAAAAGGTCCATGTACTTCTTGAGCTGGGTGCTGGTGAGGTTGGCCCTTGTAAGCAGCCTTGTCTTGCCTATGCCGCCGTTGGCGGCTTCAAGGATCGTCGCAATTATGTCGGGGCTGCTGCGCTTCCTCACGTAATTCTATACATAGAATGTATCATAAAAATAGTTCTAATCCGCTCTGCTAGAATGCTCCAGTATAGTATTCTAGTACCTAACACCGTTATTTTTTAATTGCATGGCCCCATAGCATATAGAAATGCTTTCCCAAAATCTACTTGTAGAAGACTACGAGAAATTGCAATTGCAGTTTGTCATATGCGATTCGTGCTCTTGGTGTGCCACTTCTTTCAGCTACAGCCCGAGCAGGTGTCCGTCGTGCGGTTCAAGTTTGAATGTTACACCGCTCCGGCCGGCTGCGAGGTGCACGGAATGAACATTGCAGAAGGCGAAGACGTGCTCATTGAAGCCCGCACATGCGGCGACAAGAACAAGCGCGTGGCGTACAAGTTCATGGATGGCTTCCACAGCCTGTGCCTTGACAAGAGGGACATATTGCTGGCCGAGATAGGGGCGTGCGAAATGCTCATGCGCGCATGCCGCGACGAAGTCGACAGAATGGCAGTGGAGAAGGAAATAGGGGAGCTGAAAATGGCGCTGGACCTGATGCCCTGATCACATGAAGTAGTCCTTGTTTTCCATTACGTAGGGCAAGACCTTTTTGTTGATTATCGAGTCGGCCTCGGCGTCAATGTCAAATGATAGCAGCAAAAGGAACTTGTTCTTGCCTGACGACTTGATCGGGATGGTGGCCCTTACAAGCCTGCCATACCTGCTTATCGAGAACTGGAGCTCTCCTATCCTTGTCTCGAAGGTTTCCCTTGTGGCCGCGCGGATCGCCGCCTGAACCGCATAGCGTGACGTCTCGTCGTGGTTCATTAGCGGGACGAGTCCTTCCCTGTACGCCGTCGCTATCAGGTGCCCAAAGTGGTTAGACACGCCGGCGAACCGGATAAAGTAGTCCTTTTCTAGCACTTTCCTGCAAAAGCTTTCCAAAAAGTCGTCTTGGCTTTCTCCCACGGCCCTATACAACCCTAATTGACGGCACCTGTCTATAAAAACCTCATTTTTTGATTGGAAAAATTGTAAAAATTCTGGCAATTTCTATAGTATATTATCATGGGTCACACCTTCCCAAAGTTCTTTTAGTTGGATTCGGCAATTATCTACTATATGCACGAATTCCTCTCGCCCCTCAAGCCGGAGTACAACCAGTGCCGGTGGTACGACAAGAGCTCGCCGCACATCTGCTTCCGGTGCGGATACTGCTACACATGCCGCCCAAAGGTGGAAAGCCCCGAGAGGAAAAAGGTGCCTGCCAATATCAACATGAACCGGCTGACGGACATCGAGAGCCTCCCCCTCTCTAGCTAGTGCTGCAGTGATTATATTCGCCAGCCCGCAACTTGGCAGTGATTGAAATATTTTGTTGGGTGCTCTGGCTGGAGGTATGGAAGCTGGGTTTCCGGCTTTTACCCCTCCGCGCTCGGCCCGCAGGACTATCTCGGCTACTATTCGCGCGTCTTTGACCTAGCATCAGTCAGCGTGCAGGGAGCGCAGAGCCCGGCGCTAAAGAGGTGGGCCGGGGAGACGCCGGACAACTTCCGCTTCATGGTCAGGGTTCCAAGGCACGCGACGGACTCCGACCCGCTCGGACAATTTCTGGAAGGCCTTGCAGCGATAGAAGAAAAGGTCCTTGCAGTGGTGCTCCAGGCGCCTGCCGCGCTGAAGCTTTTGGAGGGCAGGGAATGGCTCAACAAACTCCTTGGCACATGCACGTATCATGGATATTCTGCTGCAATGGAGTTTTGCAACGCGTCGTGGTTCCAGGACATTACATACAATATCCTGCGAAGGCACGGCGCTGCCATCCTGTGGTCGGACAGGCATCTCAACCCGGTGGTTACTTCGGATTTTGTTTGCCTGCGCATGTCATGTGACAACGATCAGGCGTGGATCGAAAAAATAAAGGAGCAGGCAGAGAAGGAGCGACTTGAATTTGCGGCGATAATAGTCGACAGCCCTAACAGGGCCAACAGGGTACTAAAAATGCTGGGCCTGCCAGAAAGAAAGTACGCGGGTCCGCTCCCCTCGCCGTCTCCTCCCAGCAAGGAACCGTGGGCCGGCAGGGTCGTGATGTGCGTCGACCTGAACGCCTTTTACCCTTCCTGCGAAGAGCTGCGCGAGCTGGCGCTCGTGGGCAGACCTCACGCGGCGATTATGACTGACCAGGAGGACAGGATAACAAAGGGCGTCGTTTCTTCGTGCTCTTATGAAGCGAGGAAGTTCGGCGTCAGGTCTGCAATGCCCTTGGCAAGGGCGCTTGCGCTTTGCCCGGACCTGGTGCTCAGGCCGGTGGACATTCCATACTACCAGCAGGTGTCGGAGAAGGTTATGGGCGTTCTTGCGCAATTTGCGGACGTCCTCGAGCAGGCCAGCATCGACGAAGCGTTCCTTGACTGCAGCAAGAGCGCCGCGGCCGATCCTTATCAATACGCGGCCAGGATCAAGGCGGCCATAAAGGAGCAGTGCGGCCTGCGGGTCTCTATAGGAGTGGCGCCGTCAAAGTCCATTGCAAAAATAGCATCTGATTTCAAAAAGCCTGATGGGCTGACGGCGGTGCACCCGCAACGGCTGGAGAAATTCCTTGCGCCACTTGGAGTCGGGAGGATATCGGGGATTGGGCCTAAAACTCAGCAGACGCTTAAAAAGATCGGCATCGAAACAATAGGCCAGCTGGCAGCCTGCGACGTGCAAAAGCTGACGGAGAGGTTTGGGAGGAACGGGCTCTGGATGTGGAGGGTTGCAAACGGCTTGGACGACGGGGCAGTCCAGCCAAGGGAAGATCACGTTTCGCTGAGCACCGAGCGCACCTTGGACGAGTTCACACGCGACAGGGGCATGATGCTTGCTTACTTGAACGAACTAGTGGACGAGATCTACGGCAGGCTTCTCAGGCGTGGCTACATGTTCCGCACCGTTGGGGTCAAGCTTGTAAGGACTGACTTTACGATGGAAACGCGCGAAACATCGTTTCCAGGCCTGCAGGCCAGGCGCGAAAGCATCTCATCAGTCATCGAACAGCTGCTCGGCAGGTTTCCTATTGATGACTCTGCTCCAGCTGTCAGAAAGGTTGGACTGAGGGTTACAAACCTGGTTTCAATGCACGAAGAGGAAAGCCAGGTCAGGATGCAAAAAACGATCTTTGATTACATGTCCATGCCCCCGCCAGACATCTGAGCTGCTGCAGGCTTTTGCACGGACAAGGTATCATCCGCTTGCGCAGGATTGGATTCCTGCACGTCCATTGCAGGCACCCACTGATCAGCCGTCATGGCACCATGACCGGAAATGCCTCCATGCCAAACAAGGTGATCACGCCAGCAATCGCAAGCCCGATTCCAGCCGCCCTTGAAACCCATATTCCATCCGACCACATCTTTTCGCCAAAGATAATCCCTGCAAAGAGCGCCATCCATATTATGTCCATCCATCCGAGCGCCACCATCAGCAGAAGATACGGCCAGCAGCATCCGAGGCAGTACAGGCCGTGGTACGTTCCCATGGTTACTGCGCCGGCAGTCCCGTTTCTCCATCTTCTCATGAAAAAGCTCATCGGCGATTCGCAGTACCCGAGGCACTTTGCCTTGAGAGGGCTGAACTGGTATGCGCCGGCGGTTACCAATATCGAGCCATAAATGACAGTCGACAACCCGGTGGCCGCGACGGCCCTGTTTAGCAAGAGCGACCAGCCGAGCAGCAGCGCAAGGCCGGCGAGGGTCCACACTGCAAGGTAGCAGCTAATGAACAGCACCATCTTGACAGAGTAGGGCCCCTTGCCGCCGCCTTCAACTACCAGAGTCATGTTGCTATCGCTGTTTTTGACAAACTTGTTGTACAGCAGGACGACAGGCAATATGGCCGGGAACATCATTGCCGCCATCCCTGCGGTCCAAATTGCCACAAAAAGCGAGACAGACAGGGCGCTGTAAGGCGCAATCATGGCACTCATCATGTCGGTCTGAAACGCCTGTGACGCAGTCCATGCTATAGCCGATGTCGAAATCAACGCAATGAGAAGGATTTTCTGCAGCCTGTCCATGCCCACTGTTGATATCTAGATATCGGGGTTTTAAAAAGTGCTTGATCGCTGGTTATTGACTCCAAATGTCCTGGGGAGTGCAACAGCCCCCGGCAAGGTAAACATTCTTCCTATTGTGCGTGCATATTGTTAATCCACAGCTTTTATAGCTTTAATGTCTAGGAGCAGCAATATGCTGCCATCAGGGGCCGGGGTCACTGTAGAAAAACTCGACAGGATCTATGCTTGCACAGAATGCAAGACAATCTTTCTCTTCAAGCTGGAGGCAAGCGACCATGAGAAAGCATCAGGCCACACGCAGCTGCGCGAAATGCCTCTTGAAGGCTAGCGCTTGTACCCTATTACAATGCTGGCAGGGCCGACTGTATGGCATAGACACCCCAGCTGCCGCCAATGTCGATCAAGCTTTTGTATTTCGAGAAATCAAACACTTTGGCAAGCGCCATCGCCGGGCCCACGCTCACACCATGCATTGCATGGTAAATTTTTGCATCAGTGGAACTGCAGGATGTAGCCTCAAGACGTGTGTTTAACTTGGAGGACAAAATCGTGGAAGTTGACGGCGATGAGCACAAAGATGGCAAAAACAAGGACAAAGGCCACAAGGGCGACGACTAGGCGTCTTGATTTAATAATGATTACAATGTATATGAAGTTGCACTAAATGCGCTGCGATCTTTGTGGCACTGACGAGGCAATGCCGTTCACATGCAGGTACTGCGAGGGCACTTTCTGTTCTGTCCATAGGCTGCCTCCAAACCACGACTGCGTATTCATGAAGGATTACCTTGAGCAGCCCGCAAGGGACCGCGAATTCCTGGAGCACATACAAGGAAGGATGAACCTGCCGCAGGAGCGCATCAAGTCCGCACTGTATTACATGATCTACCTGCGGTTTTCAAAGACCGAAGTCCTTCATCTTGCGATAGCGACTGCCCTTGTGACTGCCGTGGGCATGTCCTTTTACGGCTTTCCGTTCAGGTTGGGCTTCGTCAGGTGGGAGCTTATCGTCATCTTTATCAGCGCATTCATCATACATGAGCTTGGCCACAAGTTCCTTGCGCAATTCTACAGGGCATGGGCAGAGTTCAGGGTGCTGCTTTACGGCGCAGTGATCACGGCAATCTCGGCGCTCCCGTTCTTTCCGTTCAAATTCATAGCGCCCGGAGTAGTCTGGGTCAGCGGCAACCTCAGCCAGAGCCGCAGTGGCAAGGTCTCATGGATAGGACCACTGACCAACTTGGCAATGGGGACAGGGTTCCTTGTTTCCTACTTGGCACTGGCGGCTTTAAGCTCTGAAAATTTCCTCCTGCTGGCGGGTGTAAGGTTCAACGGGTTCATCGCCTTCTTTAACCTGATACCGTTCATGGGGCTCGACGGTCAAAAGATTTTCTCATGGAATAAGATGGTGTGGGTGCTGACCTTTGCCGCGGCGATAGGTCTTTTCATAGGGGGCGACTTTCTCGGCGGCGGGTTCACTACAGCGCTCTTCCGGCGGTTCTTTTAACCCATACAGTCAGAATGGTCCGACCAAGTCCTCCGTGTGGTAAAACTTTTCGCAAAGGATGCATTTCCATCCTTTCACTTCTCCAAACAGGACGGTACCCCTGTATTTTACCAGTTCGCGCATGCATTGTGGACAGCGAAACATTCCTGTCATTATGTATACTGCCTTATTGAAATATCCAATGATGGCTTTTTCTATTAGCAGGTTCTATGTGGTCAGGAAGGGGTTGGGCTTTGGCTCAATGCCTGCCTGAACCTATGGGACTTTCTTTATCCTGTAGAGGTTCTTGCGCGAAACTACGACCATCTTTTTGTCTCTGACTCTGCTTATTTCAAAGTCGATTGCAAGTATGCCGTAGCCCCTGTCCTCCTTCTTTTCCGAAATAATGAATTTCACCCCGAGCTCCTCTCCTGCATAGACTTCGCCGAGGAACCTGGTATTGCGGTTGCTCCAGGCTGGGTCGCCATCCATGCCGTAGAGCAGCATGACGCAGTCTGAAAATGCCGGCAAGCGCGTCATTTCTCCTTCGGAGCGCGCTATTATTGATCTGCCCGGCAGCATCGTGCACTTGATTCCTTCTTTTTCTGCCAGCTGCTGATTTTCATGCAGGATATTCTTTGTCCGAGCGAAAGAAATGTAATTGTCAAAATCTGCCTTGGTTATCGTTATCGACGCAGCAAAGGTCTGACCGACAGCAAAATCTTCAAACCTCATGCAGCTCGCGTTAACAGGCTGGCTTTTATATCTACGTGCAGCAAATCATTCCTGTATGTCCTACTCGAACCTGTCACAGATGAATTTTGAACTTTCTTCCGATCAGCACAGGTTTTTGCAAAAGGTCGACGGCGCGTGCAGGTCGATCCGGTCACATGAGGAAAAGTGCTACCTTGAAGAGAGGCTCAACGACAGAGTCGTTCCGGCGTTTGGCGGGATAGGGATGCTTGGCTGCCCTGTATCAAAAAAGTATGGCGGCCTCGGGTACGACATGCTCACCTATGCGCTTGCCATAGAGCGTATAGGGCAGGAAGGGGCTTCGCTGCGGACATTCTTTTCGGCGCACACCTCGATAGGCCAGCTGGTCCTGCAGGAATGGGGGAGCGAAATGCAAAAGAAAGAGTACCTGCCGGACACGGCGAGCGGCAAGAGCATAATGGCATTTGCGCTGACAGAGCCGGCAGCCGGGAGCGACCCGTCATCTATGACTACAACATTTGAAACCAAGGGTGATCACTATTTGTTGAAAGGAAAAAAGCACTGGATCGGAAACGGCACGTTTGCAAACGTCATGACCACCTATGCAAAGGACCCTGGCAGCGGCAAAATTTCTGCATTCATTGTCGAGCGTGACTCGCCGGGCTTCCGGACTGAAGAAATGAAAAACAAGATGGGTCTGCTCACAGTCAAGAATGCGGAAATCTACTTTGAAAACTGCGTCGTGCCAAAAAGGAACCTGCTTGGCAAGAAGGGACAGGGGCTCAAAATCGCCTACAGCGCGCTCATTGACGGCCGGATCAGCGTGGCGGCTGGCGCGGTGGGTGTCATGGAGGACTGCCTGCAGGAGTGCATCGCGCATTCAAAGGCAAGGAAGCTCCACGGCTCGCCGCTTGCCAAAAAACAGCTGATACAGGATCACATCGCAAGGATCGCAGTCAACATCGCAAGCTCGCGCTGGCTGGTCTACCGAGCAGCAGCAGCAAGGCAGAAGCTCCATGACTATGTCGAAGGCATCAGGTCGGATGACAGGCCATCAAGGCCTGGCCGGGACACCAAAGAATATGCTGCACTCAGATACGAGGCCGACTCTATTGCTGCAATAGCCAAGTTCCACGCAAGCAACTGCGCCTTTGAGGCGGCAAACAGCTCTGTACAGGTGTTTGGGTCGTTCGGCTACCGCAAGACTGCAAGGGTGGCGAGGCACTTCCTAGATACACGCGCGACGATCATATATGAAGGGGCAAACGAAGTGCTCAAGCTAAAGATAGCGTCGCAGGTTCTTGGCGACGACTACAAGGCATACTGAAAATATTCCACAAATCTTAAAGCATTCCATACCATACCGACATGCACCATGTCAACCGTCCAAATCCCAAAGTGGAAGATCAAGGCAGATTACGTCGAAGCATGCAACTGCGATTACGGATGCCCCTGCAACTTTAGCGGTTTTCCGACGTACGGATTTTGCAGGGCGCTTGTTCTATACCACATCACGAGCGGAAGCTATGGCAGCACCAAGCTTGGCAGCATAGATGTAGTCTATGCCGGGTCTTGGCCAAAGGCCATTCATGAGGGCAACGGCACAATGCAGCTTTTTGTCAGCAAAAAGGCGACAGAAGACCAGAGAAATGGAATATTAAAGATCTTTTCTGGCAAGGCCAAGGGCGAGGGCCCGTTTGCAGTATTTGCAAGCACGGTCAAGTACACGCTAGAGCCGCAGTTCGTTGACATTACAGTCAAGATAGACGGGAGGAGGAGCAGCTTCTTTATACCCGGCGTGCTTGACGTCCAGATTGAGGGTTTCAAAAACCCGGTGACCGGCGAAGAGCAAGACACAAAAATTCAGATACCCAAGGGCTTTATCTGGAATGTCGCCGATGCGGCAAAGAGCAAGGCAATGCACATCCTAACACCAAACTTCAACTTTGATGACACAGGCAAGAATGCATTCTTTTCAGTAATCGAATACAAGGGTCCCTAGCCCGACAGCACCTGGCTCATCAGCTCGAGCCCTTCCCGAACTTCGTCCTCGGTTATAGTAAGCGATGGTATCACGCGCATCGCCTTCTGGCCGGCAGGCAGCAACAGCAAGCCTTTCTTGAAGGCCCGCGCCAGCCTTTCGTCCCTGTTCTGCTTGCTGTCAAACTCGATCCCTATCATCAACCCGAGCCCTCTCACGTCTGCAATGCCGCCCTTTCCAGCAAGTTCTTGCAGCCCCTTCTTGAGCTTTGCACCCATGACAGTCGCGTTGTCAAGCAGCCTGTCCTCCTTGATGACCTCGATTATCTTGGCGCCAACTGCCATGTCGATCCTGCTGCCGCCACCCCACGTGCTTGAAAGCGCGCCCTGCTCGCCGGGGTCAAGCGCACTGGCGTACGCTGTCATGCCAACCTGCATCGCCTTGGCCGCGCTCATTATGTCGGGCCTGACACCATGGTGCTCAAACGCCCACCACTTGCCGGTCCGCCCCATCCCCGACTGAACTTCGTCCAGTATCAGGGGCACGCAATACCTGTCGGCGTACCTGCGGAGGTTCTGGATGAACTGCCTGCTTGCGATGTTGTACCCGCCTTCTCCCTGCACCACTTCGCTCAGTATGAACGCGACCTTGTTTTCCGCAAGCAGCTTTTCGGCAGCATCTATTTCCGGGTCAGAGTCGCTCGTGCAGAACTTTATTCGCAGGACAGGAAGTTCCGGGTAGCCCTTTTTCTGCACCGGCTTACTGAACGTAAAAGAGAGCGCGCCGAGGGTCCTGCCGTGGAAGGCATTGATACACGACACTCCCGGCAGCATCGAAGGGGTGGTTGTCGACATTTTCCTGTACGCTATCTTGATCGCGTTTTCGACTGCTTCTGCACCGCTGTTTATGAAAAATGTCCTGAACCCTTGCGGGACTATCGACGCCACGCGCTCTGACAGCTCGGCATGCTCTTTGCAGTAAAAGTCCTGCCCCGCTATCTTGTGCGCGCCGTTCCTCGACTGCTCTGCCAAGATCTGCATTATTTCTGGGTGCGAGTACCCGAGCGGGCACGAACCGATGTTGGAGGTAAAGTCAAGAAACGAGTTCCCATCGACGTCATGCAGGAAGGAACCGTTGCCGCCTGCGATCACGAGCGGATACGTGAACGTCGAATCGTAGCAGTTCCTTTTCATGACGTCTATTACGCGCCTGGCGGCCGGGCCGGGCGGCTCGGCAACAATCTTGCTTCTCACACGAATGGTTACCATGAGGCAGTATTAACTATGCTGCGTCGGGTGTCTGTCGCAATGGCGCCCCCGGCGACACATTATAAAATAATTATACAAAGAATACCTAATACAAGATTTTTTTATTAGCCTGTGAAGATACTCC
>JAHEZV010000066.1 GCA_023250885.1 Nitrososphaera sp. | reverse complement strand
CAAAAGCCGCACTGCTTGATGCAGACGTTTGTAAAGTTGATGTTTCTGTTGACCACGTAGGTGACGTTGTCGCCCACAGTCCTCCTGCGGAGCTCGTCTGCCACCGTCACTGCAAGGTTCATTTCAAGGCCGGTGGAATCAAAAAGCGCGACTGCTTCGTCAACTGAAATGTCTTTACCGCTCAGCGCCCTGTCTAGCGCCGCCGCAACCACTGGGTCGGCGTTTTTCAAAAGAGAGTCAATCATTGATGTAATCCTCCCTCACCAATCCAGAGCTGTCGGCGATCAAGCCTATCTGCTGCAGGAGCCGCTCCGACGTAATAAATCCACCTTTGAGGAATTCCGGGTACAATGGAAGGCGCGCCCTTAGCCTGCGCCGCCTGCCTTCAGTCACCTTTTGCACCGACTCGATCGATGGCCAAGGGAACTCTGGGTTGACGTGATCTATTGTGACTGGCGATATGCCCCCCCAGTCGTTGATGCCGGCGTCGATGTAGCGGCCAAAGGCATCAGGATTGAGGTTTGGCGGCACCTGCACGTTCGTGCCCGGCATGATTATGCGCGCCATTGCAACTGCGCGAAGAAAATATTCCGACGATGCCGGCGGGAATCGCGCCATGCCTGTCTCTGGCTTGGGCGCGAAATTCTGCATTATCACTTCCTGTATGTGGCCATATTTTTCGAGCAGCTGCCTTATCACAAGCAGCGAATCTACGAGCTCTTCCGGCGTTTCTCCAATCCCTACCAAAAGGCCGGTAGTCATCGGAATCCCAAGCTCGCCCGCGCTTTCAAGCGTTTTTATCCTCACCTTTGGGTTCTTGCTCGGCGCGTCTTCGTGTGGCATGCCCTTTCCCATCAGCCGTTCGCTTGACGTCTCGAGCATCACCCCTAGGCTTACGTTCGTGTCCTTCAGCATGACCATTTCTTTTTTTGTAAGGCTGCCGGCGTTTGTGTGGGGAAGAAGGCCGGTCTTTTCAAGCACGAGCTCGCTCATTTCCCGGATGTAGTCAACAGTAGATGAATGCCCAAGGGAGCGGAGCCACGCGCCAGCCTGCTCGTACTTTTGCTCAGGCCGCTCGCCTGTCACAAAGAGCGCTTCGGTGCACCTGAACTTCTTGCCGGCCTCTGCTATCGCAAGGACCTGGGCCGGGTCCATCATTGAAAGCATCTGGTCACCCGGCTCTTTCTTGTATGTGCAGTAGGTGCACGTGTCCCGGCAAAGGTTAACGAGATTGATGAACACCTTTCTTGAATACGTGACTGCGCCCGGCCTTGCCCTGTCCCGTATCCTGCCTGCCGCCGCAACCAGCAAGTCCGTGCCACATTCGGCCATTAGCTGATGCGCTTCAGCCCTTGTTACCCCGGATTCCACGGCCCGGGTTAGCATCTCTGCAACGGCGGGATTTGCAAGCAAGTGCGGTACTGGAAGGCGGCCCATCACTAATAAACGATTTTACTAAGGCGACTCTTGCTGGTTGGGCCTTGCACCCAGCACTGCGGTGACCTGCATTTCATTTCCATCTCGCAGGATTGTCAGCTGAAGATCGTCGCCGACTGCTTTCTCCCTCTGCAGGTAGACAAGTATGTCGTCTATCTTCCTTACAGTCTTGTTGTCAATCCCCACAACGACATCTCCTCCCAGCTTGACTGGCACGCCGTCGATGGTCGTGTCCTGATTTCCTGCCTTTATGCCGGCTTTTTCTGCAGGGCTGCCGGCGACTACATCCATCACAAGAAAGCCGCGCGGCTCTTCAAGGCCGAGTAGGTCGGCTATGCCCGGCGTCATATCCCTGCCGGCCACGCCAAGCCACGGATGCTGGAACGACCCTCTGGTGATGAGCGACGGCACGACCTTGGTCATCGTGTCTGACGGAACTGCAAAGCCTACGCCTGCAAACTGGCCGGTAGTCGAAAATATGGCAGAGTTGATGCCTATCACTTCGCCCCTCATGTTGAGCAGCGGGCCGCCCGAGTTGCCGGGGTTGATGGGTGCATCGGTCTGGATAACGTCAGGGATCGAGAAACCGCCAGCTTCCTGTGCGGGTATCAGCCTGCCGACGCCGCTGATGATGCCGGCAGTCATGGAGCCGGAAAGCCCAAACGGGTTGCCGATTGCGGCAACCTGCTCGCCCACCCTTATCTTGGACGAGTCGGCAAGAGGCAGCGGAACTAGTTTTTCCTGCGGAGCATCCTTCACGTATAGGACCGCGAGGTCGGTGAACGGGTCTGAGCCTATCAGCGACGCCCGGTACACCGTGCCGTCGAGGAATGTCACGTCGAGCCTCCCCCCGCCGCTCACGACATGGTTGTTGGTGATGACGTGTCCGTTGTTGTCGTAGATAAAGCCCGAGCCCAGCCGTGAGTCACGAGGGTCGGTTTCATCGCTATCGGTTATCTGCACGACGGACTTTTCCACCTTGGCAAACAGGTCCGGCAGGGTCAGCTCCGAGTTGGAAGCCTGCACGGTGTTTATCTGCCCGACTTTAAAGGCGCTATTGTCCAGGCCCTCCCTTCCATTCCCGCTTGTGTTCACAAGGTCGCCGACAAGAGGCACACGGCCTACAAAGTCAAGATCGAAAAACTGCGAATACACGAAAAAGATTGCAACGCCAGCGACAATAATTGACGCGGCCAGGATCGCCTTGTTCAATGCTATTAAAATATCACTCCATCATCTAATAATCTTTTGCCCGAATGAAAAATTGCGGGCGTTGCGCGCCTACCTGTGGATGTAGGGCGCGTTCAGCTCAACCTGCGGCTCGTCGAGGAACTCCACCAGGCGCGTGTAGTACAGAAGGAATTCTCTTCCCTTGTCGGTCGTCCTGTACCCCACTCCGTCCTGCGAAACATCCTGACCGATGAGCTTCTTTCCGATCAGCTCGCTCAGGTAAAGATTCACCTGCTCGTAGCTAAGGTTTGCCTTGTACATGATGTGTGTCTTTTTTATACCTGACGTGGCAAGTGCCAGCACGTCGCCCATGATCTGGATTTTTCCCCTGTTGTTTTTACGTTCTGACATCATTTCTGCATTTATAGAAGGTGCCAGGATAGATTAGGTGCGTGGCGTTTCAGCCACTTGGAACGGCTGTTCCACCGATTTATATTGCAGAATCTTAGTGTATCGGATGCTGGCTTTCGTTTACAGTATACTGCCTGTCGCGCCAGCTCACCGCGCCTTTTTTTCTCGCATCGGCTATTGCTGACAGAAAACCAAATGAGATCAGGGCGCCGCTCAGCGGAGAGGCAAGCGCATAAGCCGGGCTCTCAAACACCCCCAGCCTGCACTGGACGGCGGTTGTCGAAATTATCAATGCAATTGCCGCCAGCTGGAGCCCAAGCAGGATCTGGAAGGTAACGTTGTTAGAAAGAGTGGCTGCCGGCAGGTACGGCAAAAGGGCAAACGGCGCAAACAGGATAAAGAACACTGCTGCCGCCATCATGTTGGCGCCCGACCTGTTCTGGTAGTAGAGTGGTATCATGAGCCGGCGCAGGCCGTGCCAGAGCGTCGGCAGGTCACGCGCCCACACGGCTTCTATCTGGCGCTCGCCCCTCACCATCTTCATCCTAAACTTGCCTTCCTTGACCTTGCCTCCGAGCGCGCCGTCTTCTACCAGCTCCTGTCTCACTCCTACATGGGTGCCGACAGCCTCGTACGTGCTCCTTGTAATCGCGAAAAAGCTGCCAAAAAAGTAGCCCGTCTTGTTGTTTGGGTCGTTGACGCGCAGGGGTGAAAAGCGGGTGTGAAGAAAAATGGCAAGAGCAGGCAGCGTTATCTTTGTCCAGAAATCGTTGCAGATAAGCCTGGGCACAGCCGTCAGCGCGTCAAGGTTCTGCGACACCAGCTGCCCAACTGCAAACGACATTGCCGAAGGCGAGTGCTTGGTGTCGGCGTCTGTGAACAGCAGCACTTCGCCTTTAGCCCGCAGGTACCCTTCGTGGCAGGCCCAGTTCTTGCCGGCCCACCCCTCCGGCTTGGCCGGCGCATTCACGTGCACCAGCCGTGAATCCCTGGCGGCGTATTCTTTCATTATTTCACCTGTCCTATCGGTGGACGAGTCATTGATTGCGATTATTTCAAAGTTGGAGTAGTCCTGTGCAAGCAGGCTATCAAGGCAGCGCGCGATGTAGAGTTCCTCGTTTCGGGCAGGCAGGATTACGCTGACCTTGGGTAATGGGCTCGCGCCCGAGCGGTCAAACGACTCAAGGGTCGGAGCCTGCCTGAAGGACTTCGTCATGTATGCCAGGAAATACACCCACACGCCAATTATGCCGGCCATTATCGCGGCGATCACCAAGTTGGCTATGGTGAAGGCAAGTTCCATTGCGTTACCTAGCGAGAAATAGGTTATTTATTCGACTGCTTTTGCGATCCTGTCCAGGGCTTCCTCCGTCCCTTCCGCGATGTGCTTTTTCACCATCCCGGTGAACATGCCGAGGAACCCGGTCAGCTTGATGTCCCAGACAACATCGATTTTTGTATTTCTTCCACTTGGAGAAAGCGTAACCACCTTGGTGCCCTTGAGCGGGCCCTCTGTTATCGTTATCGCAACCGAATTTCTCGGGTCAAGCACCACGGTCTGGCGGCATTTTGAATCCTTGAATGCTATCGTGACTTCGCGCTCAATCGTGTTGCCATTCTTGCTGATGTTTTTTACGGTCTTGGTGCCGTGCCAGTACTGTGGCTCGTTGTCGACGTCTGCGACAATGTCCCACACCCGGTCAAGCGGGGCGGATAATTCCCGGCTTGCGTTGATGGATACCATCGCATTGCATTCACCTGCTGCGTTATATTTGCCAATCTCATAATCTATTAGGTTATATTAGGTCAGCCTAATTATGCACACCTAACTATGAGGATGCAAAGTCTGGCATCAATAGTCGTAGCCACAATTTTGTCCCTGGGTGTTGTGGCTGCTGTGCCTGCATCTGCTCATAAAGAACATACCGACTTTATCACAAATGCAGAGTACATCAAAGGGCACCTAGAGCAAGCTGCAGCGAACAAACAATCCGGCAACATAGAGATGGCCATTGCGCACGCGGCTCACCCAATCGATGAAGTCTTTGCCCTGATGGAAGGTCCGCTGTCGGAACCAAGTCCAAAGCGCGCTGCCGACCTGAAGGCCGCGCTTGAAAACCTTCCAAATTCAATCGAATCTGACACTGCGCAGGTGGTGAGCCAGAAGGTGTCAGACACTACAGCCATGCTAGACGAAGCGGTGAAAGTATTTGCCGGCAATGAATCTGAGGAACTTACCACAAAGGCCGGCGTAATTTCAGGCCTACTTGAAACGGCAGCGGGCGAGTATGAAGACGGAGTGATGGGCGGCAAAGTGGTTGAAATGATAGAGTACCAGGATTCCATAACATTCATTGCGCGGGCTAAAGCGATTTTCAATTCCATAAAAGCAGAGCTTCCCGAAAACGGGGCAGATGAGTTAGCTGAACTCTTTTCAAATCTGGACTCGCAAACCAAGGCCATGGCAAGCCTCGAAGAGGTAAAGACTGCAATTGGCGGAATAACACATGAATTTGAAGAGATGCTGGAACTTGAATCTGGCAAAGAAGAGAAGCTTGACGGCTGGGGATACATCGACCGAATAAAAGAACTGCTTGACAAATCAGTAGCCGAGTACAAAGAAGGCAACTCTAAGGAGGCAAAGGCGCTTGCAGTAGAAGCATACCTTGACAACTACGAATTCATTGAAAGCGACATCGCCCAAGAGAACAGGGAATTGATGGAAAAAATCGAAATAGACATGAGAGTGGAGCTTGTGCAGATGATAGACGCAGGAAAGCCGGCGGCAGAAGTAGAGTCGCATGTTGACGGGATAAAGACAGACCTTGAAACTGCAAGGGCGGTAGTGACTCCAGAGTTCCCGCTTGCTGCAGTAGTTCTCGCATCAGTGGCCGCAACGATCCTAGCTGGATTGTTTTATACCAGAAGGAAAGGAGGACTCGCGCCTTTCTAACCTCTTTTTCTTCCTTTCTTGGCAGCCTTTAGCTTTACCAGCCCGCGCACCCTTGTTTTTCGCTCTCTTTGCGTCCCTGCCGTGTTTTTGCTCGACTTTGGCTTTGGCAGCTCTCTTGTCACGACCCGTGCGGTGTCCTGTGCAACCTCTGCAGCCTCCCTTACTATCCCGGTAGTGTCAGTAAATGTCTTGTTTACGTCCTTTGCCGCGTCCCTGATTTCCACCGTGGTATCGCGCGCGGCAGCAGCTGCCCCGCAAGCTGCGTCATCCATGTCCTCTAGGGCACCGCTCTCCCTGAAAGTCCTTGCGGTAATCCTCGTCGCTTCGGCTGCTTCGGATATTCTTTGCTGTCTCTTTCAAAGCGTCGGCGGCTTTTTCAGCTGTAAAATCTTCTCTGCCCTTCTCAGACCGACTTCACATGTACCACATTGGCTATTATTGTATAAAAGAAATCTGTAATTCTAGTACCTAACGCATGCTTAATCTAGCAGTCTCGTGCGGCCTGAGCTTGTCCCAGAGAACGCCTAGCGTGATGCCAAGTAGCCCCCAGAACATGCTCATGGTAAACCCACTTGCAATCCTAAAACTTGTCACCAAGTCCATTGGCGCAGTTATCTGATCAGGGTTCGATGGCATTGCAAAGTACGCGGTTGCCATTATTGCAGCGTAGATCACTGGAACTATTACCTTCTTGGCTTGCGCCGCTTTCATCTTTCGGTAAAGGAATGCTAGCCCCAAGGCCGAAAAGCCCGATATTGCCAGATAGGCGATGTACAAGTTTTGCCTGTAGTATATTGTCTCAGGATCGCCAACTGCTGGCGGGTTTGCTGGATACTTGAGAGCGGGGATTATGAATAGGACAAACCACATTATGCCAGCCAGTATCAGAGCCTTCTTCTTGTTACTTGAAGCAGGTATTGAGCTTCTGCTGTACGCGAACACTATTCCAAATAGCGATCCTATTGACAATCCAAGTATTGTACCAGCAGCTATCTCTCCAACTTTTTGCCATATTCTATAATTATCAAATTCAATAGGATTGAGCATTTCTCCGTTCATTGCAGCTTTTTGATTTTCAAGAGCGATTGCCCGTTCAATAAATGGTTCGACTATTCCTTGATTGACTGTGGATAGTATTGTACCAGAAATTGCACCAGCGATAAGGGATATTGCAATGAATGTTATTGTCTTCAAGTGCTTCCTACCCTATTATTAGTGGCATGGGAAACCTGCAGCATGACGCATATCGTGGTAAAATTCATGAGCCCAGTTGTTTCCTGGCGCTCCGCCGTAGCCGTCAGCTGGCACCGTAAAGCCAAAGACTTCGCCCTGGTCGAACCCCACCATAAAGACCCCAAACGCAAGCACTCCAAGCAGAATGGCGACTGCGCTCTTGGGCACGCCTGCAGATGTTTTTGTGATCTGGTTGCTTTCAGACATTCCATCTCAGATGCTGACGGGTGTTATATAAAGAATCGGATGGTTTATCCAACCAGCGCAGAATGATTAAATGCGCCGGCCCGCCAATTGTCGTCCAATGCACATGTACATCAAAGCTCTCGAAAAAGTTGCGAGCAGGTACGCTCCCAGTAGGGTGCTTTCCTTCGATGTAGTGCATGTGTTTGCCGCGCTGCAGCTGATAGAAAGGAAAGGCAGGACAAGCAGGGACGCGCTCTCTAGCGATCTGGCGCTTGGCGAAGGGACGGTCAAAACTCTGGTAAAACACCTCAAGATGAATGGGCTTGTGCAGACTTCAAACGGCGGCACGAAAATGACCGCCAAGGGAAAGGGCATATGCGAAGGGCTGCTGTCGGTGATGCCGTCAGAGCTGAGCCTGCCCATGTGCTCTGTTGCCCTTGGCAGATTCAACTACGCGGTGCTTGTGAAGGAGTTTGGATTTGCAATCAGGTCAGGGATAGAGCAGCGCGACGCGGCTATAAAGATGGGCGCAACAGGCGCCACCACCCTTCTCTTCAAGGAGGGCAAGTTTGTCATGCTGGCGAGCAGCCACGACTCGCTCAAGAAAGAGTCACAGGTGCGCAGAATGCTTGTCGAGAAGTTAAAGCCCGAGGACGGAGATGTCATAATAATAGGTAGCGCCGACAGCAGTGAAAAAACGGCCGAGCTTGCCGCCAAGAACGCAGCGCTATTGACGATATTCAGCCACGAAAAGCATCACTGAACTTCTGTCCGCGTGCCGTCCTTATCGTAGATGTAGACCTTGCTGGCCTGCTCGTCCAGAGTCTTTTTGTGCGAGCCGTCGCAGAACGGCTGGTTTGCAGAAAGACCGCACATGCATATCCACTTTGTTTCGCTCCCGACCTTGACTGGCATCGGACCCTTGTCTTCCTTTCTAACTGATCAATCTGAC
>JAHEZV010000065.1 GCA_023250885.1 Nitrososphaera sp. | reverse complement strand
CCAGCTGACGATCTAAATAATAAAGTTGGACTTTACCTAGTCGAGCCTCACATTCGGCCTCAGAAAATCGACAGGGACAATAAGCTATGTATGACCACATTGAGGCAGCAACGGCTATTATCACGAATTGCTGATAAAAGAGGGTAATCTACTGAGCGTTATAATTGAAGAGATGATGATATTCAGGCCCGATTCTGTTACAGGTTCCGCTGGATGCGAATATGTTGATACAAAAAATCAAGCAATCGTTTTACTCAGCTAATTGAGCCCCGCCAGATTCGATGATGCGCATGGCATCACTTTACGAGGATGTCCCTGATTTCTTTATCCTTTATCAGGGTTTCAATCAGTCTTCTCTGATCTTCTGCAGTTAGGCTTCCACCAGTGTTAAGAGAATCAATAGCTTTGATTTTCCAGTAATTGTTCAGTGCATTTTCAATTGTTGCCTGCGCATCATACATTACCCTGCCAAGAGTCGTAAGAAAATATCGGTTGTCAGCTCTTTTTATCAGGCCGCACTGGACCAGCTTGAACAGTCTTGAATAATACTGCTTCCGCGTAATCCTCATGTTGCTCCTAATGACTTCGCTAGTGCCATTTGTAAGGGCAACGAGCTTGAACAGCTCAAACGATGCATCATCTGAAATGGCATGTAACACGGTAGATACCTTTGGACCCATTATACGGTATTAATGAGGTCATGATTTTGTTATGTATTAGTATGTAATCTTATGTACAAAACTAAAGAATCAGGCATTTTTTGCCTTCTTGTAGTACTTATGAATTAACGACCCGTACTGGAGTGCCTTCTTGGGCTTCATCGCTGCCTGCTTAGGAACTCCTATGGAAAGTGCAACCAGTCGTAGGATGTGCTTTCTTGCCATGTCGTCCGGTCCCTTGATCTTTTGATCAACAGATATGGTCTTGGCAAAGTTGATGAACTTGCTGGACAGAAACGGCTGCCTGACCACCACTCCGAATTGGCCCGCTACTGTTGCAATCTCGGACACAAGAGCAAATTCGTTGGCGATTTTTTCGTCCATCAATTTCATTATAGCTGCTTCTCCGCTGCTGTAGGCCCTGCGGTATCCGTCGTAGCCGCAGAACAGCTCGTCGCACCCGTTTGCGCTCAAGACTATATCTAGGTCGTTTTGCTTTGCGAGCTCGGAGATGTAGAAGTATGCTATGCAGTTTTCAATGTGGGATGTGTTTTCGCACCTTATGGTCTGTTTGATGCGGCGCAGGTTTTCCTGAAAATTGCTGTAATCGATCTCCAGTGTCCTATATTTTATGCCCATCTCTGAAGCAATGCTTTTTGCAAACCCAATGTCATGTGAACCGGGAAAACCCACCGTAACCACTACGACTTGCTTGCCGAGATCCTCACATATTTTGGCGAGGAGCGAGCTGTCGACTCCTCCTGAGAAGGCCACCGCTATTTTGGCTTCAGGCACGTTCTCTGATACCGCGTCGTAAAGGGCCTGCTTCAGGTCAGACAATACTGCTACATTCCCATGTGCCCAGATAAATGCAAATCTCGACAGGCTGAAACACCATTTATATAGGCTCCAGCCCAAACTCTGGCAGACAGGAGCTAATGACCAAGGAAAGGGTCGTTCTCGATAGCGATCTCAGGTACATAGATAGAAGCAAACTGCTCAGGAGCAGGTCGGAACTGTCAGTTGCAAGAATGCTCTCGTTTTTGGGTCATGATTACCAGTACGACGCCAGCATAAAACTCCCGGACGACAAGTCTGTGAAAATCGACTTCAAGGCCGGTAGCAAGTACATCGAAGTTGTAGATTCAGATGCCGACGCTGCCAAGTTCAAGCAGGTGCGCGAGCAGCTTCCAGGCCTTGACATAATCGCAGTTGGCCATTCAAAGTATGCAAGCAAGATAAAAGAGATGGACTCTCTATTTTTTTACGACAGTGCCGATCACATGCAGACCGGCTCGATCTTTATCGAGGACCCATCGCTTGCGTTTGACTACGCGCACATCCTCCCACTGGTGGAAAAGTGCTCGGTCCTGCACGGTCATACATCAACAGTGATGGTGGAAATAATCGGCAGCATGAAGAACAATCTGGTGGTCGACTTTGGAGAGGCAAAGAACATAATCAAGGAAACACTCAACGCAATAGATCACAAGTTCTTTATCAACAAGAAGTATCTTCAAAAGGAGGACGAAGTGCATTATTACGTGGCGTTTGATGGTCCAAAAGGGTACTTTAGCCTGCAGCTGCCAAAAATGACCACATACATGCTGTCCGGCGAGGCGACGGTGGAGAACCTATCTTCCGAGATAATCAGATTACTTGCGCCCAAGATGCCCCAAAACGTGCAGGCCCTTGGTGTGTACATCTACGAGGGAGTTAACAAGGGCGCCCACATCATTGCCGGAGTAAAGAAAGAGGACTAGATGGACGGTAAGGCTCTGGTAATGCTTTCTGGTGGTCTAGATTCTGCCACCTGCCTTTACTGGGCAAAAGAAAAATTTTCTAACGTGTCAGCCATAACGTTCAATTACTTTGGCAGGCTCGCGCAAGAAAAGCAGGCGGGGGCCAGGCTGGCCAAAGGAGCCGGCGTGGCCGAATTTATAGAAGTGGATCTGCCTTTTGTAAAAGAAGCGTCCGACTTTTACAACGGCCGGTTGAATAAGCAGGAGCCTGATACCCAGTGGTCGTCGTACGTGCCGGCGAGGAACCTCATGTTCTACTCGATAGCCGCCCACTATGCAGAATACCTTGGTGCCAAGCGGATCGTTGGCGGGCACAACCTGCACGACGTCAAGTTCTTCAAGGATTCCTCAAAAGATTACATTGAAAAATTAAATGCGCTTTTCAAGGAAGGATGCCTTCTGTGCGATGGCCAGGCATACAAGATACTGCTTCCACTGTCAGAGTTGGATAGGAAAGAGATAATCACGCTTGCCATGAAGCTCAAGATCCCGATTGAGCAGACGTGGAGCTGCCACAGGGAAGGCAGCGTCCATTGCGGCCGGTGCTACGCGTGCAAGCTGAGGCTCGAGGCTTTCCGTTCTCTCGGCCTCAACGACCCGGCATTCATGCGATCCTGATCTCCACAGGTCTGTCCCTGCTCAGCCTGATATTGCTAAGATAGACTCTGTCAAAGGAGTCGACATCGGTCTGGACGAGTATGCTGTTCTCGGTGATATCCACGATAATACCAAACCCAACTACCCGACTGTTTGAGCCGAGTCCGACAAACATCCTGCTCAGGTTTTCCGGTTCTAGCTGTATTATTGGCGGCCGCGACAGTTCTAACGGCGAAAACAGTCTGCCCATGTATATGAATTTGACATGCGACAGCTCTGCAGCAGACGATCCGCCGCCGACATGCCGTAGGAACTGGCGCAGCCGGCGGCTTGTGCGCTCGTATCTTGATTTTGCCGCCTGACTGCTGGGCCTGGCGCGCAAAACCTGCCAGGGTCCGCCTCTAAACGCGTATAGCAACTCCGGGTTTTCTCCAAGGCACACTATTGCATCAGGCCGCAGCTCCTTTGCAATCATTAGCTTGTACTGAACACCGCCATTCCTAACGTAGCCGTCGGTGTTGATTATGCAAATGTCGCCAAGCGGTCCGGCCCTGTCAAGGATAGATCTCAACTTTCTTGCCACAAGGCGTTCGAACCCTGCCGGCGATGTGTTTCCCACAAATTCGAACAGGCTGGCGCTGACATCTCGCAGGTCAGTCACCTGCTTGGAAAGGGCCGCCGCCCCGATGCTTGCAGGCGGCGCGAGGTCGCCCTGGCCAATGTCGCCGTCTATGACGCACGGTGCCAGCCCGCGCGCAAGCGCCACGTTAGCAAGGTATGCCGAAAGGGTCGACTTGCCCGTGTCGGTGTCGCCAGCAAGCATAACCGTAATTTTTCTTCCGCCTGCCAGGGCAGGCACCTGCCGGGCAATGTCACGCCAGTTCGTTGTTCCGGCGACAGAAGGGTCAGCCAGCCACATTCTGCCGCCGCGGCCAAGCCGAGTGCGCAGCCTGCACCGTCCGCAGGGCTCGAAGGGAAGTGCCTTGCCGGCCCTGATATTAATCGTCTGGCCTGACACGTCACTTCCGAGGACATGGCATGTCCCGTCAACTGCTACTGCGGCAGGACCCTTTACCATGCGGACCTTGGCAGCTGTTGGCACTGATGTTATAGCACATCCCATATCAAATAATTCTTCTGAGGAGAGGAAATTTGACCGGAAAAGCAATGCTAAACGTTTATTTCTCCAGTAGAGAACTCTACGCTAAATTTGTCGGCCTCTACAGGCCCTGAGTCTCAGCGACCGCCTGCTGAACATCCACACCAGCACCAACTTGTGCGCACTCTGAGCCTCACGGACATCATAATGGTTGGCATCGCTGGCATGATAGGCGGTGCCATATTCGTGCTAACAGGCCCGGCCATAGGCCTGGCAGGCGGCGCTGTCATTATTGCCTTTGTAATCAACGCAGTAATTACCCTCTTTACGGCCATGGCGTACGCCGAGCTCGGCTCGGCCATGCCGGAGGCTGGCGGGGGATATCTGTGGATCAGAGAAGGGCTGCCGCGGCCGAACGCCTTTTTCAGCGGCTGGATGGCGTGGTTCGCCCACATTGTGGCAGGAAGCCTATACGCGGTTGGCTTTGGGGCGTTTCTCTACTACCTGCTCGGTCCAAACGTCATAGGCATAATATCAGACCAGCCACTGTTCGGGATTCTCCCGGTTGACAAGCTGATAGCTGTGGGAGCCGTAGCAGCATTCACCTGTATCAACATCAGAGGAACTTCTGAAGCTGGCAGGACCGGCACAATAGTGACAATTGTGCAGCTCGGAACCATTTTTGCGTTGATAGGCGCTGGATTTTGGACCATGTACAATAGCCCGAACTGGACAGCCAACTTTGCGGATTTCGTGCCAATGGGCATAGGCGGCATTGTCGCCGCGATGGGCCTCACCTTCATACAATTTGAAGGGTATGAGATCATAGTTCAAACAGGCGAAGAAGTCAAGAACCCGAAGAAAAACATACCAAGAGCCATTTTCATTTCACTTACACTTGTTGTTACCCTGTACTGCATCGTAGCGTTCGTCTCAATAGCTTCAATATTTCCTGAAGGGATTGCAGCATGGAAATTCATAGGCGACAATGGCGAACTCGGCATCATGAGGGCGGCTGATGTATTTTTGCCCTATGGGGCCCTGATTGTGCTGGGCGGCGGCATGGTATCGACGTTGGCCGCGCTGAACGCCACCACATTTTCTTCAGCTAGGGTAGCTTTTGCGATGGGCCGGCACTACAACCTACCGCACAAATTAAGTTCGATTCATCCAGTAAACAGAACGCCGCATATTGCAATAATAATTTCAGGTATAATCATGGCATTTGTGGCGTATTCCCTTCCACTTGCCGACATTGCGGTAGCTGCGGGTGTCATCTTTCTGCTTTTGTTCACTCAGGTCAACATTGCAGTGATTACGATACGCAGGATATACGGCGACAAGCTGTCGTACGGCTTCAAGACGCCCCTGTTCCCGGCGATTCCCATCATTGGTATCTTTCTGAACCTTGGTCTTGCGCTCTACCTGCTTGTCACGCAGCCACTCAGCTGGGGCATAACGGTTCTCTGGATTCTGATAGGCTTTGTGATCTACCGCATGTACACCTTCAAGAGGGAGATACAGCACTACGCCCCGATAGTGACGTCTGAAGGAGACCTGAAAAGGCAGGATTTCAGAATCCTGATCCCATTTACTCCGGAAAACCCTGACAGGCTCATCAAGTACGCCATAAGGATAGCCAAGGAGATGGCCGGCGAGGTGAACATACTGCGTGTGATAACGGTGCCGGCGCAGACGCCGCTTTCTGCCGGCGTGGCCTTTGCCGACACTGCAAAGAGGTCGTTTGAGCCGCTGGAAAAGATGCTTGACAGGGAGAGCATTCCGAACCACTACCTAGTCAGGGTTTCGCACGACGGCCCAGAGGCGATTCTGGCTACAATAGAGGAACAAAAGATCGACCTGCTTGTAACCGATTTTGAAACCCTCCGGCACGACAGGAAGCTGATGACGCTTATGACCTGCAAGGTGCTGGCGATAAGGGCGGAGAATGACGCGCTTCAGCTAGAGCCCGAGCATGAACGCATTGATATCGATCTAAAGTCGCGTGCAATTCCTGCTGGAGACAAGAAGAATATGGTCGTAGTTTACGACGGCGGAGAGCACTCGGAAGTGGTGCTCAAGACAACGAGCTGGCTGGAGCATTCTGGGCGTTTCAAGGTGGACCTACTTTCAATCAGCAAGGGTGGGGGCGAAAAGAATAGCGTTGCGATGCAACAGGACTACCTGAGCCAGCTTGGAGTCGAGCTGAAGGAAGCGCAGCTGGCAGAGGGCAGCTCAAGGTCGGCTGACGTCGTGCTGTCGGCAATAAGCTCATTCCAGCCAGACCTTGTCGTGATGGGGGCCACGGTGGGGGGCTTTTCTGTCTTTAACAATCCAGACTTTCTGGTGCTCCTAGATCAGCTCAACTGCCCCGTGATAATCGCAAGGAGCTTTACGATTCCCGGTATGCACAGGGCCAAGTCTGCGCTCATGAAAGTATTCCGAAAATAGCTAAAAGTCCGTTATCTTTTTTATGGCCTTTTTGCGCTCTCGGGGCTCTGCTCTGGCCCTGACCTTCATCTGGGCGTTGCTTATCTCTCCCCTCATCTCCAGCAGCTGCAGCAGGTTGCCAGGCGTGCCGGTGTGGTTGTTAAAGTAGGCGTACACCACCGGGACCTTTTCCTCCATCTCTCCCAGCTTGCCAGGCCAAGGGGGCAACTCCTGCTTCGAATGGGTGTAGTCGTACCATATCGACTTGCCGCGCCCGTGCCGCCTGACGTACAAGTGTGTCGTGGCAGCGACGATGGAACTTGCCAGAAATTCGATCGGCGAATCTGCCACCGTGTTTGCAACATCGTTCTTTCCAAAAGATTCCATGTCTCTTTTCTGTTCCACGACTCGTGGCGGAACTGGACTGCAAAATGAATCCCCTTTGGAAGCATATTGAAAAATAATTCAAGGCCATCTCTTTCTTTGAATGTAAAGTCTTGCGGGAGCTGCGCCAGCAGGCAGCCCAGTTTCCCTGCCCTTGCGACGGATTCTACCAGATCCACAAAGTCGAGAAACTCCTTTTCCGCCATAGCCAGCCGCTTGTCATGCGTTACCGTCTTGGGGGATCTTGAGCGGGAACCTGAAATCCGGTACTGTTGCCTTTATCTATCCGGCAATCATCGACTTTGTGGGAGCCCTGTAAAATGTCGAGTCAACTTCTACAGGATTGAAGAGGCAAGAATAAAATGGAAGCTTGGCAACCCTCTTGTTCGGATAGATTGCGCCAACCCACTCTTGGTAGCTCCAGCCGCATGTGCCCTATAGGATTGTCAATCAAGCATTGATAATATCAGCGAAATAAAAACGGGATCAATCGACTCTCCTTCCAAACTCTAATCAATAAAATTGCGTCAGAACATACAAAACATGTAATTTCTCTTTTATCACTAGTATTACTGACAAATTTTGGAAAAATGCGATTATGATTGCTATAAAGACTGCTTTAGCAGCAGCATCAAGATAATACTGCCTATCAGCCTTGCCTACAAGACAAAACAGCCTTTTATCAAGTTCTATAGCATACGGTGATGTCAATTGATACATGTCATCTTACTCTGAAGGGAGACAGATCGAATACACGGACGAAAGGAAATCAGGAATAGTATTGCTCGACGGCGTACAGGCATCGCCTGACCTGTTGCTGAGCCAGAAGGCGGAGCAGCTCTGCAAGATAGAAGGCATAAACTACAAGGGGCTTGAGCCCATACAGAGGCTGTTCCTCACACACTACAGGTGCCCGATATGCAAGCTCTTGCCGCTGTACCACCTGAACCTTGCGCACCCGAAGAGGGTGCGATGCTGCAAGTGCGGCAACCTGATACAGTTCACCAGCTCCGGCAAGTACGGCAGGCTGAGGAAAAAGATCGCCTTCATGCTCTGGGTCTCGCTGGAGGGGAAAAGAAGTGTATCGTAACAGCCTGGACGCCTTCAGGCAGCTGCTGTCGCCAACCGTGAGCCAGATCTCTGCAAAGGAAGGACGTATGCAAAACGGCATAGAGTACTGCATTGTGCAGGTTTTGTTCGCCAATGGCGACGAGTATCGCATAGAAGCGTATGACGGAGAAGCCGACGAGCTGTACAGAGTTGCAAGGGAGCAGTCGGCGCTCCTCTGCCCGCACTAGTTCGCCGGACCAATTTTTTGCAGTTATGTGAGGCTTGGGCATAATTCTGTATTACGTTTTCATGAGCGTCATTCCTCATCTGATTAACTTCCAAGCATGTATTTTATCTCCTTTGGATTAGTTTTACCGGTTATGCAGTTGTAGTATA
>JAHEZV010000100.1 GCA_023250885.1 Nitrososphaera sp. | reverse complement strand
GCCGAAAACCATTGCGAAAAAGCATGCCAGGAAAGTACCTGCTCACTGTATCGATCATCGTCGTTGGCACGGCTGCAACAATCGTCCCCTTCACACCTATCGGAAGTGTTTTCGGCATCGCTCCCCTGCCCGCGTCATTCTATGCTTGGATAGCGTTGGTCGTGGCGACATATCTTGCAGCGATTGAGATTTTGAAAAAGATCTTCTGGCGTACCGCCATCAAGAGATGATAAAAGGCGATACTGTCGTGTTAGGTATTGACCCTAGTCCTGCCCTTACATGCGTAACTAATGGGGAGGAGAATCTTATAGGCGATTCTGCCGCATGAAGATAAATGGTCAGTTGTCGAGTTTTTTCCAAGTACAAAACCCTGACGAAAGCGGATGCACAGAAAGCTTCTCAACAATGGGATGACCTTAAGAATGGCCTGTCAGAAGACGCAGAGCTTTTAGGGGAATACAACCATGTATTAGGGATAGAGTACAACGGCTTCCTGCTGTTTGAAGCAGAGAAAGCCGATTCCTTCCTCGACTGGTGGTCTACATTCAAAAATAGTATCAGATGGTATGTGGAAAAAACATATACCATCACGGCACTTAAGCGTTAGGCAAGAGGGGCAATCCGTCGAGGGATTAGCTCTGATGGGACTTAATTTTCTTTCAACTATCAATGTTTTGCGCCCGGAAGTTGGGCGAAGTATAATACAAGAGTGTGTCCCTTCCAGGCAGGCAGGCCATACATCTGGCAACAGCGGATAGTCATATATCCAACGACCAACGGTATATGGTTTATGGTGTATTCCTAAAGTGGAAGGAAGCAAGCCGGCAGGATTGGGAAGAATCGTAAATTGGGTTTAACATTCTCAGCACCCAGTACGACAATGAGGTTGATTCCTGCAATAATTTCATGAATAACTTTCTACCCTGTTTGGGCCATCCTTAACCTCTTTTGTCAGATGTTGCGAGAACCAATCAGTAGCGAGCCTTGCAACTTTTTCAAGCTTGCCCGGCTCCTCAAACAAATGAGTGGCGCCCGGAACAATTACGATCTTGCATTCTGTTCGTATTTGTTGGCATGCCTGTTCATTCAATTCAATGACAGCGGTGTCGTCACCACCGACTATTAGGAGCGTTGGAGCCTTTACATGCGGCAATGAAGACCCTGCCAGATCGGGCCGGCCTCCTCGCGATACTATAGCCTTTACCGCGTCCGGATGTTTGGTAGCAGCTACCAGCGCCGCTGCGGCTCCCGTGCTAGCGCCAAAATACCCAATGTTGAGGTGCCGTGTTTCTTGATTATCAATGAGCCAGTCTGTGGTGCCCGCAAGCCTCTGCGACAGCAGTCCGATATCAAACCGGAGATGCGTCGCATAGGCGTCAACCCTCTCCTCGGCGACAGTGAGCAGGTCAATCAACAGAGTGCTCAGGCCTGCCTCCTTTAACACTCCTGCAACATACTGGTTCCTCGGGCTGTGCCGACTGCTCCCACTACCGTGGGCAAAAAGTACCATCCCTTTAGAGTCCTTTGGCAGGGCCAAATATCCTTCAAGTATGATCTTGCCTATCTTTACTTGCACTAGTTTTTCGTAAATACTACTTGTCATAGCTTCTCTCTTCCCTATCAGTTGGCAAAAATCCTTCGATTCCATCCATAACCATGGAATGGCTTTCCTTTTCGCAGCACTTGCATCCTGATTTCACACAGTCCCTTGCAAGGCCATGGTCGCATATCTTGCAAGTGCATACGCTCTCAAAGGGCACCTCCTCGGCATCAGAAATGTTCTGCTTGGATTGAATGCCTCCTCGATGCATGATCATATCTGCATTTCATAGTAATTATCTTGATAGAATGCTCTGCAATGCACTGTACGCGGCGTTCTCATATATACCTGAAATTCGATAGAACTGCATGACAACGTCTGAGAAATCAGAAGGTACGAAAAGAAAGGAGGAAGAGACCAACCTTCCAAGACGAGCAGACGCGTTTGAAACCGTTAGGCGCAACATAGAAAGAAACTTCGAGCGGGCGTTCACACGGCCATGGCCTTCTGCTATTGATTTGAGATTCCCGTCAATGCCGTTTGGAGCTTTGCTTGACGTAAGGACTCCCCTGTGCGACATGGTAGACAAAGGCGACAGGTATGAAGTCCAAGTAGAAGTTCCTGGAATCGAAAAGGAAAAGGTAGATCTGAAGGCCACGCGACATGCCGTTGAAATTTCTAGCGAACAGTCTGAAAAGACGGAGGAAAAGGGCAAGAATTACGTCTACCACGAACGCTCCTACAGATCATTTCAGCGCCGAATACCAATTCCTGAAGAAATAGTGCCATCAAAGGTCAACGCCAAAATGGTAAATGGAGTGCTCACCATCGAGCTGCCGAAGAAAGTTCCAACAAAGGCGGAAGAAGAGAGAACCAAAGTAAAGGTCGAGTGACAATGAATATCTCCACAGCCGGTGACAGGGAAATACAAGTCCAATTAATAATGACCCCTCTCCCACTTCAGACCTCTCTGCCATCAAGCATTATCAAAGAATTGGCTGACCAGATGAACAAGCACGGGCGAGGTGCCATAGTGATTGTTGACAACAAGAATCACCCCGTAGGAATAATCACGGAAAGAGATATCGTAAGAAGAGTGGTGTCCGAGGGAAGAGACACGAACAAGGTCACTGCTACTGAGGTGATGTCCAAGCCAGTCATATCGGTGGATCCGGAGATGAGCATCTATAATGCTGCACTGACCATGACAAAATACAAGATAAGAAGATTGCCCGTTGTAAGAGACACTGTGTTATATGGGATAGTCACTGCCGGTGACATGGCAACGAGGCTCTATGAGAAAGACAAGCGCGATCCGACACTCGCAGCCATGTCAAGGTTCCAGCTGATCGAGCAGCAAGTGCAGGCCGGCAATACGGAGCGCCAACAAAATGTACATCGTAGGA
>JAHEZV010000099.1 GCA_023250885.1 Nitrososphaera sp. | reverse complement strand
TATTTGACTCTAACGTTTTGTGTTGACTTCCCTAATCACAAGGCCGTATTCGAGCGGCGCCTTTTTCCTCATGTAAGGAATCAGGCGGTAGTGGATAGAATAGGTGTTCCTGTCTCTGGTGATTATATTCTTTATCAAAAGCGAAACAAAGCCGCCGGCAACCTTTGAAGGCGCGATACCGCTTTCCTTGCAGAAAGCGTCCCTTTTTGGGTGATACTCCCTTAGAGTGAAATAAGGCCTGTTAATCTCGAGCACCAGTGGCCATAGCACATTTTCCCATACCATCCTGCGATTCTCGGTCGACGAGGCATGCTTGCCCTTCATTCTCGGAATTGGCTGCTCTTCCCCGGGTCGCTCGTGCTGAGGGCTAAGCAAGATGGAGTACGTTTAAACCCCCGGGTTTATAATTCATCACAGTGCAGTCAGACGGCTCTGTCAAGGACGCGCTCGACCTCCTTGCCGGAAAATGGAAGATAGATTCAAGATTGTACGACCTCCAGACTGGCAAGCGTGATGACGTAGTTGACAAGCCCGTGAATGTTGGAGGCGTAGTGTTCCATATACCCATGCTGTCAAAGGACAACCTTTACGTTCTCTGGAAGTGCCTCTGGCCGGACTGCCACAACTGCTGCGAGCGGCAGGGCAGGCTGCCATTGACAAAGGATGACATCAGGACGATCTCTAAAAAGATAGGTTACACTTCCGAGTCTGAATTTTTGAAAAACGAGACCTTGGTTTCAACCTGGCAGGAGCAAGGAACGCTTGACAACATCATCACCACGCTTACAATGATCTCTCTCAAGCGTAGGATGGATGAGCGGCCGGATCAGGACGGGACGCCTCTCCACTGCAGGTTTCTGGACGACAACGGCTACTGCGGCATCCACCCTGACAAGCCCGGCGTCTGCTGGCTGTACCCGTTCGCGTCGTGGCTTGAAGCCGACGCAAAGGGGCAGCCGGTGGTGCATGCAACGTTCCAGTTCACGGGGGACTGCCCAGGCTTTTACCTTGACAGCTCGCTGGACATCATGATGCCGGTGCTGCAGGAATATTCGAGCAAGATCTACAGGTACAACATGGCGGTGAGCAGGACGACCCGCGAAAACTATGGTTTTGTCGATTTCGTGGACCTGCGGAGAAGCTAGTCGCGCACAATCTTGGCTTTCATGCGAAGCGCCGGTTGATCAGCGTGATCCTTGAAAACGTGGTCAACGTATTTTTCATAGCTTGGAAAAGGATTGTTGCAGGCCGGGCAGACCACTCGGTATCGCATGATCGGCATTGGTCAGCCTGGTACAAAATGAAAAAGGAGGTTACCTGAACCTCTTGCCTACTTCGTCCCAGTTAACTACGTTCCACCAGGCCGTGACATAGTCGGCACGCTTGTTCTGGTACTTGAGATAATATGCGTGCTCCCATACGTCAAGTCCAAGCAGCGGGATGAGCTTTTCCTTGTTCCACCTTGTCCACGGGCTTGTTTGGTTTGGCATGGTTATGAACTGCACGCCGCCAGAAGAGTTCTTGACAAGCCATCCCCAGCCGCTTCCCTGAATTGCGACAGTGTCCGTCTGGAATTTTGTCTTAAAGTCAGCAAAACTTCCAAACGCCTTCGTGATCGCGTTTGCCAGCTCGCCACCCGGCTCTCCTCCTCCACCCTTTTTCATGTTGTTCCAGAAGAGGGCGTGATTGTCATAACCTCCGCCGTGAAAATTGACGGCGCCCCTTGAGCTTTCCGGGACGGAATCAATATTCTTCAGGATCTCTACAACGTCGTTCTTGTTCTGCCATTCCGGGCCCAGGTTGCCGAGCGCCTTGTTCAGGCCGTCGGTATAAGCCTGGTGGTGCTTTGTGTGATGGATTTCCATGGTTCTTGCATCAACGTGCGGCTCCAGTGCGTCATACGAGTAAGGCAATGGAGGGAGGGTGAAGTTAGCCATGCATGAGAGAAGCCAAGGGAAGAATATATTGTTTTTTTGTGCAAGCTCGATGCTATCCGCTTGCCTGCGGCATGATTTTTGACAGCGAAATCGCATGGTCGTCTATCATCGTGCCGACGCCCACGCCCACATTCTTTATCTCTATCTGCACGCTGGCAAGCTCTTGCTGTGACAGGCCGTATTTTTCTGCCAGCGCGCCTTTGACCTTTGCTTCCGGCTCTGATATTTCATTCATAGCTGACGGCACGGTGGTATCCAGGACTATTCCAATCACTTCTGCCGGGATCTTGCCGCTCGTGTCATTGACAATTGTAAACGTGATCTTGTCGACCAGCGTACTGCGAGGTATCTCGTCAAGTGCATTTGCCGTATAGAACGCCTGCACTTCAAGAATGTTGATGTCTACGGCGCGGCCAAGAACTGTAGAGCCATTAGACAGTGATCCGAGGAGCCCCGGCTCCACCGGCACGTTAATTATTACAAACCCTTCAACAAAGCCCTCGTCGTTGCCAAGAACCTGGCGCAGATCCTTGCATACAATGCCGGTGGCGCCCTGCGGCTGCGATGTCTTTAGTATAGAGTTTGTGTTACTGCCGTCGTTTGCAGTAGCACTCCACTGGACCTTTACGGGAAAGTCCTGCTTGTTAAAAATGCCAATATCGGTGTCGTAGTGGCCAGGCCTCAGCGGCCCCTCATTTGCTGATATCGTGCCGCATTCAAATTTCACGCTGTAAATGATATTTCTTATCTGCTGGGTGCTGTTATCCCGCTGACTTGGGGCGGAGTTGTTTGTGACAATCGTCGTGCCGCCCGGCTTTGGCAGGGCTACCGTGAACACCACTGCCAAAATGACTGCTGCGGCGGCTATCGATGCTATTCCAACGACTTTCTGCCAGGACACCTGCCCAGGATGGGTGCTACGCGATAATTAAATCATTGGAGCATGCCGTTAAGAATTAAATATACAGAAAGACAAGTAATCTACGTGCAGGCAGGCAGACAGAAGGTCTTTGCTCTTACCTTTGTCTCCGTTCTTGTTTTTTCTATCGTTGCAATCGGGCTTCCAAGAAAGGCGTTCGCAGACGGTCTTACCATGGAAATATTTAGCGCATCTCTTGGCAACAGAAAGGCCGAGT
>JAHEZV010000017.1 GCA_023250885.1 Nitrososphaera sp. | reverse complement strand
GGCTTCTTTCTTCGCGTAAGCTCCGTCTTGGATGTGTTTGAAAATGGAATTGATCGCTGTCCGCTGTAGATTGACTAGGTCTTCATATGGTCTCAACGCTTCCACTACTAACCAATCTAGGAATTCATGGCGGAGAGTTCTTATCGATTCATCTTTAGATTTAGAGTAAACATAGATGATGTTCCCTTTGACCTCGCCGGCTATGCTCGAATTCTCCCTTGGTAACCACTGTGGACGAAGGTTGAAGCCGGTTCCTGCCTGCTTTGCTAATTTGCTCAGGGTTTCATGCAGAAAATCGTCAGAAACCTCGCTTGGGCGATCATTGGCTTTAGCATTCATGAAATAACTATAGAACCGCCCGATACTCAAACAACCGGGACAAAGTCAAACGCGGATAGTTACAGACTGGTTCACCTGGTTTCGGCCTTCTCAATAGCTGTAAATCTGACGGTTGATAGAAGACCAGTCTGTATGATTTTTTCAAATTGCAATCGACGAACCTGAAAAATTATTAACCGAGGTCGAACCAACTATTTTGGTTGGATGATAGAGAGGCTGATACGTGCATAATAATCTTACGGTATGTGTCAGCCAACCCCGATAAAAGCCAGAATGAAATGATGAGAGAAGCTGGCCTTGCCGATAGAACTTTTGTAGGAAAGTGTTTAGGCGCCATGCGTCGCCAAAATCTTGTCAAGAAAGAGAAAGCAGAGTACCATTCTCAAAAAGTGCACCACATATTACTGAAGCCGGGAAAAGTTCTTCTAAGAGATATCGATCATATTGAAGGTTGCGTAAAAGGATTTAATTCCTTTGTATCTGAAATGGATAGTGTTTTCAGCGGCTTACTCGTCAACGATAAAATGCCCGCTTCTAGAAAGAGAGCAATCCTGCAGAGCAGGGGCTTTCCGAAGGAACACGTTAAGACGTGGAAGGAATCCTATGACGCATGTTTTAGAGTAGGAAGTTATAGTGCTGAAATTGGTTTGAATCTCATTATTACACAATTCATGGCATCATTTACAGGATTTGCAAAAATTCCTCTTGCTCGCAAGATGCTCTTATTCGTATTCGTAAATGAGCTCTTGAAGATGTTAGTACCAAAGTACATAGACAAGGAGCCGCTAGATAGGATCGGTGCGAATATTATGGCAATCGGAAGACAGGAGGCATTATCAGGAACATATGTGAGTGAATTGCTATCTGAATTCCAAAAGAGCAAGATCCTCCAAAATCCCGCACTGGGCCCTAGTGCTTATTCAATGTTAACCGCAATTGACGAATTGACTGTTTATGGCGATAACAAATTAGGAGGAAAGCTGGCTAGACTCGAGCAATGGATGACTGAATCGAACTCCCCTGAAGAAAAGAAAATGATCTCAGATCTGATTGAAAGGACCAAAAGGAATCAGAATTCTAGCTGACAGAACGAGAGTCAAGTTCACCTGTATTTTCGTCAATCTATACCAAGTAGCACAAGTTTTCTTACAGTAGTCTGGCAGCTTAAGCTACAGATATCGACAATAGCCGACATATTATAGCGTTCCAAGGCGGATTGCGTTTACGAAATTGTGTATCCGGATGTGGTTGGAAAGAAGCAGTTAGGGAACTTATGCTACCCGGTATAGATAGCGTACCAAGATCAGCTCATTCTTCCTGCTGCTTGAATGAGACGCCTAGTTTGAGCTCAATCTTTTTCGAGCAGCAAGTTCCAGCATTACTCTATTCTTGATGTCATTCATCATCTTCGTTTCACCTTCTACCAGAAATGTTGCAATGCCAGCTCGGGAGAGGGGACTAACGTATTGATAAATCGGCCTCCCAACTGCATTTTGCTGCTGCAGCGCTAGCATGTCACGTCCGACTGCAATATTTAGGCCATCTTGTGGGGTTTATTTGATATGGTTTGGTGACATGCGTCAAAGAAAACTTGGAATCTAGTGTGTAGAAGAAATGACATCACCTAGAACAACAATAAGAAGAAAGAACGTCAGTCTAATAGATGAAGACAGTGGCACACTGAAATGTGATGCTTGCGGCCAAATTTGGTTCCCAAACCTGATGGAAGGCGGGAGGCACCATAAACGATATTGGCAGTGCCCCAAAGGATGCAATGCATCGCTGTAAATGGTGTTGCGCTGTGTTCACATAGACGGCTGTCCGCGAAGAGCGGCAGCGCTTCCCTCTTTTTTATTTTTAGGATTCCTTGCTGAAGTAGAGCCGTAATAGATCATAACCCATTCTTTTAAGCGATGTACGCGTCGCTAGTGATTTATTTAAGCTAATAGAAATCGAGTGCTGCTGCAAACTCGGTTGCTATTGCAACCTAATGCGCCACGCTTGTTTTTGAAGCGTCGCGGTTGCCTAGAGCTTTGCCCTATCATGAGTTTGTTTAAGTGCTTTAGCAACGATAAAGTTCAGAATGCTTTCAGCCATTGAAAGAACCAAGAGTCCATCTTCCTCATTATCTGGGAGGGGAGGATGTGAGCCTTTTTCGATGCAGCATTAAACAGCTTTGCTAGAAGTTCTCCAGCAGCTGTTACAAATTCTTCCTCATTTGAGCCAAAGTAACCCTTTTGCCTCAGAATTCTAGCTCCTTCCTTCAGGTTGTCTCGACCTGTCAGCGAGGTAATGGCAGATACAAGCGCATTTCTACAGTTGGATTTGCAATTTGCCCTTGCTTCGTAAATCTCGTTCCCGTATCGAAACTATGGATGAGGTCACGCCTTCAGTGGTAAAAACAAAATGGACAATTGAGGAATCAACTGCAACAAAATAATTATGATTCCGAAACATCGGCATCAGGATTAGATTCAAGCCCCTGTTCTGCAAAAGTTCACGGGACGTGTTAACAAATTGTCCGATTAAATTAGAGACCTTGTTAGACAGGTCGTTTGGGAAATCGGAATTTGCCATTGCAGCCATATCTTTGATCTTGAGTCAAGGATGGTGTAGGCAGAATATTAACCATATTTTGAAGTCTGATCCTTGATCCGAATTCAGTATTTATTTTCCATCCTAATCCAACAGCTATCTTTCCCAATTGCTAGCCAGTTGAATCCCTGTACTCTCAATTTGTGGTGGATTTCGGGCCATTCCTTCTTATTCATTCATGTGTTTTGGTTGACCTTTATGCAGTCGCTTTCGTTAATAACCTGCCCATTGTTGGCGCCTACTTTCTTATAACCACTTTCTGGCTTGGCAAGACACTAACAAACTGCCATCCATCCCGCAAGTACGATTCCAGCCGATTCTCATGGACTATGAGTTGAGGATCAGGTTGCTCCCTTAGCTTCTTTATCTCCACCTCAAAGAGCTCGATAGTTTCATCTTGGTCTAGCTGCTTTTTGTCGTTGTTCTCTCTGGCTATTTTTACGTCGAGGAGATTGATTCCGAACATTGACTTGGCGACGCTCTTTAAAGCTTCGATCTTTGCTTCCTTTACTATCGTGCTCTGTTGTGTTAGCTCTGCCATCGTAGATAGATATGGCTCACAGTCCTTGTATGCACTTCGCATTCCCTCTATCATGTCTGGCGGCAAGCTTCCTTTGTTTGTAGAATATCGAGCTTCGATGTCACCCTTATGACCAGCAATGAATTGAAGGTATGGGTGGCTTATCTTGCCCTTCGACTCGGCTATTATTAGCTGCGTTTCTGCGTATGCACGAAGTACATAGGGGCGCTTGTATACGCCCGCCTTCCGCATCGCCTTCCTGATTAGAGCAGTAATCTTTCTAGTTGGAAGATGGGGCTTGACTTTTACCGACATCCTCTCATATTCAATTAGCGGACTATCGGGCTTTAGCTCCTGCGCATCTCTTATTCTAGCTTCAAGGTACTCCTTCAGATAGGCGCAACCTTCTGATGGTAGAAATGTGAAATATTTCTGGCGGGTCTTGCTCAATGGCCCTCGGACAATAATGCGTGTAGGTATCTTTTCAAACTGGACCTGTTTGTTTTCAACCTTGAGCTCAGGTAAATCTCCAATTTTCAGACCATCAAAACCATTATGATTTCCCAGAGACTCGGGCCGTAGGTCGGCAAACGCTATCAGGGCTTCAGCAGCTCTAACCCTGCTTGAAGAGTTTCTAAAGATTCTTGCGAGCTCATCTTGTGATGGAACCTGTTCATTTTCTATAGTCGGGGTAGAAGATGCGTTTCTGATCTTTATCTTGCGTGTAACAGTGATGTCATTATAGCTGAGCAATGACTTTACGACTTTCATAATACCAGTGACGTACTGCGGCGCCTTGCCATCGTTTTCCAGCTTTGAGACCAGGTCCTCCAAGTCATTCTGAAATTGTTTCATATTCTTTTTGGCCTGGCTAATCATTTCTTTAGGCGTCATGTCGATTAGCTCGCACGCCTTGCCAAGCCGACGCAGCGATACTTCGGCTGTAATGATGCTGCCGCGTTCCATGTTTCTATACCAGCGTTTGACCCCATCATCTTTTAGAAGCCAGGCGTGCTTGCTTTCTGGTCGCTGGGCAGCATTTGGCATCAACTACTCATGATGAAGACTAGAATTTAAGGTACTCGACCCTAAAAGAAGGCGGGCCCGGTGGGCTTCGATCCCACGACAACTGGCTTCGGAGGCTTATGCTTTCTTTTTGAAAGAAACAGCACCCTGTCCTGACTAGGCGACGGGCCCTGACTACGTCGTTGGATTTGCTCTTATATGAAACATAGTGTCTTAAAGAAGCATGCCGGCAATGTAGTACACGAGCGAGCAAAAAGACAAGACGCCCGAGCAGGTGTCAGACGAAGACTACAAGGTGGCGCCCACCAGCGCAGATGAAAAGCATCTGAACAAAAGAAATAAGAAAGCGCGGGTCACAGGCGAAAACTACCAGCTTCCTGAGGAAAAGGTGCAAGAATAGCAAACGCTCCAAGCATTATCGCCTTACTGGGACCTAGAAATTACACTAAATCTTGCAATTTGCTATATTATCCATACATGTCTAAAAATAAATCAAGCTTATTTCAAATTACAGCATTTATTTCCAAAAGTTATTTATGCTAGAAGCGCCTTTAATTAAACGTGTATGCAAGATTATGCGACATTGAAATTTTGTCAAGCTACATCAAGGAAGTTTCGGTTGGCGACATGCTGACGGTGCAGGCGCTCGTCACGAACCCGCTTGACTGGCAGCACTTTTATGAAAAGTTATCGACAATAAAGCAGGGCGACAGGACAGACTTTACAGTCGTTACGGCCGAAGGCGACAGGCTGGTTGGCACCGGCGACATTGTCGAAGTGGACAAGTGGAGCAACCGCGGCCAGTACGGATTCAAGATCAAGATAGACGTCAAGAAGCAAAAGTCGCTGACCGACAGGAGGATAAGAGGGCCGGGCAAAATAAAGCCGGCCGAAAAATCGCCCGCCGCGCCGGCACTGGAAGTCCCGCAGGTAGCACCGCTGGCAGCCACCATCATAACGCCGCAGGACATCGCAGCATTTCGCGAGATGCTGAAAGGCTCAGTTACGATGGACATGGCGTAAACAGCCCCTAACGAAAACTTGCACGCTCTAGATGTTCAGTTGGGCATTTTGATTGATGCTGCTATGCCCTGTACATCAGTACTTCTTTTCATTGTCTTTGGCATCAGCAGGAAGGCATCTTTCGCCCGTAAACGAATGCTGCCAATCATTGTATCCACGAGTGAATATTGTCATGTCTACCGTCACCTGCCAAGTTATTGCATCCTCTATACCGCGGTCCGGCCCTCGAAGATTAACAAAATGACTATGTATTTGGTGGTTCACGAACTTGAGCAATCTGAGAAAATGTAAGAAGACTTCATAAAGCGACTTTGCCAAATGAATGTAAAATAGAATCCGCGCATAAGATAGGTTGTCCTTGAGTCACTGGCTGTTATTAGACAATTAGCACCGTTGTAGTTCTACATCTTGTGCAATTTGCCGCTGTCACAGAAGGTTCAATTTCCAAAGTTATAATATTCTGATCGTTGCATTTCAAACACTTATAATATTCAAACCATGCTTTATTCCCGCGCTTGGCAATCAAGGTTTTCGCGGTGGACATCGACGGCACCCTTACTGCAAATGGCGGCGGTGCAATACATCTGGCGGCGCTTGCAAAGCTGCGCTACCTTGAGAAGCTGGGCTGCAACGTAGTCTATGTCACCGGGAGATCTTCAATCGAAGCGTACATCCTTGCAGTTTTTGGGGGCACCACTAGAGTCGCGGTGGGAGAAAACGGCGGCGCAATAACAATCGAACCGCAGGAGCACAAGCTGTTGGCAAGCAGGGAAAAATGCATGCAGGGCTATGAAGTGCTGAAGAAAAGCATCGACGGCGTTCAGACAAAGCCGGTCTTTCCAAGGATGACCGAAGTCGTGCTGCTCCGCGCGTTTGACATGAAAGAAGGCCAGAAAATTCTGGAAGAGCACGGCTTGCCATTGTATCTTTCGGACAGCAAGTACGCTTTCCACATCAACGAAAAAGGGGTCGACAAGGCATACGGGCTTGCAGAAGCATTGAAGATGCTCAAGGCAGACCCAGAAGAGGCAGTCGCGATAGGCGACAGCGAAACAGATGTGCCGATGTACGACATTTGCGGCTGCAGCATCGCGCTCGGGCGCGCCGAAGAGATAGTCAAGAAAAAGGCTGATCACGTGGTTAGCGGGAGCGAAGGAGCCGGTCTTGTCGAAGCGATAGACTATGTCGCGTTCAAGTACCTTGGAGTGAAAGCGCAATGACATTCAGGCTGTTCAAAGACGAGGTGCGCAGGCTGCTCCAGCAGGCTCTTGATGATGCAGGATGTCCCAAAGTCGACTTTGACGTCTCTGAACCGCAGCACAAGGAGTTTGGCGACCTTGCCTGCAATGTGGCATTCCAGCTGGCCAAGCCGCTGAAAAAAGCCCCGCCCAAGATTGCAGCCGAGCTCGTTGAAGGATTGAAACTGAAAATCCGGGATACGCTTGTTTTGTCTGCCGAAGCCCATCCGGCTGGGCACATCAACTTCAAGGCTGACTATTCTCGCCTGTCGTCAGCAACGCTTGCGCGGGCGCTCAAGAGCCCGGAAAATTATGGATACCATGACTCGGGGCAGGGCCGGCACATTGTCATTGAGCATACGAGCGTCAACCCCAACAAGGCGCTCCACGTGGGCCACATGCGCAACGTGATAATCGGCGACGTGCTCTACCGCATAATGAAGGCCACGAACCACCGAGCGACGGTGCTCAACTACGTCGACGATTCCGGCCTGCAGGTCGCCGACATAGTCGTCGGCTTCAAGTTCGCCGGCTTTGACGTAGAACCCCCCAAGGGTAAAAAGTTTGACCACTACTGCGGCGATGCGGTGTACGTCAAGATAAACGAGATGTACGAAAAGGACCCGCCGCTGGTAGAAAAGCGCAAGCTGGTTCTCAAGGAGATGGAGGAAGGCAAATCCGAACTCGCCCGCTTTGCTGCAGACATCACTTTGCGCGTTCTGAATGAGCAATTGAAAACGTGCTGGCGCATGAGGGCGCGCTACGATCTCCTGAATTTCGAGTCGCACATCGTCGTGTCGAAGCTGTGGGGCAAGGCGTTTGAGCTACTAAAGAATAGCAAGATCACCCATTTCGAAGAGGAAGGCAAGAACAAGGGCTGCTGGGTAATAGAGGCCAAGGACGAAGAGGACAAGGTCCTTGTAAGGAGCGACGGCACTGCGACGTACATCGCAAAAGACATCCCTTATGCCGCGTGGAAGCTCGGCCTTGTCGACGATCCGTTCTCCTACCATGAGTTTGTCGGACAGTGGGACGGCTCAACGCTTTACGCCACGATGCTTGGCGGAGGCAAGCCTGCATCCAAGGAATTCAACGGGGGCGAACGCGTTATTACAATCATTGACTCGCGGCAGGCCCGCCTGCAGAGGATAATATCGCAGGTGCTTTCAAAGATCGGGGCCGGCACACGTGAATACTTCCACCTAGGTTACGAGGCGGTGACCCTCAGCTCAGACACTGCCAAGGCGTTTGGGATCGACATCGGAGACCGGCAGTTCATGCACATGTCGGGCAGGAAGGGCATCTACGTCAACGCCGACTATGTGCTTGACACTCTGCATGCCAAGGCATACGAAGAAGTAAAAATGAGGAACCCCGGCTTTACAGAGCAGCAGCTGAACGCCACAGCCGAAGAGGTCGCGATATCCGCGATACGCTACAACATGATAAAGCAGGACCTTGACAAGATAATCACTTTTGACGTCAAAGAATCGCTGAGCCTTGAGGGCGACACCGGCCCGTATCTGCAGTACGCCTATGCGCGCTCGCAGCGCATACTGGAAAAGTCGGGTCAGACCGTCGACAATGACGCCCGTTTCGAGCTCTTGACGCACGAGGCAGAGATCGCCATGATAAAAGAGATAGCCAAGCTCGATCTTGTTGTTGAGGATGCCGCAAGGTCGCTGTCGCCAAAGTCGCTTGCGCGCTATTCGTACATCCTTGCGACGACGTTCAACCTGTTTTATGAAAAGGTGCCTGTGCTGAAGGAAGGAAATGCCGACATCAGGATGGCGCGGCTTGCCCTTGTCAAGGCTCTAGGAGTCGCGCTGAAAAACGCGCTTGACGTGCTGGGCATAACCGCGCTTGATCGCATGTAGTCAGTGGCGGCGCTGCATCGACTCTTTTGCCGCTTCGCTGTTTTCGTGGTAGTACTGCGGCTTTGTGCGCAGGCTCTCGTTGCAGCAGGGGCAGTGGAAGTACTATAGGCCCACGAATATTGCCCTGTCGCAGGTGATGCACACCTTCATCCCCTTCGAGTAGTCGATCTCTCACCGGTACGTAGTTGGGGTGCGTTCTGCAAAAGCCCCTGCAAGAGATCTGGAACATCCTTATGCGGACGATAGTTAATTGTTATGTAACTAGAAACTATAATACATCTACTCTTTTAGATTGATTTTTATCACCTCCTACTTGCTATCCGCATGTCTTGACAAAGATCAAGGAAGGCTCGTACGTGCTGCTGTTCCACACGCCGCGCAAAAAGTGGCTCACCAAGGTGACACAGGACAAAAAGCTCCATACCCACCTTGGCATCATCGACATTTCTGCAGCAATAGGCATGGAATACGGGTCGGCGGTCAGGACTACCGAAGGCAAGCTCATCTTTCTCATAGAGCCCACCATTCACGACTTTATCATGAAGTCGGAGCGTAGGACCCAGATAGTGTACCCCAAAGACCTTGGTTACATCGCGGCTCGCACCGGCCTCAAGAACGGTTCCAAAGTGGTGGAGGTTGGCACTGGCAGCGGCGCGCTTGCGACGTTCATGGCAAGCATCGTCAAGCCAGAAGGCCACATTTACAGTTTTGACGTCAACCCCGAATTCATGGAGATAGCAAGGCGCAACCTGGAAAAGGCCGGAATGTCGCAGTACGTGACGCTGCACCAGCACGATCCGCACCAAGGCGTTGACGTCAGCGACGCCGACGTCGCAATAGTAGACCTCGGCGACCCGTGGACAGTCCTTGACCAGGTGCACGACGCGCTAAAAGGCAGCGGCGCGTTCGTAGCCATCTGCCCAACGATGAACCAGATCGAAAAGACGGCTACAGAGCTGAAGAAGAGCGGCTATGCCGACGTTGACTGCGTGGAGCTATTGATCCGCAACATGGAAGCAAGGGAAGGGATGACCAGGCCGTCTATGAGGATGATAGGGCACACGACGTACCTCGTGTTTGCAAGGAAAGTGCAAAAGCTGCAGGAAAGGATAGAAACAGCAGCCGAGGAAGAAGCTGAAGAAGACGAAGAAACGTCGGAATAGCCTTAATAGCAAACGACGTCAGAAATTCTGTAGTGAGCAGGGGTGCCGGCTTTTTAGCAGATACAAGGACGCCATACTGTTCAACAGGAACCTGATAATTTCCGGTGCCGGCGGCTTTTTTGCAAGCGCCTACGCGTCGCAACTGTATGCGCAGTACGACAGCAACGATTTTGCAAACTCGGCAGCCGCGCTTGCAATGGAATACGGCATCTACATCCCGGTTTTTGCAGCTCTGTTCTACGCCGACAACCGGAGCAAGTACGTCAACCCTGCGACAGGCAGGCGCGACTCGCGCCGGATAAGGCAGGACATAAAGAAGCTCGTTGCCGCCTTTTCTATCTCTGAAGTGATATTCTCGATAACCAGGGTCCTGACGCAGTACGGGCTGCTACAGACAGGGAGCCAACCTTACGAGGCGTCAATGACAAGTTCCTTGGTTGCATGGGGCGTGTTCTTTGTGGCGATAAACTCGATGGCAAAAATAGTAAAGTTGTTCAGGCGCTAGCTATCAGTAAGCTCGAACTCAACTGGAGTGCCTTCAGTGACGTTGTATTTCTGCGCAAAGCCAGCGACGGTCTCTAGCACGTAAAGCGAGTCGTCGTTGGGCGTGTACGTCGGGCAGGAATCGGGCATGCACGGCTCTAGGCTGTGCTCTATGTGGACCACCTCTTTGTCAGCATCAAGCCAGATGATGTCTATTTGGAACTTCATGTCCTTCATCCAGAACGTATGCTTGCTCTCTGTTTTGAACAGAAAGAGCATCGCTTCATTATCGTTGAGGGTGTCCTTGACGCCCAGCCCCATGGATTTTTGGTCGCTGGTCGCGGCAATGTCGGCCAAGAGCTCGACGCCATTTACGGTGATGTTGACCTGCCGGTAGGCGTTATTGCTCGGGGTCGCCCAGCCCATAACGAGGTCCCGCTGCCCTGTTTCAGGCTCGCTGGCTGTGCGGGTAAGAGGACCGATGTACAGGATGGCTCCACCTATAATCCCTGCAGCCGCCGCTGCAGCGATGGCAATTACCATAATCGTGCGCACTGCCTGTCTTATACAAACTCGATATTTATGTCAAACCGGCCTTGACAGCCGGAGGTGCACAAGCTGCGCGCTCTTGCCCTGCTGCATGATGCGGGGCTCGTTGCCGGCGCGCTTGAAGTACGACCCAAGCACTAGCGCCCACGGCAGGACGTGCTTGGTGTCCACCTTTGACTGGAGGCTCACGATGTTGTTGCTCCTGTCGTGCTTTAATCCTCCGAGGCAGCTTATCTTGAGGGCGATGTCGACGAGATCCATCATCTCCGCCGCGCTCATGTCTGATATCTTTAGGCCGTACTTTTCGTCAATGTCCTCCACAAGCTCGGCAGGCATGTCAGCGCCGCTCACCGCGTATTCCAACATCCTGAGCGAGAGGCCGTTTTCCACTATCCTTGCAAGCTCGACTGCCTTCGCAGCCACCGCCGGCTCTGTATCCAGCAGGTACTTTACTTCGCCGGCCCTGCCCCATGCCTCTTCAAAGTTCTTGGACTGCAGCGCCCCAAACGAATCTGTCGAGGGGAAGAGCGCGGCTTTTCCGTTGCTGCTGTCGACAGACACCATGTGAGTTGAATCAATTATTATCACGTTTGACTGCGCTTCGCCGGTCCGAAGCTCGATTCCTTCTGGCAGCTGGAGGACATTTTCGCTTCCAATGCACTGCGGCCCGAGTATGAACCGGGCTTGCACGCCGGCAGTGACCGCCCTGACAAGGGATGGCCTGCACTGCGAGATCAGCCTCAGGCCCCACTGGTCGAGGGTCGCAGTGATTGACGAGCGCGATCCGGCTATCAGGCTCCCTATCTTTTCCAATGCTGAATTTGCGTCCAGTATGAAGTACCTGCGCTCTTCAGAACCCATGGGGCGCTGGCCCTCGTCGTTTATCTTTTGCAAGCGGTCAACAATTTTCCTCATGTTCTTCACCCTGCGCTCGTGCAGGTTGACTATCTCGGCGAACGCCTCCTCCGGCGGGATGGCGCTGCAGATAAGTGGCTTTTGCTTCGAAATGATTGCCAGCCTCTTTTTCTCCAGCTTTTTTATCGTCTGGTATATCTTTGTCCGGGGGAGGTTCGCATAGTACGCTATCTCGCTTGCGGCAAGCGAGCCCTTGCCTATCATTGTAAGGTACGCCCTTGCTTCATACTTTGACAGCCCAAACTCTTCTAGGCTGCCTGGAAGATCGCTATTACTGTCAGTAAGCACATCTATTCAGAATGGAAAATGAAGGTAAAACGATTGGTCAAATAGATTGCGCCAAGTTCGAAAAAATGTCAAGCTGTTACCGCCGGAGCTTGTTACCGCAGTTACAAAACGTTCCGGCACATGGCAAGTATTATTTCAAGTGCCATAAACCAAGCCAGCATGAATTCAAGGTGGGTAAAATCCGAGTCAATACTCAGTAATGACAATCAAACCGTTTCGCCGCCAAAGCCAGGTGGACCTCTGAAGCCAAGGCTTGACGCAGTTCAGAAAAAGATACAGGTGCAGATTTCAAGGCTTGAGGAGCTCCATGGGGCGCTCAAGTCAAAGGACGAGGAGGTCTTCCGCAAGCTGGTGACTTCGATAAAGGAGAACAACGCCCAGTACTCGATTGTGCTCTCGTCGGAACTTGCAACGGCAAGGCAGGTCTCAAGGGTCGTCTTCCTGTCAAGGGTCGCGCTCGAGAAGCTGGTAGCCAAGCTGTTGTCGGCCTCTGACTTTGGCGACCTTGTGATAGTGCTGAGCCCAGCAATGGCGGTGGTGAAGAACCTGAGGTCATCCCTGACGCCACACGTGCCAGCGATGGAGGGAGAGCTTGGAGTCATATCCGAGCTCTTGAGCGGAATACTGGTCGACGCCGGCCAGGTCGGCGGTTACACTATCAACTTCGAGACTGCAAACGAGGAAGCCGTGCGCCTCATAGAAGAAGCGTCGACGGCAGTAGAGCAAAAGATGAAAGAAGAGTTCCCCGGCATCCCCGACTTGCCGGTAATGCCACAGAATCCTGCCTAGGCCAGCATATGGCTGGGCTTGCTAGGCAAGCTATGGTAGGCAAACTGCCAACATCTTTTGACTGTGCAGTTTTTTGCCATTTTTGCCCAGTTGCGAGGCAGTAGCATTTGCTGTTCAAGAAGAACGCTTTCATGAAGGAGAGAGCGAACGCTGCGCTCGCCAGCCTCAAGCGGAATGCCTATGCGATGGGCATGCTGCGCTCAAGGCTCGAGTCGCGGATCAACTTTACCCTCAACCAGAAGGGCAGCACGGAGAGCTGCCAGGAGCTGGCCCGGGTGCTCGAGCTCGTGAAAAACGGCGAGATGATCCTGCACGAGATGTCGGAAAAGATCGAGTCGGCCCGCTTCCTGGAAGAATTTATCGTGATAATCGACAACGCCGCGTCGTCTGTCGGCGAGATAAAGGACGACATCGAGCAGATGGTGCCGGCGGCAGAAGCCGCGCTGGAAGAGATGCTCGACGCAATTTCAAAGGTAGCCTCGGGGCTACCGGCGGAGCTGAGGCAGGAGATAGAGCCGGCGATCTTTGCAGAAGTTACCGCAGCAATGGCCGCGGGCAACGCCAATGCCGCAACCATCGAGGTAAAAGAAGAGGCGGCGCCGGCGCAAGAGGAAAAGGAAGAGGAACCGGAAAGCGTTCCGGCATAGGTGCAAATAATTTTGTTAGCTAGGCAAGATAGATTTACACCCAAGTAATTCAAAGCCCGAATCAATTCTGCTTTGAACTGTAATTATGAGTCTCGCACCACAGGAACTGGAAAATAGCGCTAGCAAGTATGCAGCCGAGGCAATCCGGCTGGATTCTCAGGGGTCACGGGGGATGGCAATTCAGTCGTACCAGCGCGCGATAGAGGCGCTGGTCAAGCTGGTCCAGATTTACCCTGATTACAAGCTAAACAAGGTCTACATGGAGAGGGCGAACGCCTACCAGAACAGGATAAAAGCCCTCCAGATGTCTCACGGCCTTGAAGAGGAAGAAAGGTCATCGCCAGCCCAGATAGACAACACAAAGCAACAGCCTTCAAACGGGCACGGAACCAAGCCTACAGCATCTCATGGCACAAAGTCAGCCAACGTGGAAACGCTCAAGGCCGACTTTGACGATCTGGTGATGAAGGAAAAGCCCAACGTAAGCTGGAACGAAGTCATTGGGCTTGAAGACGCCAAGAGGGCTATCCGCGAGTCCATCGTTTACCCAATGAAAAGGGCCGACCTGTTCCCACTTGGATGGCCGCGCGGAATACTGCTCTACGGGCCGCCGGGATGCGGCAAGACCCTGCTTGCAGCCGCAGCAGCTGCAGAAATTGCCGGCTACTTCATCAACGTCGACGCAGCTTCGATGATGAGCAAGTGGCTCGGCGAGGCTGAAAAGAACATTTCAAAATTGTTCAAGATGGCGCGCAGCCTGAACGAAAGCGAGGGCGTGCCAGTCCTCCTGTTCATTGACGAAATCGATTCGCTCCTTGGCACGCGCAACAGCGAAGTCGGAGGCGAGGTCCGCGTAAAGAACCAGTTCCTGATTGAAATGGACGGCATCAACGGCAAGAGCAAGGAATCGCAATTGTATGTCATCGGCGCGACCAACAAGCCCTGGAGCCTTGAGGCAGGATTCCTGCGTAGGTTCCAGAAAAGAATCTATGTCACACTTCCAGACACCGCGTCGAGGACGAACCTCTTCACGCAGTACACTGTGCCACTTAACGTCGAAGGCGCACTCAGAGAGGACGAGCTTGCCAAGGTGAGCGAAGGCTACAGCGCAAGTGACATCAAGGACATCTGCCAGTCGGTGCAGCTGAGGGTCGTCAACGAGCTGTTTGAAAGCGGCAAGGCGATGGAAGTCGGCACCAACCCAAGGCCCATCAACATGATCGACTTTAAGGAGATCCTGAAGATCAGGAAGCCTTCTGTCAGCATCGACATGATAAGGGCCTACATGCGGTGGAGCGACCAGTTCAAGGCGCTCTAACTACTTTATCTTCCTGCGCCCTGAACCTTTCAATGGCTCCTGAAATCTTTCTTTTCGCCACCTGCCTGGACTCCCAGTCCTTTACCTTGACGTACTTGCCCTCTTAGAGCTCCTTGTAGTGCTCGATCTGGCTTAGGATGTAGCGCGGGATATCGTTATGTCCTTCATGCCTACAAAACTGGGGTCTATCTTTGGTATCAAAGCCGCTATCACCTTTGCGTCGGGTCCCTCTTCGTCCTCCGTCGAGCACACCTACAGGCGCTGCTCTAATAATTCACATCGGGACCACCTGATAGTCGCCCAGCAGAAGGACGTCAACAGGGTCACCATCGCCTTCCAGAGTTCGCGGCACAAACCCCTAGTTGCATGGGTAGACCAATGTTGTGAACAGGCGCCTGTCGACAAAGACCGCACCGGTTTCTGCGTCCAGCTCGTACTTTATGCTGCTTGCCGCATCAGCCTTTATATATCCAATTTAATGGAATGACCTAATGGCATTTGAAAATGTACTTCCGATCGGTGCGGCGATTGCGTCGATGGGAGTTGCGGCCGGCTTTGCGGTGTGGGTTGGCAAGCAGCATAGCGGAACTGAGCAGATGATGAATATTTCGTCAGCAGTCAGGGCTGGCGCTCAGGCTTTCTTGAGGCGCGAATTCAAGATAGTTATACCGGCAGCAATCGCGCTTGCAATCATAATCGGATTTACTTCTGGCCCTTCAAACGGAGTTGCGTTCGCAGTTGGTGCTACACTCTCTGGCCTTGCAGGCTTAATTGCTCTAAAAATTACTGTCAAGGCTGCAGTCAGGGCAGCCCAGGCGACTTCAAAGGGCCTAGGACCGGCATTCGCCGCCGCTTTTAGGGGCGGTGCAACAGTAGGGCTGTCGGTGCCGGCGATGGCGTTGATCGCTATCACCGTGCTTTACTTTGTTTATCCCGACCCGCTCACGATAGCTGGGGTTGGAATTGGCGCAAGTCTGATAGCATTATTCATTAGGGCTGGCGGAGGAATATTCACAAAGGCGGCGGACCTTGGAGCCGACTTGGTGGGCAAAGTTGAAGCAGGAATCCCTGAAGACGACCCAAGGAATCCGGCCACAATAGCAGACAATGTGGGTGACAACGTAGGTGACGCGGCCGGCATGGGCTCTGATGTTTATGAATCGTACATTGTAACCGTGCTAGCGGCAATGCTGCTTGGCGCGCTGATCGTCCCGGCGTCTTTGCAGGCGATAGGCAGTGACCGATTTGCATCCACAGCGCTTCCATTGGTAGGCATACCCGTGAATCCCTTGGTTGTATACCCTCTCTTGATAGGAGCCGCCGGGCTGATCGCGTCAATAGTTGGCTCCATGACCATAACGTCAAGAAAGATATCGGACCCTATGAAGCCCCTCGATGTCGCCTTCATTGTAAGCGCCGCCATAGCTATTGCTCTCAACTTTTTCTTCACCACAACCTTCCTGGGTTACAACACGCTCTCGTATGCGCTCTTTGCAACCACAGTCGTTGGTGTGATACTGGTTCCAGTAATTCAAAGAATCACGGATTATTACACCAACTACAAGTACAAGCCCGTGAGGGAAATCGCTGACTCGACAAAGTGGGGCTATGCTTCAAACATTCTCACCGGTATTGTCAAGGGCATGCAGTCGACCGGCCCATTCATGCTTGCAATAGTGGTGGTACTTGGCGTTTCATACGGCATCACATTTGGGATAACACAGGACCCACTCATGGGTATCTATGGCACTGCTATGGCTGCAATGGCAATGCTCAGCCTTGCCGGAATCGTGCTCTGCATCGACGCTTTTGGGCCCATAAGCGACAATGCCGGCGGCATCGTGGAAATGACCGGCATGGGCGATGAGAACCGCACGATAACAGACAAGATAGACGCAGTCGGCAACACCACCAAGGCAATAACAAAGGGCTTTGCAATCGCCAGCGCGGGACTTGCGGCGCTTGCCATGATACAAGCATTCCAGCACGAAGCCAACAAGATTTTCCCTGCAATGACGTTTGAATATTCGCTATCAGACGTGGGGCTCGTAATCGGACTCTTGATCGGAGGGCTCATACCGTTCTTTGTAACAAGCCAGCTTATTGCAGGAGTGAGCAGGTCTGCAACAAAGATGGTAGACGAGGTTAGGCGCCAGTTCAAGGAAAAGCCGGGCATCTTGGATGGCAAGGACACGCCGGACTATGCCAGATGCGTCGACATTGCAACAACTGCAAGCCTGAAAGAGCTCTGGAAGCCAGCGCTTGTCACGGTAGCGGCGCCCATCATAACAGGCGTGCTTCTTGGACCAACTGCAGTGGTGGGCGTGCTAATGGGCGCAGTTGTAAGCGGCCTGTTCCTTGCGTACCATCTGGCGAACAGCGGAGGCGCATGGGACAACGCCAAGAAATACATCGAAATGCAGGGCAAGAAAAAGACGGAGGCTCACGCAGTTGCTGTCGTTGGCGACCTGATAGGCGACCCGTACAAGGATACTGCCGGGCCGGCACTCAACACGGTGATCAAGCTGCTCAACACTGTTGCAATAGTATTTGTACCTGTGTTTATCGGGATTCTGGCACTCTAGTTCGGATCCTGCCGGTCCCGCTAGTTTGAAACGTGCCGTGGCCGGATTAATTTTTGGGTAAGAGCCACATCATGCTATTTATGTGCGAGAGCACCTTGTTTTCAATTATCATGATTGGATCAGAATCCAGATCCATGGACAGCATAAGATATAATTTGTTCCATCTGGCAGATACTGCTGGAACCGTCGCTCTGATTAGGTTCTCGAATCTGCCCACCACGTATTCCAGCCTTCCAGCCTTCCAACCTTGCGGCCTCCCCGAATAGCACCCATTCGTTGGATAGCCTGTATGGTGTACGCTTCTGTTTCCTCCTCGGTAGAGAGGGCGACAAGACCCGGCTTGTACATGGTAGCAATCAGGTTACCAAGATGACCAGCCAACCCTACGTATCCTATCGATTTATCCAAACGGAGAACTTCATCGCGCATCTTCTAGTAGTCTGTGACTGAAAAGGTAATTGCACCCTGGTTTCATATACCATGCGGTTGGAGTAGATCCGTCGCGGCATCAGCTCGTTGATGTTAACCTGCCGCCTGCTAATTTCAATGAATGATGGCTGACGATGTTGTATATCTGACCAAAAATATAAACACAGGCCGCGCTATCGACATTCGCATAGATGGAGTTTAACACCAAGTTCGACGCCAAGGCGATCGAAAATGAGGTGCGCAATTATCTCGATAATCTCGATTTAAGGGCTCATCTGGAGAACGAGCTTGCCGGCAGAGAGCTCGTCGGCTACATAGAGGGGCCACCCACGATGAACGGCGAGCCCCACGCGGGTCATCTCCGCGGAAGGATAATCAAGGATCTCTGGTACCGTTTTAACACGCTGCGAAAAAAGAAAGTAATCTTTCGCGCTGGCTGGGACACACAGGGGCTGCCGGTAGAATTGCAGGCTGAAAAGGAGCTCGGGTTGACCGGCAGTAAGGTCGAAAACGTCAACAAGGTGGGCGTTGAAAAAATAGTCGAAACATGCAAAAAGATAATCCACTCCTACAACGAAAAGTGGGTCGCAGCCGACAAGCTTCTTGGCATGTCGTTCAACTATGAAAAGGCGTACTGGACTTTCCGCGACGAGTACATCGAGCGGGAATGGCAGTACATGAAAAAAGCGTGGGAAAGCGGCGTGTTGAGAGAGTGGTTCAGGGTAGTCGCCTACTGCCCCTCGTGCCAGACGTCGCTTTCAAACGCCGAAGTGAACCAGGGCTATGAAAACGTTGAGGACCCATCATTCTACTACAAGGTCAAGCTGGCTGACGAAGACGCGTACCTGATAGTGTGGACCACGATGCCCTTTACGATTGTCACGGACGAAATGGTGGGTGCAAACCCAAAGGCCGATTACAACTATCTTCGAGCCAATGGTGAAAAATGGATAGTCGGATTGGACAGGATGCAGGACCTGATGAAGGAGCTGCGGGTTGAAGATTATGCAGTCGAAAAGACGATCAAGGGGAGCGAGCTTGACGGAAAGCATTACGTCCACCCATTGCTACACATGATACCGGGTCTTGCCGAGCTGGCAAGCACGGGCTCGATCCACTTTGTAGTCGCCGAGGACTTTGTCGACACCGCCACCGGCAGCGGCCTTGTGCACCTCTCGCCGGCAAACGGCGAGGAGGACTTTGAGATAGCTGCGAAGAGGAACGTCCCGATTTTCGTGCCTATAGACGACAGGGTATTTTTCACAGAAAAGGCAGGCTCGTTCAAGGACCTCTTCGTAAGGGACGCCGACATAAAGGTCGTGCAGGCGATGAAGGAGGCTGGCGCTTCAGTAAAGCTGGGTAAGATAAAGCACCAGTACCCGACTTGTTGGCGTTCCCACCACAAAGTGGTATGGCTTGCCCGGCGCGAATACTTTTACATCATTGAGAAGCTGGGCGACAAACCACTGGAAGCCGCGCAAAATGTCGAGTACTTTTTCGAGCCGCCAAAGAATAGGTTCGTGGAAATAATCCGAGAACAGCATCCATGGTGCATTTCCCGCGAGCGAATCTGGGGCACCCCGCTCCCGGTGTGGTCGTGCAGCAAGTGTGGTCACAAAGATGCTTTGTTCTCAAGGGGAGAAATATTGAAAAAGGCGATCGAGCTGCCAGACGGGCCGGACTTTGAGCTCCACAGGCCATGGATCGACAGGATCAAGATAAGGTGCGAAAAGTGCGGCGCGACAATGCAGCGCGAGTCGTTTGTCCTTGACACATGGCACAACAGTGGCGCTGCCCCTTACGCGTCGCTTACAGATCAGGAATACAATGATCTAATCCCGGCAACATTCCTGACGGAGGGTATCGACCAGACAAGAGGATGGGCATACACGCTCCTGATGGAAAACGTCATCATGAACCAGGCCGGGGTGGCGCCGTTCCAGTCATTCCTGTTCCAAGGACACGTGCTAGACGAAAAGGGCAACAAGATGAGCAAGAGCCTTGGCAACGTAATCGAAGCGCGTACCCTGTTGAGCGAAAACCCCGTCGACCTTGTCAGGCTGTATTTCATGTGGAAGTCATCGCCCATTGAATCGTTGAACTTTAGCCTAGACGAGATGAAGACCCGGTCCTATCAGATCCTGAGCACTCTCCACAACCTGCACGTATATTTCAAGCAGAACAGCGAATTTGACAAATTCGATCAGGACAAGCGCACTCTGCAGTGGGTTGCCGACAGCAACTTGCTTGGGCAGACTGAAGTGTGGCTTTTATCCAAACTGCAGGGGTTGATAACTGAAGTGACTGACTCTTTCTCGCTCTGCCGCTTCCACGAAGGTGCAAAAGCGATTGACGAATTCATAATCAACCACCTGAGCCAGACGTACGTCCCGCTTACTCGCAACATAATCTGGGACGACAGCGCCGAGAATTTGGACAGGCGGCTTGTGGTGTATTCTGTCATCGGCCACGTGCTGATGCAAATCGACATCATGCTCCACCCGCTGTCGCCCTTTATCACAGAATACCTCTACCTCACCTGCTTTGGGAAGAAAAAGAGCGTCCTGCTTGCAAGTTGGCCCCATCGCGACGAGAAATTTGCCAACGCCAGGGTCGAGTCCGCGTTTGACAGGATCAAAGAGATCGTATCGCTTGCCAACGCGGCCAGGAACCTTGCCGGCCTCAAGAGGCGCTGGCCCATCAAGGAAGTCATGATCTGCGGCCGGGGCCTGCAGTCGCTTGACATCGAGGGCGTTTCAGACGCACTAAAGAGTCAGCTCAATACCGGGCAATACAGGCTGATAGAAATTGTCGACAGCTCGCAGCTTGGGAAAGCGACGAGCTTGCTTGACAGCAAGATGCCGATTTCAGTTACCGTGACGCTTGTTAGAAAGAACGTCGCGCCAAGGGTCAAGGCCGACATCGGCAAAGTGGCGGAGGCTTTTGAAAGCGTCGACAAGCAGTCCTTTCTCAACTCACTCAAATCGGGGAGTTACTTGCTTGCCTACGACGGGAAGACAGTCGAGCTGTCGCCGTCTGACGTCGAGATTGCATACAATGCAGCCGAAGGATACTCGTCGTCTGAGAGGGACGACTTGGTTGTGTTCGTCTCAACCACGCGTGACAAGGATCTGACTGCCAAGGGCTTCCTGAGAGACTTGGCAAGGCAGCTCCAGCAGCTGCGCAAGGAGCGGCAGTACAACCCGACAGACATTCTCAACGCCGCTTATGTTGCAGGCCTTGATGACGAAGAGATTCCGACCCTGTCGGCGATGAGGGACGAGCTGACGTACTTGGTGCGCGTAAAGGGCGTCGTGCTGTCAAAGGAGCCGCTTGACATGGTCAACTACAAGGCTGTCGAGATTGACGGCAGGGAATTTAAAATATCCGTGGAATAAATTTTCACCAGATGGCGCGCAAATTTGCTGCTACAATGTAATATTGCTCATTCCTATTGTCTGAATACAGGGGAGCAGGGATGCAGAAATATTGCCACCTACTGTAAAAGTAAAAACTATTGTTCGGCAGGTCAACAATTCTTGGCATATCATCTTAGATAGATATTTTCTGACGAAGCGTTGATTGACCAACGAACAGGTAACCCTCGACAGCTGGGTCATGAGCAGGCTGAGGGACCGGCTGCGGAGGGCCTCGATAATAGCCGGCAGGACGGGTAGGCCCGTGGTACTCTATCGGCACACCATCGAGGAGATGGACCATTCCGCGGAGGAAGAGATCGCCACGGTCAACGAGCAGTACGTTGTCGTGCAGGTCATGACGCACGGCGGCTTTATGCCGCCCAACTTTCAGCAGCAATTTGTCTTTACCTTCGAGCAGTTCCCCGACTGGATAATGAAGAGGAGCAACGAGCTGCTGTCATTGTGCCTTGAAAGCCTAGACCAAGAGATCGTCGACTAAGCGTTCACTCTAAATAGCTCCGGTTTTTCATTATAACTGGAATGGCCAAATTTGATGGTATAAAGGGGCAGGAATTGCTGGACGCGGAGGAAAGCAAGGGCGAATTGACGCTAATCTTCAAGGACAACAGGTACCTGTTTGTCAAGGTTCAGGACGGCAAGCTCGTCTGCGATTCCGTGCCTGAATAATTCATTTTTTGCTTTTCAGGTATTTGTCATACATCGACACCGCGGTTTCCTGCGATATCGACTGCACAGAGCCGGGTCTCATGCCTCGCACCTTTTCTATCGCCTGATCCGCCGTAAGATTCTGCTTTTTGATAAGGTAAGCCGCAAGCACCGCGCCAGTCCTGCCCTTGCCGGCGGTGCAGTGGACCATCACCGGCTTGCCACTGCTTATCTGCTGGTCTATGAAATCGACTGCCTGTACAAGCTCTTCCATGTTGGGCGCGCCAAAATCCTCAACCGCCAAGTGCAGGTAGTCAATGTCGCTACCGTTAAACCAGTCGGAGGGCAGCGCGACTTCCCTCACCGTGACAATCGACTTGATGCCTTGGTCGACTACCCACCCAAATTCGCCCCCTGTGACAGGAAGCCCGCACCCGGCCAGCTTGCCCTCTATGACCCAGCTAAAGTTGGTGGGTCTGTCTGTCACCATGCCGTGGAGCCGCCTGTAGGCGTCGCCTATCTTCGTCAACAGCAACCTAAGGGCGGCAACAATTTATTAACGATGCGTATGTACGCAATCATGTAGATGCTTGAAGCAAGGTGCCCCGAGTGCGGCAAAAAGGCCGAGGTGAACGACGAGATGTCCGAGGTAAAATGCGGGCACTGCGGCTTCACTGCTACTTACGACCGCTATATCGAGATAATGAAGGGCAAGGCAGTAGATATTTCAGACAACTATCAGGCAAGCTGGGACAGGAACCCGTTGTAGCTACCAGACGCCGCCCTTGTCGCTGCAGTCAAGGTGAGCTCCGCAATTTGAGCAGATCATGTGACACGCTGTCAGGTTCTTCATTTCAAACCCGCAGGTGGGACATTCAATAACTTCGCTGTTCTCTTGCTCGGCTTCCAATACATAGGCTTGGCAATGGAAGCTTTTAACCCTTCCAAGATCAAGAATAGGAGAAATAATTGACCCGCCTGCTGGACTGGAAACGCTAGCGTGTATATTAGAAAAGGAGCCGTGCCCAAAGGTTAATTAAACGTTGAAGGCGCCTGAACTTTACTTTGGCCCAGTTCAAACTGGTCATTTCAGACACAAAGGGCAAGACGATTGCGCAGGAGCTCAAGGACAGGGCTGCACAGCCGCTGCTGGGCTCAAGGATAGGCAACGTGATCGATGCTTCAGTGATTGGGGTGGCCGGCGGCAAACTAAAGATAACTGGCGGCAGCGACAAGTCCGGAACCCCGATGCGCTCCGATGTACACGGAGGCGTCAAGAAATATGTCCTGCTTTCTACCGGTGTTGGCAACAGGAGCGAGGCCAGGTTGAGAAAGCTGGTGAGGGGCAACATGGTCACCGAAGAAATTTACCAGTTGAACTGCATGCTGGTTGAAGGTGCACTGCCTCAAAAGCAGGCCGAAGCAGCGGCGCTAGCGGCGGCTGCCGAGCCGGCAAAGAAAAAGAAGTAGTTCCTTACCTTAATATCCCCGAGAATTTTACGATACTTGTTGCACTGGAAAGAGACCCTGCCGGATTGGTATATCAAAGAATATGGCTACCAGCCCTGCGTCAACATCGGCACCGCAGGCCACGTTGACCACGGCAAGACGACCCTCGTCGAGGCCATAACCGGCGTCTGGACCAGCGCCCACAGCGAAGAGCTGCGAAGAGGCATCACGATCAAGGTCGGCTACGCCGATGCCGCGTTTTACAAGTGCCCCAAATGCCCGACGTCCGTTGGCTACAGCACGCAGCCAAAGTGCTCCAACTGCGGGGGCAAGAGCGAGCTGTCACGCGTGGTAAGTTTTGTCGACTCGCCGGGCCACGAAAGCTTGATGGCCAACATGCTTTCCGGCGCAGCCCTCATGGACGGAGCAATATTGGTGATGGCTGCAAACGAAAAGGTGCCGCAGCCTCAGACAAGGGAACACCTTCTTGCACTTTCGGTCCTTGGCATCCAGCAAATAGTTCTTGTGCAGAACAAGGCAGACCTGACAGAGTATGAAGAGGCGGTTGACAATTACAGGCAGATTAAAGATTTTGTAAAGGGGAGCGTTGCTGAAAAGGCTCCTATTATCCCGGTATCGGCCCAGCACAAGCTCAACATCGAAGCGCTTATTGAAGCCGTGGAAAACAACATCAAGACGCCGGCGCGGACCAAGAATGTAGAGCCCATAATGCACGTATTGCGATCATTTGACGTCAACAAGCCTGGCGCGCCTGTCAAACAGGTCAAGGGCGGCATAATTGGAGGCGCGCTGGTGCAGGGCGAGTTCAATGTCAGCGACGAAATAGAGATCCGCCCAGGGCTCTTGGACGAAAAGAAAGGCAGGTACGAGCCTATAACTTCTCAAATTTCAACGCTTGGAACAGGCGCCGGCCTGGTGAACGTAGTCAAGCCCGGCGGCCTTGTAGCCATAGGTACGAGATTAGATCCTACATTTACAAAGAGCGACTCACTAATCGGCTCTGTTGTGGGCAAGCCAAGCACGCTGCCAAAGGACGTTGAAGACGTCACCGTGGAGACACACCTCTTTGACACCGCTGTTGGTACCGCAGAGATGGTCAAGGTAGAGCCGATCAAGGTAAGGGAGCCTATCAGGCTCAACATCGGCACCGCCGCGAGCGTTGGCACGGTGACAAATGTGCGGGACAGCAAGATTGAAGTAAAGCTGAAAAAGCCGGTATGCTTGATGCCAAAGAGCAGGGTTGCTCTCAGCAGGAGGATAGCCGAGAGGTGGCGCCTCATTGGATCAGGAACAGCCCTGTAGCATGGACATCCTCTGCGACACCAGCTTTTTGATGGTCCTTGTTTCAAAGCCCATCAAGCAGGTTGCAAAAATAGAATCGCAGCTTGGCCGGCTCGATTTCCTTGTGCCGGACATTGTTAATGGCGAGCTTGAACGTCTGGTAGAGAAGGCCGGCCCCAAGAGGTCTACACTTGCAAAGACAGCGCTGGAGCTTGCAAAAGCAAGGTTCAAGACCGTGGCTGTCTCAAAGGCGCGGCACGTCGACGACTCGATAATCGAGTACGCGGTAAAGAACAGGTGCGCCGTCGCGACTATAGACACCAACCTGCGCCGGCGGCTTATCGCCAACGAGGTGTTGGTGCTCACCCTCAGCAGAGACAGGCTGATTGTCGCAAATCCAAAGCCAAAGCCCAGGGATCACATTTAAATAAATTTCAGAATGCCAACATTATATGGAGTTTAATGGAGTCAGCTTCCACTGGCTTGGTCACGACGGCTTTCGGATAATGTCCGGCGGCAAGACAATCTACATCGACCCGTACCAGCTTTCAAAAGTGCAGCATAATAAGAACGACGCCGACATCGTCTTCATCTCGCACAACCACTTTGACCACCTCAGTATGGACGATCTAAAGCACATAGTAGGCAAAAAGACTAGCATCGTGGCCGCCAAAGAGTGCATCGAGCAGCTAAAGGCTGCCGATGCTGCGGAAATGAAGGGGGTTGCGCCGGGCGACTCGCTGACAGTCCAAGGCTTGCCCGTGGAGGTAGTTCCGGCATACAACACCAACAAAAAGTTCCATCCAAAGGAAGACGGCAAGGTCGGATTTGTCTTTACCGCAAACGGTATCCGAATATACCACACAGGAGACACCGACGACATTCCTGAAATGATCACGGCCAAACCGGATGTGGCGCTCGTGCCGGTATCATGGACGTA
>JAHEZV010000016.1 GCA_023250885.1 Nitrososphaera sp. | reverse complement strand
GTAGAGGTATAATCATACTTCTTTTTCCACCACTGCCGCCGGCTCTGGAGGATCTTTTTTATAGGCCACCTTGAGCCATACCGGCGTGATTATCGTGGTCACTGCAACCATTATGATGACAGCCGTGTAAATGTCGGCAGAGAGTACCCCTGCAGACGCGCCGACGCCTGCCACTATCAGCCCGACTTCTCCTCTTGAAACCATGCCTATGCCTACTTTCATAGACTTGCCTTTGTTCCTGAGGAAGATCATGGCAGGCAGCCCGCAACCAACAAGCTTTGTCGCTATTGCTACAGCCACTATTAAGCCGGTAAGGTAGAGGACGCCCGAGTTGACACCGCGCAGATCGACCTGTGCTCCTATTATGGCAAAGAATAGCGGCGCAAAAATGATCTCGAGCTTGCTAACATACTCTTCTATCTGCTTTATGACACGCGTGCTTGCGACCGCCATGCCCACCGCAAATGCACCTACGATAGGCGAGAGGCCGACGAACGCGGCGATGCCGGCGGCTGCGAAAAATGCGGCAGTCACCAGCCCTTCGATGCTGCCCTTTGACTTCCACAGCCGCTCGACGTGCAGTATTCTTGGGACTATGAACACCGCGCCAGCAAGCAGGGCCGCAAATATCCCGAGTATGTAGAGAACAAGCAAGGTGATCTTTATGACATCGGGGGCAATGTTTCCAGTCTGCACCATGGTGGTGACCACGGAAAGCACGGCTATTGCCAAGATGTCGTCAACTATCGCAGCTCCCAAAATAAGGCGCGCTTCTTTTGAGTGCATCCTGCCAAGCTCTGTCAACACCTGTATGGAGATGGCGATGCTCGTGGCGGTGAGGGCGGTAGCGACTAGCATCGACTGCAGGGCTTCAAGCCCAAAGGCGGTAAACACATAGTACCCGACAAAAAAAGGCACGACCACGCCGATTGAGCCGACGGTGAACGACGCCGCCCCGCCCCGCAGGAACTCCCTCGGAGTTATTTGCAGGCCGGCAACGAACAGTATGACCACAGCAGATATCTGGCCAATGTGGCGCACTGTCTCGTCAAGCGCTACAAGCGGCTCGCCGTTAAAGAGCAGCAGGCCGCCTACCGCAAAGGGGCCAACTATGATGCCTGCCGATAGCTCGCCAAGTACCACCGGCAGCCTGATCCTGTGGAACAGCTCTGCCATCAGCTTGGCGGCAAAGAGCAGTATGCCCAATGAAATTATTACGTGAAGGAAAATCGATTCTAAAGTCATGATTCAAGCCCATTATTTTTTCAGATTTCGCTTTACAGATTTTATTTTGTCCTGCAACGTCTGGGTCTTGTCTAGGCGCTCGTCTATCCTGACTGTAGATATTACGCGCTTGGCGCCTGCAGACTTGGCGGCCTGATGGGCAGCTTCGACTGCCTGAAGGACGCTGCCAATGTCCTTAGCTTCGATCTGAGTCCCGAGCGCTGTGAGGTTAGCTTTGAGGCTTCTTATCTTGTGAATAGCGTCGAATGCAGCAGCTACCTCCTTGCTCATGCTGGTGTCGTGTCTTCCTGAAATCGGCACTATGCTGATCTCCGCATGCACTGTCATGACGTCGTTATATGAAGCGCCGGGGTATAATAATTGGTACGGCGGCGCGGTCAAACTTTACTTTTTATTATCGGACAGGAATCATACGTACGGTTGAAACTAGACGAATTCTTCTCCTCACTGCCGCAGTCGATAGTCACGGGAGAGGCTGTTTCATTGCCTGAGAACGTTGTAAGAAAGATATTCAAGTTTGCAAAGCTGAAAAAGAGCGACGTATTCTACCACCTTGGATGCGGCCAGGGCAACGCGGTCGCGATTGCGGCTAACGAATTTGGAATAACGAAATCTGTTGGGATCGAGCTGAACAAAGCTACGGCTGCCAAGGCGCGAAAACAGATCGCCGGCATCAGTAATAGTGAAATAGTCAACGCCGACATCAGAAAAGCCGACATTTCAGACGCTACAGTGTTGCTCTTCTGGTTCAACGACCCGGAAATGGTTGATGCAATGATAAAGCGTTTCAAGAAGCTAAGGGAAGGCGCACGGGTGATAACGATATGGGCGCCACTTGGAATGACGCTGCCTGACAAGATAGATTTTCCGTTTTTTGTCGGCAAAAAACCATTCAAGCGCGCGAGGTCGATACGGCAGCAGATAAAGGCGATCTACCATACTGACTGCATCGACTTTGCCGCGGCGTGGTTGCTTGCAGAGCGCTACATCGACGCGCTCGAAGTCGTGCCCGGCGAGTACCGGCGCTTTGTCAACATGCTGCAGGGTATGGTGATATGGATAAACGCGTGGAACATGGGGGTTGCCTGCGAGAACGAAATCCCTCCGCCTGTCCAGACCTATGTCGGGATCCTAAAGACATTTTTTAGCATCGATCTGACCGGCATGATAATAGCGCGAAAATAGTCTACAAGCTCTATATCATGTTGTAGTTCGATCCCAGCTCATGATTAGGTACTTTCTGATTTGAAACAAAGATTCCTGAATGAAAACGTAAGGTGGGAATTCTCGCATTTTGAGCAGAGCTGATTTGCGAGCTACTTTTATTAATGCAGATGAAATCCTGTCCACTATAATGCTGGACAGGATTAAAAGAAGGATAAAGAAGATACTGGAAGGGCGCGATCCGGCGCATGACTTCCAGCACATAATGCGCGTGTACAAGAATGCCGAGCTTATAGGGCGCAGCGAGGGCGCAGATATGGAAGTACTGCTTCCAGCAGCGCTATTGCACGATCTGGTGGTTTATCCCAAGGGAAGCGGCAAGACATCAAAGTCAGCAGATGCCAGCGCCGACATAGCAGAAAAGTGGCTATGCAGCTACGGGTATCCACAGGACAAGATTGAGAGGATATGCTATTGCATAAGGACGCACAGCTACTCAAAGAGGCTTGTCCCTTCAACTCTAGAAGGCAAGATACTGCAGGACGCAGACAGACTGGACGCTCTTGGCGCAATAGGAATCGCGCGCACATTCAGCGTAGGCGGATCAGAGAGCAGGGCATTCTACAATCCTGATGATCCGTTCTCGGAGTATTGTAGGGAGCTAAACGACAGAGAATGGACAATTGACCATTTCCAGACGAAACTACTGAACCTAAAAAAGTCAATGCATACAAATAGTGCCCGCGAAATTGCCCAAGAACGGGCAACGTTTATGGAGCTGTTCATCACACAGATGCGAAAAGAGATCTAGTTGTAGTCGACGTAGTATTTGTAGCGCTTTTCCACTTCCTGATTCTCACCAGCGAGTACACGAGTAATTTCATTTTCGAGGCTCTTTTTCGCGTGTTCCCTGAATTGATCAGCAGCGGGTGTCTGCGGAAAGGCAGCAAGTGTGTATTCAAAATGCTCCATGAATTCTGCAACTTTGTTCCTGAATTCTTCCTTTGTGGGGCGCTTGGTCCCCATTATCTTGAACCACGATGTCGCGCACGCAGTGGAATACAGCTTTGCGAGGTCCTCGACTAGCCTATCTATCTCAAAATAATCAGGCATTATAGCCAATAATTTGAATTTGCAGTATATAATCTGCACAACGGTTCAAGATCTAAATCCTTTAATCCTATTCGTTCGTCATAATACCAAAGGTTTCTGTGACGCTGAAATGCAAGACGTTTAGCGTGGAATTTGAAGATAAAGATAGACTAGAGAAAAACAAGAATGTGCATTGTAGGAAGCCGAAAGTATCTGAAGCCGGCGCCATGGATTTTAGTCAGGTAGAATTCTGATATTCTGAATAATATAATGAAAAATAAAAAGAGGTGTGATCCTCGGCTTAGAACATTCCGAGGAAGCGCTTCTTCCTTTCTTCTTGCACTGGCGCCTGGGCAATCTTGGGCGATTCGCCAAAGGTGCTTTCCACGCCTGTGAGAACGACCATCACGCGAGCCTTACCCTTCATCGCCGGATCGACTCTTGCGCCCCACACGATTCTGACGTCCTGTGGCAAGGATCTTGTGACCAGCTCTCCTGCTCTCGTGACTTCTTCAAGGGTGATGTCGTCACCACCAGTTACGTGCACTAGTGCACCATGGGCCATAGACATGTCCTTGACGTCCAGCAGCTGCGTGTCAAGAGCCATCCTTGTCGACTGCTCGATCCTGTCAATGCCGTCGTTGAAGCCGACGCCAATTGCAGCCAATCCCCTGCCTTCCATGATTGCTGTCAGGTCTGCAAAGTCGATGTTGATGAGCGACGCTGTTGTTATGGTTTCTGTCGTTCCCTTGATGAACTGGCCGACCAGCTCGTTGGCAACGCCAAGTGCCTGTTGCAGCGGCAGGTTGCCCGCTACTCTTGTCAGCCTGTTGTTGTCGATTGCAACGACCGTGTCGCAGGACCTCTGCAGGCCAAGCAATGCTTCCTTTGCCATTGTGTACCTAAAGCGCTCAACTGCGAACGGCAGCGTGACAACGCCTACGACCAGCGCGCCAGTTGCCCTCTTTAGCTCGTCTGCAAGTATCTGGATAGCTCCTGTACCTGTTCCGCCTCCAAGGCCTGCGCACAGGAAAATGATGTTTGCTGCCTGCACTTCCCTTACAATTTCAGCCATGCTTTCGCGAGTCGCCTGCATCCCCTTCTCCGGATAACCGCCGCAGCCTCTACCCTGCGTCAGTTTCGGACCTATCAGGATCCTCCTGTCAGCTTTGCTGATACCCAAATGTGCCGCGTCTGTATTAACAGCAATCAGCTTGCCTCCCGAGATACCCTTGCTCTTGATCCATGAGACAATGTTACTGCCTGCGCCCCCTGCTCCGATTACGCAAACCATTGGTTTAGCCATTTCCATTGCTGCGCGAATAGTCTCTTGCTCCATCACCGATTCCGGTGTTACGTTGTTTGGCATTAAGTGACTCATAAGAGCCATTACAATGTGCTGTGAGTATAAACAATAGCCAGTCGCTCAAATTAATGCATAATGCATAAATATATCCATATTAGGTCCCCATTTTTCGTAACCGCGAAAATGCGTAACTACCAGTACGTATTTGCTAACTTCCGACAATTCATTAAATACGTGCGCGTTGTATTATTGGGCCGATTAAAACAGATTTTCTCGAAAATTATTTCCGCAGCAGTTTGAACGCGTGGTTGCCATTGCCTGTTTTGAAATAGTACATTATCCACAACATCGCAAGCGGTTCTAGCAGGCGCGAACCTTCTATCCCTCCAATGTCAACAGTCTCCCAGCCAAACGCGTCAAGGGTTTCTGTCACCGACTTTTTGGCGCACCCGTCATTTCCGCATATAAACATGGTTGGCGGCCCGCCCGAAAAATCTGGCTTGAACATCTGCGGATTGCCCACTATGTTGAATGCCTTGACAACCCGGGCGTCAGGCAGCAGTCGCTGCACTGTTTCGCCGCCAGAATCGGTGTGACCTACGGCTAGCCCTGGCGGCGCGCCTTTTGAAAAATCAAGCGGGTTGGTAACGTCGACGACAACCTTGCCTGAAAAATTCTTGGCGCCAGCTAGCTTCAACGCGCTTGGCGTCCCTTCCCACAGGGTTGCAAGCATAATAATTTCTCCAAATGATGCCGCGTCTGCAAAGCTCCCTGCAGACGCCCTGTTGCCATGCTTGGCTGTCCATGACGCGACTTTTTCGGGGCTGCGCGTTCCTATCTTGACGGAGTGCCCGGTTGCGATAAAACTGTCAGCAAGCTTGAGCCCTACGTCTCCGGATCCCAGGATACCTATTTTCATGCCGTTGTAAAGGCAGCTATGTTTTAATAAGTTACCAGTAGCTTGCCTTTATTTTTTCAATGACCCGCTCGTGATCGGGGCCCTTTCTCCTCGCAAACTTTTCCATTGCCGACAGGGGCACGCCGCCAAGCGTCGAAGCTAGCTGCGTAAAGAATAAGTTCTTTATCGGGTTGTCACGTCCAACCTTGCCCATGAACTTCTGGATGCCGTACTTGAAGTTGTGCTGCCAGGTCTTGTACATGACGCCCAGCTTTGCCGGGTCCATAGTGTTGCCAATGTCGTAAAAGTCCGACTTCTCAAGCAGGCCTATTGGCACGAACGTCAGAGGCGTCGTGGTAAACTTGCTGTCGGGCTGCTCCGTCTCAATCTCGTGGATAAGCTGTATCGTCTCCCAGCTGTCCTCTGGCGTTTCGTCGTTGTCAAGCCCCATGATGAGTGTAAAGGCAGGCACCCAGTAATTCTCATTGAGCGTCTTGATGCCATTTTTGACCACCCAGTGCCATTCGTCTGGCCTGTACGGCGAGAGCTTCCTATCTGCATACTTGCCGATTAGCCTGATGCTGCCGGTCTCAAAGCCACACTGGATGCCGATGTGGTTGTCCGGGCCGGACTTGATTATCTTTGAGATGTTGGGGATGAGCCTCTCGTCTGCGATCGCGCCAGCGAGGGTCCCATGCGTCGGGTTTGAGTGCTCAATGCCTGTCGCCATGATGCCCTTGAACAGCTCCTCGATCGCTTCCCTGTTCGGCTGCATGTTCTTGGTGGTCCTCGGGTTTAGGCCGTAGACGAAAATGTCGTCGCTGTGTACCCAGGCGTTCTTCAAGCCGCCGTACTTCATGTTTACCTCTATTTCCTTCTGCACCTTCTCGACAGGGTAGTACCTCAGTGGCCTCAGGGTCACGTCGCAGAACTTGCATCCGCGGCCGCAGCCGCGCATGACCTCAATCATGCCGTGCATGCTCGGGTTGACGATGTTTGGAATCTCGTCTACCGAAGGCTCATTCCAGTAGTGGATGAACCTGCCGCGTAGCGTCCTGTCGTTTCTGACAAACTCTTTAATCTCAACTTTAAACTGGCTCTTCTTGAACGGGTTGGCCGTGTCAAACTCGCCAGCAGCCAAGGCATCAAAGAAGGGTCCCGCCGCGCCATCGATCTCTGGGCCGATGCCACCAAGTTCGCCCTCTACAATGCCGTAGAGGCCGTACTCTTCGATCTTGGCCGGGTCGTAGTTGTACTGCCACGTGCCTGAGGCGCCAGCGACGACCTTGGCCTTGCTTCCAGTCCTCGCCTTGGCAGCGTTTATCCTCTGATGAAGGTCGCGGTTGTAAAACTCGTCGTAGGACATGTGCTTGCGGCCGTAGGTGAACGTCATGGTGACTGGGCCCATGCCAAGCGGATCCATCTCGTACGTCCCGACCACTTCTGTCTCCGGACCGATGAACTTCTCGACGTGGTCAGGGTGGGCCACGACTACGTCGTCCCGCCTGTAGCCGTCCCTCAAAAGCGCAGCCTCGACCTTTCTCAGGCCGTAAGGAGCATAATTGGCATAGCCGTTCGTGTGGTCAATAGGGTTGCAGATAAAGTCAAACAGCACCCTAGGAGTAACCTGATTGCCAAGAACGTGGTACCAGAAGGAGCTATGGTCCCTGTTAAAGTCGAGGGCAGGAGCACACCCAAAGAACGAAGCAAGCGAGATCCCTCGATAGGGCGACATCAATGTGCGATCTGCAGTTAGAACGACCTTAGGATACCTTCCCACCGCTCTAAATCCCTTTTTAGAAGAAAATGATTGCGGATGCATTAAAAGGTTTCCAATATTTTGCAGTGGTTTGTGTTGGGATTTACAGGATACGGGCATCCCGCTTTTCAATAAAATTCTGCAGGGATTCTTTCCCGAGTTTCTTTTTCAGGACATCGTGTATGTCCCGAACGACGCCAAACCCGTGGAAGGTCAGGACGGTGTAGAGCGATACTAATGTCGCTCCATTTTCGTACGCCTTCCAGGCATCATCACCCGAGAAAATGCCGCCGCATGCGACGATGGCAAGGTCTGGGGATGCCCTGTGTATGTCCTGTACAAGCCTGAGCATGTATGGTAATAGCGGCCTGCCGCTTTCGCCGGCTACTCCCCTTGCAAAATTCCGAGTAAGCCTGGCAGGCTTGGTGTCTATTGGCCTGGTGTTGCCTAATGTAACAACCTGGCCGCCATTTTCGTAAAAGATCTTAATCGACTTGAGCTTGGTTTGTCTTTCTTCGTCTGACGGCGGCAGACTGCCGTAAGGCGATATCTTGGACGCCTTTACCTTGTCAGGTACATGCGTGTTCATCATGTCGATCATTTTTTTCGTAAACTCTGGCGTCTGCAATACTTTGTTGAAATCGGTGTTTGGCGAAGTCCTGTTCTCCTCAAAGCCGAAATCTACATAAGATGCGGTTCTTGTCAGGATTTCCTTGCACGAATCAAGTACTGCGTCTTCGGTGTAGGTGTCGGTTATGCCGGAAAAATTGAGCAGGATCTTTGCGTTGCCCCTCTGACATTCGCTGAACTTTTTCAGGTTTCTGACGGTGTAGTCAAGTCCCTTGTGCGGGTACCCTTGCGCGTTGATTATTGCTTCCCTTTCGTCGTCCACGACAATCCTGACCGTGCCTTTGCTCTTTGGCCGCTGGGGATTGCCGGTGCGTGGGTTTTTGAGCACGCTGCCTGGGTTCAGAAAGCCAAAGATGTACGACGTTGGCTCTAGCACCTCGCAGTTCTTGTCGAAGCCGGCTGCGAGACCAACCGGACCTTTCAGTTTGTAATTCCCAATTTCAACTGCCAGCTGGTCTCCGGGATCAAAGTATGATGCGTTCTGCCTAAACTTGTACGTCATCTTGAGCAGGCGCTCTTTTGCCTTTTCGTGTACCACTTCTGCTTGCGCAAGCTCGTCCGTGGCCTTGTAGCGCGAATAAAGGTACCTGCGGTAAAGCCTGAAGAGAGAGGGGTCCAGACTTGCCTTGAAGGTGTCTACAAGTTGCACTGTCTACTGCCGCTATTCCACTTTCCTATATAGGCTTAATGCTGGCTGTCCTTGACGAATTGCCAGAGGTTTGCCAGAAGGTTGTCAAAGCGGTGGCTCTCTGAAATTTCGTACCTGACAGAGTTGCCGTACTCGTTAGTGACTTTAAGCACGGGCACGCCGCCTTCAGAGTTTATCGTTATGCTCTTTTTAGCCAGATAAACAGACAGGCCCTCGCTTTTTTTGCCCTTTAGTATTTTCATCTCTACCAAAGTGGAATTATGTGCCAACGTGGTGCTATATCAACCTAAGCAGCCGCAATCCGCGTTTTCGACATAGCTGCCCAATTGTATTGTCTTCAATATGCACGATGTCGTTTTCCTCAAACCTGCCGTACTCGATTTCGAGTATCATGCTTTCGCTGTCAAACGCGCCCACGCGGTGCCTTGCCTGCCTCGGGATCGAGAGGGTCTCGCCCTCGGCGAGGGCGACATTCCTGTCGTCCAGCTAGACCATCGCGGGGTCCTTGATCACCTTCCAGAATTCCGACCGCTTTTCATGATATTGCAGATTGAGCCGGGGATTTGCCTTAACGTAGATCTGCTTGACTGTGCAGGGCCTGTTTTCATGGAACCTTTCAAACCTGCCCCACGGCCTGCTTTCAGAATAAATGCCAATTTAGGGAAAGGGGTAAGAAACAATTTAACATTTTCCACTCACTATAAATACAGTTTATGCAGAAAATTATGCGTGTCCAAGTCGGACGACTGCGTCAACAACGAGCACGCGTCGTGCAAGGGAATCATCAAAGAGGCTGCCGGCTTGACCAAGATGTGCGCATGCCCCTGCCACGACAGCATGTACCAGCTTGTCAGAAACGCGGTTGCAGTTGTGAACCAGAGCCAGCGAAACAACCCCTACCAGTTCACGCACAACAGCGACATCTAGGCTATTTTTGCAGACTTTGTCCCGTAGGCAACCTTCATGTACAGCAGGATTATGTTAAATGCAGTTGCAGTGGCGTTTGCCCCGATTATCACAAGATCGCCCTTGAATATGCCGTAGACCATCCATAGCACGGTGCCTGTTGCAAACATGCTCATCAAATATCGGGAAACATCCTCCATGCTCTTGGTCCTGTATGCCTTGACTATCTGGGGCAAAAAACTGGAGGTGGTAAGCGCTGCTGCCGCCACGCCTATCATCGATATCAGTAAATCTGCAGGTACTGCCGCCTGTACAAGCAGGGGGAAAACCATTACTATTTTGGCTTTTCTGGAATTGATATTAAAACTCTGCTGTGCTCTAACTTGACAGAGTTATATAATCAGTCCAACGTAGTAGTTTTCATGACCCAGCTGAAAGACTTGGTCGATGGCACGGTAGTGGGTTCTGGCTCGGATTTCATAGTCATACAAAAAGGCAAAAAGCGGCTTTTGCTTGAATCCTCCAGCTTTACGATAAAGGAGCTCAAGAGCGCGACGACGCCGTACGGCTCTCATATAGACTAGCTGGCTTAACTTTTTAGTACCGAGTCAAAAAAAATACCGTAAAAAGTTAAATTGAGTTAGTGAAATAGTCTCAGCGTCTTTGAAGCAAAAGGCTACTGTTGAGGTTGCAGCTGCGCAGTCCAAGCCGCCAACAAAAGGAAAGGTCAGGTACGACAAAAAGGCCGAATCAGAGTTCTTTGTCGACAACTCGGCCCTGGCAGGCTTTACCACCGAGCGCATCCTGTACATGGCGGTAAGGGAGCTTATTGAAAATTCGCTTGACTCCTGCGAAACCGAGCACATATTGCCGAGGCTGTCGCTTTCGCTCAAGATGCTCGACCCGGCGAACGACCTGTGGACCATAACCTGCGAAGACAACGGCATCGGGGTGCCGTCAGACAAGGTACCAGTGGCGGTCTGCTCGTTCCTGACGTCGGGCAAGTACGTCGAAAAGCAGCAGCGCGGCCTGTTTGGCGTCGGCCTCAAAATGATAGCCGCTTTCTCCACTAAAGACACCATTCATCCGCTCAAGGCATGGTCAAAGTCGCACGAAGAAGGATCCGAGCATTATTTTGAACTGCGAACCGACATCAGCACGAACAAGCCGATTGTTCTTGCCAAAAAGGACGTAAAGGGCGAGGAGTGTAGGATCGCCGGGGACTCTGGGTTCAGGGTCGAGGCAGTGCTTCACGCGAAACTTTCTCCAATCACAAGGAACAACATCAAGAGCAAGATCAACGAGTACATCAGCCAGACGAGCGTCGTCAACCCTTACGCCATTATCGAGTATGAAACAGACGAGGGCAAGCTCATGTTTGATCGCAGGACAGAAGCAATGCCGCAGCCCGCAAAGGAAGTCCTACCCCACCCCGCAGACATGGACCTTCAAACGCTAAAGAAGGCCATAATGAATTTCATGAACAACAAGACCACGCTCCAGGGAGTGCTTTCAGCCTCGTTCCAAAAGATGTCAAGCGAAAAGGCAAAGGACATCATTGCCAAGGCAGGCGTGGAGAACAAGCCTGCTGACAAGTACAGCGAAAGTGAGCTTATCGACATAGTCAAGATATGCAAGCATACGCCCTTCCAGCAGGCAAACACGGATCACCTGAGCCCAATCGGCGAGGAGATCCTGACCACCGGAATGACCTCCGAATATACCATAGTCACCACAAAGGAAGCCCTCCCGGCGGCAGAAGGTACAAGCGCTACTGAAGTCCAGAGGCCGCAAATTTCAGTAAAGATACTAAAACCTTCGCTGACCGCTTATGCTTCACGCACCTGCGTCATCAACAACCGTCCCACAATTGTAGAGTGCGGCATTGCATACGGTGGCGACATTCCGTCGTTCAAGCTCTACAGGTTTGCAAACAAGATCCCGCTGCTGTATGACGAAGGATCGGATGTTGCCAGAGAAGTCGTTTCTGAGGTGGCGATAAACAAAATAGGTATCACGAAAACAGAGGCCAAGGAGCAGTTTGCAAACGTGGAAGTGAAATCAGGCAGAGCAGTCGAACTCTTGCCGCTGCATATATTCTTCCACATATGCTCAACCAAGATACCCTACAAGACGGCCGGCAAGGAAAGCATCGCCTCAGAAGGCGAGCTGAAGAAATACATGAAATACTGCTTATCAGAGCTGTACAGGAAGGTAAGCGCGCAGATCAGAAAAGAGCTGCGCATGAAAGAGGCCGCGAGCAGACTGAACCTGTACAAGTTTTACATCCCACTGGTTGTAAGCGCGATTTCCGAATCCATCAAGGTTGACTCGACCAAGCTCGAGCTGGCGTTCACAGAGCTTGCAGAAAAGCACGTCAAGGGCGAGATCACTGGCACGATAGTTCCAGAAGAAAAGGATGAGATAACAGTTGACCGCATTAAAGAGGAGGTTGAAGAAGCTGTAGAGATTGACGGCGAAGTGATAAAACCTGACAAGGAGCAGATCGCGATCAACGCGGCTAGGAAGAAGGGCAAGCTGTCAAGCCCAAGGGGCAAGAAGAAAAAAGACGTGATACCTGGAACGCTGCAAGGCGAAAAGCAGGAGAGCCAGACGACTCTTGATCCTTTGCTGAACAAAGGTAAGGGGAGGGAGAATAAGTAAATGCCGGCAACCGACAAGCGTCATCAGGAAGTCATCAAAAACATCAAGCAGATAATGAAAGACGTCAGCACCGATCTGATGGTGCAAAAGACAATGCCGGTGCTGAATGTCCCGAAGGTGGGTTCTGATAACACAGTTTGGTCCAAAGAAAAGAGGATGCTCACGATTGGCGACAAGACTGTCGGCATAAGCCCAGACAGCACCAAGAAAATTCCCACTTTTACCCAGTACCTAGTGATGGCTAACGCTGTTCGCAAGTTGCTAGATGAAGAAATGGAGAGCACTATAAGAGGCATGTATTACGCCACCCTAAGCACGGTGGGCGATGGGAAGAACAAGCAAAAGTTCTGGGCTGGCCAGGAAAATTCTGACGACGCCATCAAGGCAATCGAGCTTTTGACAGGAGTACCGAGGGAAGAGTTCTCGGTTACCTCAAAGCCAAAGGGTATGATCTCCGGCCCGATCACGCTCCGGGTCGGAGGCGATGTCATTGACTGCAACCTTGGCAGCAGGGCGACTTCGCAGCTGATACCGACCAACATACGCGATGTCGAGATAATGGATGTCAAGGCGGACTTTGTTATGGTCGTGGAGAAAGACACTGTGCTGAACAATATCCGCAAGTCCGGCTTTATCCAGAAATATAACGCGATCCTGATGACCGGCTCGGGCGAGCCTGACAGGGCGACCAGAATGATGGTCAAGAAGCTCAACGAAGAATGGAAAAGGCCTGTGGTGGTGTTTGCGGACGCCGACCCGTGGGGGCTTGGCATCGCGCTTCGCTACAAGATCGGCAGTGAATCGCTAAGCTATGACAGCGAAAGGCTCGTCACGCCTGACGTTAAGGTGCTCGGCATGATGTTCTCCGACATTGATAAATACAAAATACCAGAAGTGGCAAGGCTCGCTGCGACAGAAGAGGATATCAACAGGGCAAACGACATGAAGAAAAAGCCATGGTTCCAGGACAAACAATGGCAGAAAGAGCTAAAAATATTCTTGGAGAAGAAGGAAAAATGTGAGCTGGACGCGTTCTTCAAGCACGGGTTCAAGTACCTTGCAGAAACCTACCTGCCGGAAAAACTGCGCGAAGCAGGCGTCATCAACTAATCATTTAGCTAGAATGTCTACAGGTTCGCGTCAAATTTTCAATATACCCACAGCGCGTACTTGCTGCGGAACTTTGCTTTTATGGCGTTGACTACCTGCCTTGCGGATTCGAGGTACTGAAAGTCGCTGCCATATTGCACGACAAAGACGCCGGAAGCATTTCTGTTGACAAACATTTTGTCGCCTGCATTCTCTATCCTTATGCCTTCGTCGATGTCAAGCGCCGCCAGCCTGCTGGCCAGCTCGCCAGCCCTGATCCGGGTGCCCCTCGGCATATGCAGAAATAACATTCGGGAAGGTATATCTTTTTGCAAAAAATTCTTTAACAACTGCCAAAACTGAATCTGTGGTTGACTTTATCGCTTGACCTTGCCGGCAGTGTGATCAGGATCGACGTCCGCACGAGCAAGAGGGCAAGGAGGCTCCGGCTAGTCTCCGGCATCAACGGCGTTGAAGCAATCGTGCCACCAGACTACCGCGCCGAAGAGCTTCAGAGCTTTGTTTCTGCAAAGAGGGACTGGATAATCAAAACTTCCCGGTACTACAGCAGGCTGAAGGAGCGCTGCGGTGAACATGAGCCGGGCACGATCTATTTCCTTGGCAGCAAGTATCACTTCCACGTTGTAAAGGACAGGAAGCAGTCGGCCGTTGTCTCTGACTCTATTAAGGTGATAACCTTCCATGTGGTTGACAGACGCAGGTACAAGCAGGGGGTGCAGGAATGGTACAGGGAGCAGACGGGCAAGATAATAGCTGAGCGCCTGCCGGCGCTTGCGGGCAGGCTGAGCATGAAATACGGCAAGTTGTCGATAAAGAGCCAGAGATCAAGGTGGGCCAGCTGCTCAAAGAAGGGCAGCCTGAACTTTAACCTTCTCCTTGCCGCAGCCCCGCCAGAAGTCATCGACTACGTCATAATCCACGAGCTCATGCACTTGATAGAGATGGATCATTCAAGCCGGTTCTGGCAGCTAGTGAAAGAAGCAGACCCTGATTACAAAAAGCACAAAGAGTGGCTTACCAGCTATGCGCCGGTAATAAAAATAGGCTAGGTGTTGTACTTCCACACATGGGTAACACTTTAGCTTCCTGACATAGGTAACACTCCAGTCTTGGAGTGTAGCAATTGAAAATACTGGAAACAAGGTATCGACTGGTGACTGAACCCGAGCTTTCAGGTAAGAGCATCTCTGAAATATGCAGCAAATTTGGAGTATCGAGAAAGACCTGGTACAAATGGAAGAAACGCTATGACATGTATGGCATAGACGGGCTGAAGGACCTGTCGAGAAGGCCACACCGCATCAAGTGTGGCAAGGTGACAGCTGATGTGGAAAAGCTCATCCTCGAACTCCGGCTGAACAACAGGTTTGGTCCGAGGAAGATAGGCTTCAGGTTAAAGAAAAAGTACGGCATATCGCTCGGTACAAAGACCATCTACCACGTCCTGAAGAAACACAAGCTGAACGTGCTGTCAGTCAAGCTCAAGAGAAAGTACAAACGGTTTGAGAAGAAACACTCCAACGACATGGTCCAGATGGATACCAAGGGGCCGTTCTACTTGAGAGGGTCAAGAGAAAAGCAGTACCTGACCCACTGTATGGATGACTGCTCAAGAAAGGTGGTGAGTGAATGAATGGGTTAACAGGCGTTCAACAGAAGAGTCACTGATGGTACTCAAAGAATGGATCGCAGATAATGGAAAGCCAAAGAAAGTGATGCATGACGGCGGAAAGCAGTTTGTCTCTGAGGGATTCCAAAAATTCCTTCAGGACAACGACATCAAGGATAAGCAAATGCCGCCGGGTTACCCACAGGCGCAGGGAAAAGTGGAGGCGTACAACAAGATAGTCATATCAGAATTTCTGGAAGTAGAGGAGGCAAAAGACAAGGAGGACGGGAAGAAAAGGTACAAGGCATTCGTCATGTTCTACAACCATGAAAGGGAACATGGCGGCTTAGGTGGGATGACACCGGCAGAGAAATTCGAAAAACGCTTAAAACAACCGGGGTTGCAAGCAAAAGCAAGACAAAAAGTGTTACCCATGTTAGGAACACGATCTGTTACCCATGTCTGGTAGTACAACAGCTAGGCACCCTCTAGTTTGAATCGGAGTGGTGGTACAAAGTTTATAGAACTGTTGGCTCGGCATTTCTCATACAAGATTGGATATTGAAGAGCGGCTTGCACTTGTAACGCGGGAGCCGACCGAGGAGGTCGTGACGGCAGACGAGCTCCGTGCGCTGTTTGAAGCAAAGACCCACCCAAGGCATTACATTGGCGTGGAAATATCCGGCGTGCTACACCTTGGCAGCCTTGTTCTTACCGGGTTCAAGATAAACGACTTTATCAAGGCCGGCATTCATTCGACCGTTTTCCTTGCGGACTGGCACACCTACATCAACGACAAGCTGGGCGGTGACTGGAACAGGATAAAAAAGATCTCGCAATACTACGCTGAGGCGTTCAGGTTCTTCTGTCCCGGCGTCAACATCGTTCTTGGCAGCGACCTTTACAGGCAGACAGACAACTACTGGGAAGACTTTGTGCGCTTTTGCAAGCACATGACGCTTGCAAGGACCATGCGCTCGCTCACTATTATGGGGAGGAGCGAGAAAGAGAAGAACCTTGACCTCTCGCAGCTGCTGTACCCTCCGATGCAGTCAGTCGATATCAAGGCTCTCGACCTTGACATCGTGCACGCCGGCATGGACCAGCGCAAGATCCACATGCTGGTCCGTGAGATATTCCCAAAGCTCGGCTGGAAGGTGCCGGTAATAGTGCACCACCATCTGCTGCCGGGCCTGGCAGTGCCTGTCAGGTCGGGCCTTGATGAGAACGCAGCGGAGGACACCAAAATATCTAGCAAGATGAGCAAGAGCAAGCCTGCGAGCGGGATACTCATCCACGACAACGAAAAGGCGATCAGGGACAAGATTTCAAAGGCATTCTGCCCGGCTGGAGTGGCCGAGGGCAACCCGGTTCTGGAGCTGGTGCGCAACGTGATCTTCCACCAGTTTGGCGAGTTTGTGATAGAGCGGCCCGCAAAGTATGGCGGCAATACGACTTATTCTAGCTACAAGGATGTCGAGCGCGATTTCGTGGCGAATAAAATACACCCTATGGACCTGAAAAGCGCGACAGCAACCTACGTCAACAAGATAATCAAGCCGGTTTACCGGCACTTCAAGGGAAGAGAGCCGGAACTATAACTTATCCGACCAGCTTTCTTGCAGCTTCAATTATCTTTGTCACTTCATTTGCAGGGGTGTCCTTGTCCATGGTGAGGTAGTAAAAGTGATCCTCGTTTGCAATCGTCAATATCTTGACCTTCTCATTCTCGGTGAATGTGTATTCGGTTCTGCCTATCGAGCTTTCAAAGTTCTTGCGGAGCTGGTTCCTTGTCGCCTCGATAAAGTATTCGTTCCTTGCTTCATCCTGCCTGAGCAATGGCACCACTCCCTTGCGCAGGCCGCCGGCCAGCGTGCGGCCAAACTTGTTCATGATGCCGGCATAGCGTATGCGCGGCGATATTGCAAGGATGCTGTTGCATTTCTCCCGGTATTTCTGGGTCTCCTGGTCTGCGTGCGATCTTGACATCACGTTATTTTAGAAAACAGGTAATATATGAACTACTTTACGTAAGGTTGGGTATCGACATCTTGCCCAGCCGCCGCTTCAGGTATACCGACAGCGCGATTGACGCGACTGACAGCATTGCTGCAGTCAGGAATATCATGCTAAAAGCCTGCATTGACGGGTACGCCACTGGCTGGTCGGCCACCTCTATCGTCGATTGGTACATCTGCATGTATACGCCGGCAAGAGCAGGGCCTATCGAGCTTCCGACAATTCTCAGCAACGTGTTCATCCCAACCGATATGCCGGTGAATTGCACGGGCGTGGCGAGTAGGGTCACGTTCAGCGCCCCCACGTTTGTGAGTGACAGCCCTGTGGACAGCACCGCAAGACCCGCCGCGACTGCTATCCAACTGCTGTGAAACGCAAGCAGGAAGATGAACCCTGCCGCTGTTACCGAGGTGCCTATGATTATTGGCTTGATCGAGCCCATTTTGTGCACGATGAACCCCGAGGTGGGCCCGAATACGAGAAGTACTATTGCAAACGGGAGCTGCATATAGCCGGCGGTCGCCGCGTCACCTCCAAAGCCAAGCGGCACGGGGTTTCGCACGAGCACCGGCACCGTCTGGAAGACCATGAACATGGAGAACCCCACTACCATGATTATCAGGTTGGCCGGCAGAATCGCCCTTTGCGACATAAGCTTGAAGTCTACAAGCGGGACTTTTTCCCGCCGCTCTATCGCGACAAACAGCCCAAGCGCGGCTGCCCCTATGGCGACAAAGGTTGCCATTTGGCCTATTGACTGACCACTATCGGTTTCAAGCAGCGTCAGCGCTATCAGAAAAGACGTGACAAAGGTTGCAAGCGCCACTGCACCCTTGATGTCAACGCCCTTTGGGATGGCCGCAGGAGGCGGGTGTTGGGGTGCCTTCTCCCATGGCTCATGGGTGCGCTCGTAGCTGAAGCGCCAGATCACGACAAAGAGCGCGATGGCAATCGGTATTGTCGACAGAAATGTGGCGTGCCAGCCATAGTTGCTGATTATTATGCCGCCTGCCACAAGACCAATGACTGCACCGGACGCAAACATGGATGATATCACGCCCTGCCCTATCGAGATCTTTTCCCTCGGGAACTGGTCGCGGATTATGCCAAACGCGATGACGAACATGGCCATCCCGATGCCCTGTGTCGCCCTTGCGGCAAACAGCATGTAGATGTTGGTTGAAAACCCTGCAATGGTAATGCCTGCAATGTAGATCGCCATTATGGTGAGCAGAATCCTCTTTTTGCCATAGATGTCAGACAGCTTGCCGGCAATCGGGGTCATGACTGCGCCAGGGATAAGATATGCAGTGAGTATCCACGATGACATGCTGTACGAGACATTGAACTCGCGAATAAGGTCTGGTATTGCAGGGAGCAGCATCGTCTCTGCATACATGACCATGGTCGCTATGCTGCTGAGTACTGCAAGTACCTTCCAAGCTGAAGCCGGAATCTTTACCAGGCTTGCTGTTCTGTCCTTGTCTTCAAATGTCCCCAAAATTTTTCCCGGTCCAATAGATTCTGTGTGCTTTACCTAATTAAAAGGTGGGGAAAAGAAAACAGAAGTTAGGTTTGACCAAAGTTAACATGATATCTGCATAACGCTCATAACTGTTAGCCAACCATTATAATGATGATGGGCGACAACAGTGTGACCAACATGTCCCAGAGCATTAGCTTGCACTCGCACATCAAGCTTGCAATAAACTACATGGGTCTGATGATAGCCTTTGTGATGGTAAGTCTGATTTACTGCTCTGTTTTGATATATGATGAAAATCGGTCCCATCAATCGATGAAAAATCGGTCCCATCAATCGATGAAAAATCGGTCCCATCAATCTATACGATATACTATGTCGTATTGATCGCTCCCCCGGCCTTGCCATGGCCGGCCTTGCAAGGGGGAAGAAGGCTGGCGCATACCTTGTCTACGCGGCGCTTGCCGTTTCACTGGCACTGTTTGCCACCAACTCATCGATAGCCATGGCCGGATCACCGGACGTATTCCTGCTGCTCTTGGCGACCCACACTTTTGTCGGCGTTATGCTGCTGAGCACTCAAAACTCTGAGTTAGCGCATCGTCTTTAGTATGATGACCGTGTTGGTGTCGGACACGCCCTCTATCTTGCGGATGTCGTCTATGCATTTGTTAATTTCTGCGATCGCTGGCGCCGCGATTATCGCGGCAATATCGTACTGGCCTGTTATTTCATAAACCACTTCGACGCCGCCAAGCTTCATGAGCCTGCCGGATACGCCCGACGTGTCCGCGGTAGAAGCCACGGAAATCAGCGTTATAGCGCTTGTCTTGTCGCTTGCGCCAAGCTCGATCGTAAAGCGCTTGATGGCTCTGCTGTCTACCAAATTCTTGACCCTTCGCCGGACAGCCGACTCGGAAAGCCCTATTTCATTGGCGATCTCGACAAACGCCTTGCGGGAATCTGCCTGCATGATGCGAATTATCTTTTCGTCTGTCTCGTCGATGTTAGCTGACATTCCTTCTCTTTTCCTCGCTAGTTAATACAGTGTCCATTATATCAACTGCGCGGGAAATCGTCGTTTCATCCATTACCAGTGGCGGAAGGAGTCTTATGATGTTTCTTCCTGAATACAACATCAGCAATCCGTTGCGAATTCCGTCAAAGAGCACATCTTTTACCTCAAAGCGGAGCTCTACCCCAAGCATCATCCCAAGGCCCCTCACTTCGCGGACTATCTTGTGCTTGTCCTTCAGCCGGTTCAGACCCTCTTTCCAATGCCTGCCCATCGTGGCAGCATTTTCAATGAGCTTGTCGTCGGTCAGCGCTTCAAGGGTCGCGGTGCCTGCAGCGCACGCTATCGGGCTCCCGCCAAACGTTGATGAATGTTCGCCGAGTTTTGTCGCTTCCATTATCTCCGGCTTTGCCAGTATGAGCCCCATCGGTATTCCGCCGGCAATTCCTTTTGCAAGGCACATGATGTCCGGCGTGGTATTCCAGTTCTGCCCTGCCCACATCTTGCCTGTCCTGCCAAGACCTGCCTGGACTTCGTCAAATATCAGGACAAGGTTGCGCCTGCTGCAGATCTCCCTTATTTTTGGCAGCAAGTCGTCTGGCGGCACGATGATGCCGGTCTCGCCCTGTATAGGCTCCAGAATCACAGTTCCGATTGTATCGTCAATGGCTGCTTCCAGCTTGGCCGGGTCGCTGTAGGGAACGAACTTGACCCCGTCCAGGAGTGGCATGAACGACTTCCTGTACTTCTCATTGTAGGTCACAGAAAGTGCGCCAAACGTCTTGCCGTGGTACGCACCGTTCATTGCTATTATGCCGTGTTTGCCCGTGTACTTGCGCGCAAACTTTAATGCGCCCTCCACAGACTCGGTGCCGCTGTTTGTAAAGAATATCTTGTTCAGCCCTGGCGGCGCTACAGTCGACATTTTCTCCATGAATTTTAGCCGCGTATCATTATACACAGACATGTGGGCGGTGATGAGCGTTTCTGCCTGCTTTTTGATGGCAGCCACCACCCTGTCGTTGCAGTGGCCAACGAGCGCGACGCCATAGCCTCCCATGCAGTCAATGTATTCCTTGCCTGCAATGTCCCATACCCTTGCGCCCTTGCCCCTTGCGAGGTTCACCGGGAACCTCTGGTAAAGCGCTGCCAGGTGTTGGTCTTCGCCGTTCATTTTGGGGTTATCACCGTGCAATTATTGTGAGCAATGGCTGCAGAGATCGGTTTTTCAATCTGGCCGGAGGCGATTATCGCTTCCTTGACTCCCATCTCAAGGGCCTCTGTGCAGGCAAGCACCTTCTTTTCCATGCCAAACCCTATCTTTGGCAGTGCTGCTTTAGCCTGCTGCAGCGTCATGCCCGGGACCAGCTTTTCGTTGAGCATCAGCCCATTGACGTTTGTGATGAATATCACCTTGTCGGCCTTGATGCCGCCTGCGACGTATGCCGCTGCCCTGTCGCCGTCGACATTGAGGAAATCGTATTCTTCGCTCAGCGCGATTGGAGACACCACCGGCACGTAGCCGTTGTCAACAAGGTTGTGTATCAGCGCCGGGTCGACTGCGGTTATCTTGCCGGTATAGCCGCCGTCTATCATCATCTTCCGCCCTTTTTCGTTTATGATCAGTAATTTCTTCTTGCGCTCGGCTTTCAGTACGCCGCCGTCAATCCCGGCAATGCCAACTGCTTTGATGCCCTGACGCAGGAGCATGCCGGTGATTGCCTTGTTTATCTTGCCTGACATGACCATCGTGTAAATGTCTGCAGTCTCCCTGTCCGTGTATCTGCTGCGCACGCCACCGGGCGACACTATGAACTTTTGCTCCTTGCCCAGCTTTGTTGCAGTCGCAGTCACCTCCTTGCCGCCGCCGTGCACAAAGACAAGCTTTTCCTTTTCAGCGATTCCCTTTATGTCCGCGAGGGTCGTTGGGTGCAGCCCGTCGACTACGCTTCCGCCTATCTTGATGACTATCATACCGGTGTTAGCGGGGTGTATTTCAGCCCATCAGTCTCCTCATAGCCGGACATCACGTTCATGACCTGTATCGCAGAGCCGGCAGCGCCTTTCATGAGGTTGTCAGAAGCAGAAAGCGCCACTATCCTCTGGTTGTACTCGTCAATCTCAAAGCCCACGTCGCAAAAGTTTGAGCCTACCACGAATTTTGGATCGGGGAACTTGTAGAGGCCTTTCTTGTCGCGGATCAGGCGCACGAACGGCTCGACCTTGTACGAGTTGCGGTACATCTTCCACAGCTCAAGCTCTTCCACCTGCCGCTTCATGAACGTGTGGTTCGTCGTCAATATGCCCCTGACGATGTTGACAGCGTGCGGAGTCATGCTAATCTTGATCTGCTTTTTCGCTATCATTGACAGCTCTTGCTCAATTTCGCCGGTGTGCCTGTGCTTTGCCGGCTTGTATGGTCTGACGACGCCGTAGCGCATCGCGTGGTGAGTGCCGGCGTTGGCCTTCTGGCCTGCGCCTGACGAGCCAATCTTGCTGTCCACCACAATGTGGTCGGTGTCGATAAGGTCGTTTTCGATCAGCGGCTTGAGCGCAAGAAGCGACGTTACTGCCATGCAGCCAGGGCACGATACCAGCTGCGCCTTCTTGATCTCTTCGCGGTGTAGCTCCGGCACGCCGTAAACAGATTTTGATAGCATATCCGGGAACGGATGCTCCCATCCGTACCACTTGACATAGTCCTTTGGGTTCTTTAGCCGGAAATCAGCCGATAGGTCGATTACTTTCATTCCTCTGTCGTACAGGTCCTTGACTATCTTGTTTGCCTTGCCATGCGGCACTGAAGTGAACACAATATTGCAGTTGTTTGCCAGTTTGTCCATGTCCATCGGCGAGAACGTAATGTCAATGAACCCCTTCAACGACGGGTGGACGCGGTGCACGTATTCGCCGGCCTTTTGCCGCGACGTCACCATGCTTATCTCTACTTTTGGGTGGGTGACCAGCAGCCGCAGCAGCTCTCCGCCTACATATCCAGAAGCGCCAACTACTCCAACTTTCATCATCTAGCAGTTCTTCCCCTTTATTGCAATAAAATTGTGCATTTTATAGAATTTTCGCGTCAGAAATCCTCATTTATATTTTTTGGTCGGATATGACCTAATGCGGGTCAATAATGACCAGTTTTGGTCATCACTTCTTTACACGCTTGACGGCATAGTCTATCATTGCGCCAGGGATGTCGGTCTTTGAAACGCTGGCAGCGCCGTGGAACTCGACGGTGTTGTTGACTTCGTGAACAATGAGGCCGCGCTTTTTGTCTTCCATCATGTCTACGCCCACGATGCCGCCGCCGACAGCTTTGGCCGCCTTAAGCGCCAAGTCTTCAAGCTCTTTTGTTATCGGCGCAAGCTCGGCCTTGCCTCCGCGGGCAACGTTTGTGCGGAACTCGTTTTCAGCTGAATAGCGATAGATCGCGGTGACTACCCTGTTGCCCACCACTATGCACCTAATGTCACGCGGCGGCCTGTCAATCATTTCCTGGACGTAATAGATGCGGGCAAGCGGGCTGTCGTCCTCTTCTCTCATCTCCACTATCATGCCCGCAGTTTCTTCGTCGCGCAGCGGGAACACTCCTCTGCCCCACGAGCCCACTATTGGCTTCAGCACGAGCGGAAAGCCGGCCTCATGTATGGTTTCAAGCGCGCCTTCGGCGCTGAACGCAAATCGAGTTCTGGGGGTCGGGACGTTGTTCTCTGCCAGCACAAGTGACGTAATCAGCTTGTTGCCGCAGGTCTCGGCCACCTTGAACTTGTTTATCACGTTAAAGCCCAAGTGCTCAAGGCAGGCTGTGAGGTACAGCCCGCGGTAGTGGCTCACGCTCCTCTGCATTACCACATCGCCAAAGGCAAAGTCCTTCTTCTTGCTGTCCGTGCTCACAGTCACAGTCTTGGCGTCTACTATCTGCGACTTTACGCCTTTGCTCTGTGCCTTTTCGTACAGAACCTTCTCTTCAAAGCGCACCTTGTCATAAATGATAGAGAGCTCTACCATTATTGTCCCCAGTCTTCGCCTACTGTTTCAGCCGGCTTCAGCTCCACCTTGCTGCCTCCCTTCGAAGCGATCTCGTAGTCGCCGCCGCAGTCGGGGCATGTCACTATTTCCCCAACCACCGCGTCTTCTGGAACGCTGATGTCGGCTCCACATTCTTGGCATTCAACTTTTGATTTCATTTTTTTCCTCCTTTTTGTTGTTTGTCTGAAGTCGCATCTGCAGCCACCGAGTTTGCGATGATGGACTGCAGGCCCCAAAGCTCAACGAATCCCTTCGCCAAGCTCTGGTCGAAGGTCGACCCGGCGGCATAAGTCGCCAGATCGTTTTTATACAGGGAATATTTCGACTCTCTGCCAACCACCCTGAGAGATCCCTTTTGCATCTTCAGTTTGACTTTTCCGGAAACTCGGGCCTGAGTCGCGTCTATAAACTTATCCAAGTCATTGCGCAGCGGGTCCTGCCATAACCCGGAGTATGCAAGCCAGCTCCACTCCTCGTCGACCATCCGCTTGAACGCGAGTTCGTGCTTTGTCAGCACCATCTTCTCCAAGTCTTTATGAGCTTCAATTATCGTGACTGCCGCCGGCGCTTCGTAAACTTCCCTTGACTTGATGCCAACAACGCGGTCTTCGATGTGATCGACTATGCCGACTCCGTGCGCGCCGGCCTTGTCGTTGACGGATTGTATCAGGTCCATGAGAGTCATGCGCTTACCGTCGAGAGCTATTGGCACACCCTTTTCGAATTCAATCTCGATGTAGCCGGCCTTGCCGTTCTGAAAGTTGATGTACTGGAATGCCTCTTCCGGCGGCTCAAACTCGGCGTCCTCGATGTTGCCGCCTTCAACAGCCCTTCCCCAGAGGTTGAGGTCAATGCTGTATTTCTTGGCCTCTGCGCTTATCGGGATGTTCTGCTCTTTTGCAAACTTCATTTCTGCGTCGCGGGTCAGGTTCATGTCCCTGATTGGTGCGATTATCTTCAAGCGTGGGTTCAGCGCGCGCATCGTCACGTCGAACCTTATCTGGTCGTTGCCCTTGCCGGTGCAGCCGTGCGCTATGGAAGTTGCGCCTTCCCTGTTTGCAACTTCGACCGCCTTTGCGGCAATCAGCGGGCGCGCAAGCGCAGTGGCAAGCGGGTACTTGCCCTGGTACAGGCCATTGGCCTTGATGCTTCGAGCAACGTAATCGCGGGCAAATTCTTTGCGCGCGTCGATGTAGATGTGCTTTATCGCGCCTATGGCTTTGGCTTTCTTCTCGATCTCTTTAAAGTCGTCTTCCTGGCCGCAGTCGACGGTGACTGTTATTACGTCGAGCTTGTGCAGCGTCTGCAGATACCTTACGCATACAGAAGTGTCGAGGCCCCCCGAGTAGGCCAGAACGACCTTGCCGTTATTTCCCAATTACACCCGTTGCGTTTCAAGCACTACATTTATATTTTTTGGTCAAGAACGACCTAAATCAGGGTGATAGTGACCGATGCTGGTCAATAACGCGAAGTCGATAACGGATGCAGTCAAAGAGGTCGTCAACAACGACCTGTCGTTCCAAGACTCGCTCCAGCGCGACTACTGCAACATCAGCGCGCTTTCCAGGATAATCAAGCCGCAGGTGGACCAGCTGCTTGGCGGCAAGAACACGAGCATCGAGAGCATCGTCACCGCGCTCAAGAGGTCAAGGCGCGACTATGACGTGCCGGAAAAGCCGATAGCATCGATACTGGCCGGCAGCACGATAACCGTCAGGACCGATGTCGCCAAGCTCTCTGCTGAAAAGAGCAAAAAGACGATCGAGAAGGTTGCAAAGGCCATGACCCAGAATGTTGGCAATTTTATCAGCGTGTCTGAGAGCATCATGTCGATCACGCTCGTGTTTGACGACGCGCTCCTTGATGAGGTGAAGGCGATGTTCGCCCACGACGACATTCTTGAGATTGAGGACGACCTGGCTGCTATCATTGTCCACAGTCCCGAAGAGATAATCAAGACACCAGGGTGCGCCATTGCGTTCTACAACCAGCTCGCGCGGCGCCATATCAACATCGAAGACACAGTCAGCTGCTATACTGATACTATCGTTCTTGTCAAGATGGAGCAAGTGGGCAAGGCGTTCAACGCGCTGACGGATCTGATATCTGGCTCAAGAA
>JAHEZV010000064.1 GCA_023250885.1 Nitrososphaera sp. | reverse complement strand
ATGGAGTGCATTTTTGATTCTGATCGTTGCATGGGGTATTTTCAATTATTATCAGCTTGCCCATTGGATGTGGGAAAGGGAGGGTGGCTAGCTGAACTTGGTGTTGTTGATTTTATGAGACGAATAGTGATCTGTACAAGCCCCTAGATGAGCTCACTTGCTGCTGCCTTGGTGTTGAAGCGCAAAAAGAACCTTGGCGCATCTTTGCTCATGCCACATAATATTCCGTTGGCCGTTATCGGTGGATCCCTTCTCTGGTTGGGATGGTTTGGATTTAATGCTGGAAGTGGTTTCAGAACGGATGCCTAGGCATCAAAAGTTCTGATAGTTATTCACATCGGTTCTGCGACGGAGAAATTTGAAAAGGCATCAACCTCAAGATAGCCGACAGCAATATCGCCGTCGAAGTAAATTTCTAGGCATCCCGCTCTATTTTACCTACACTTTCTTGTCAAAGATAATGGATAAACATAGAAGCGTCAGAAGCTATTATAATTGGCAAGACAATCCATCCTTTAGTGTCCAAGCTTGCTGTTTCTGGCCTAAAGGCCTACTACTTTACAGAAAGGGGGCCTTTAAAAGCCGTCGATGGCGTCAATCTGGAGTTAGCCGATAGAGAGTCAATAGGTATTGTAGGCGAATCGGGCTCTGGTAAAAGTTCACTCGGCACGGCGCTAATGCATTCGATGCAGGCCCCAGGTAAAGTAGTAGAGGGGAGCATTCTGCTAGATGGTGTTGATCTCAATAACATGACGCCATCGGAATTCAGTCGAAAGATTAGGTGGAAAAAGATGGCCATGGTTTTTCAGGGCGCAATGAACGCTCTTGATCCTGTGTATACTGTTGAAAGCCAGCTCCTGGAGATTTTGAAGGAACATGGTTATAGTGGCGACACCGAAGAGAAAATAAAGAATGCGCTAGATTCAGTTGGACTAGATGCTTCTGTCGCAAAAAAATATCCTCATGAATTAAGCGGTGGAATGAAGCAGCGAATTGTGATAGCTATGGCTATTCTGATGGAACCGGATCTTTTAATTGCTGATGAGCCGACAACAGCTTTGGACGTAATTATGCAAAAGAAAATAATCGAGCTTTTGAAATCACTGCGGGATGAGCGGAAAATGAACATAGTCCTGATAACCCACGATTTAGCTCTTGTCTCTTTAATAGCAGACAAGATAGGGATCATGTATGCTGGACAGCTGGTCGAGGTCGGTGCTGCTGGAGATATTTACAAGACCCCGAAGCATCCATATACGAAGGATCTAATCAAGGCAATTCCTCGGCTTCACTCTACTGATAAGAAAATTCATTTTATTCCAGGACGCCCTCCGAGCCTAATAAATATCACTGATGGTTGCAGATTCTACGACCGATGTTCGTATGCCATGGACATCTGCAAAAAAACCGTGCCGGAATTTCCCACAGCGAGTGGTTATGTCCGATGTTGGCTGTACGATCCCAATATACAAAAAGAAAAGGGCGAGTAGATTTAGTTTTTTGCATCAATTGGGTAAATAAAATATGGGTGCTCGCTAAAAATAACAACATCCAGAACCGCTTAAATCGCTACAACAATTAAATGGAAAAATCCTCTACTGTTTTTTGCTCAGAGAGATTTTCTTCCACCCCTGCACCAGATCTCAAAATAGTCGTTGGTAGGGAAAAGTCCTTAACGTCATTATTATTAGGAACGACATTTTTCCGATCCAATTGATGATTTCAAGTAGTTTCCAAGAATTAGAATAGCACATTGCGGTAACCACTTGTGAGTTTGCATGATTGGCTTGTTCATGTCGGACAGCCTAAACGCATTTTGGTTTTGAAAACTATCCACAGAATACTTAATAGATAGATTTCACTGTATAAGCTCGCACTTGCAAAGTGAGACGAGTTCTAACGCTGGTCTCCTAATGGAGCAGGGCGGCGCCCCATCCATAGTTAATACTGAATCAATATCGTCCGAAAATACAATAAAGGAATTACAAAAGCTTGCCCAGATAGCTTTCATTGTTGAGCTTATGGAAGAGAACCATAAAGAGAAGGACTGGCTTGTTGATCAAATCAAACAGAAACATCAGCGTATTCCAATCAAAGCCGGTCTTACCACAGTGGGCATTTTGAAGATGTGTTCTTCTGAATTAATCTCCAATATTCTTGCGTCACTAAAAACCTCTGAAATGAGTGACATTGACAATACTCCTCCACCCATTACTGTAAGCTATCACTGGTTCTTTACAGATATTGTTGCCGGCTCGGATCCCACGATTACCACCAATGAGCAGGCGAGGAAGATTATTCTGCTTAACAAGCTAGTTGAAAGGACTGATATTTTCAAACAAAGAGATCCAGATACAACCTTGGTTCTTCCTACAGGGGATGGAATGGCTATCGGATTCAGTGATAGTCCTGAAAAACCCCTTAATCTGGCGGTTGAGGTACATAAAGGGCTTAATCAGTACAATAGACCTCGCGCCGAAAAAGATAGAGTCTTCCTCAGAATAGGACTTGATACTGGTCCCGTTTATATGATAAAGGACCTCAATGGACATGAAAACGTCTGGGGACCCGGGATAATCATGGCTAGAAGAGTAATGGACTTGGCAGAAAAGATGAATATCTTGTCTTCTGCGCGATTTGCAAATGATGTAAAGATGTTGAGACCCGAGTACAAGTCTATTTTGCATCCAATCGGTGATTATCAAATTAAACATGGCGACAAGATACTAATCTACAATATTTATGCTGACGACTTTGGCAACAAGAAAGCACCAAGTGCAGACAAGAAGCAAAAGAGCAAGGCTGAAGAAGAGGTTCAAAAGACCAGCAGTCGTTTTCTATTCAACCAGGTTGCTATTGAACTAGAAGTCATGGACATCAAGACAATGCTAACACATCACGTCATGACTTGGAATATGGTTAACGTGTCAAGCGAACCAATCGATAAAATATTTTACTATTTGGACGGGGATACGGCGAGGGACTTTCCAGACTTAAATGTTGTAGTAAAAGATGAGGACGACAAAGAGTTGGAAATCATGAGCCTGAATGTTAACAAGCCATATCACAAGGAGTTCTTTGTCAAAGTCAGAAGGCCATTCAAGCCTGGAGAAAAAGGCAGGATCGCGAGGATTGAATATGATTGGGAAGAGCCGGACCGACACTTCTTTTACAGATTTGCATCAGATTGCAAGAAGTTTAACTATCAATTGACCATGCCAAAAGGCATACCCATCAACCAAAAAGTCGTAAAGGTAGACACCGAAACTGGAGACAAGACATATGCTTCGACGCCGGCTATAGTAAAGAATCTCTCAGACAAATACGAAATTTCATGGTCGATGCAGAATATCCGGGCTTTTGAAGCTTATCGATTTGATTGGTAGTAGTAGAACCTCTCCAATTATCCCTTGTCTTTTCCGATTGGTTAATCTAGTGTTATCCGCACATTACCCTAAAGTGGGATTTAATCCCAACCAGCGCTAACGTATTCTGCAAAACGCTACTGAACTATCGGCTTCCTTAGAATACCGGCTGGTCCTGGAAATAGCATACTAGCCGGCTCTTCTACAGCTTCAAGAGCGGTCACAAAACTTACATTAATTGACAGGTCAAGAGCCCTGATCCGCTGGTACAGTTTAGGCCATTCAACTCGTTCATACCAATATCGGTGAGTACTAGATCGTATTATCCAGATTTCAGTGAATCAAAACGATGCAATGCCTTATCAGGATCATGAAAAACGTCGTTCACACGGTAACCTTCAGATTTCAAGAATTACTCATAGAACATCGCTACATCAGGCTCATCATCAATAGCCATGATATTGAAGTCCTCTTTAGGCCCATAATGGACACTTTTCGCCTTTGTCAACTATCGCTCAATTGCATGCCCAAGATCGTCAATGCCGTCGAAAACATCATGTCTACACACAAAAATGAAAAGGGTATAATCCATACCACTTCTTATTCTCAGCTCCAGTTCATCAAGGACAACATCGGCAGAGAACGCCTGCAGGCTGATAGAAACGGGCTCGGTCCTTGATAGGAGCGAAGTGCTTGAAAAGCACTATTCAAGCAAAAAGCCAACGGTGCTGATATCGCCTACATTGCACCTTGGAGTGGATCTGAATGATGACCTGTCGTGGTTCCGGGTGATAGTCAAGGTGCCATATCCCGACCTTATCGACAAGAAAATCTCGGCGATGAAGGACCGTGACCAGAAGTGGTACACGTGGAAAACCGTTCTCCGCCTTGTGCAGGCGTATGGCAGGAGCGTTCGGGGCAAGGACGATTATGCGACGACCTATATCCTTGACAGCAGCATTTCATACCTGCTAAAGAATGCGCAGGACCTTGTGCCCAAGTGCTCACCGAAGCAATAGTGCAGTCGTAGAACGTTTTTATGCCCAATGCAGCGCAAAAGAGGCGAATTTGTCCGGCCAGGGCGCGGGCTATATGATATTTGGCATCAATTCAAGCATAGCAGCAACAATCATACTGATTATGCCGATAATTTACACACTTGTTGCATACCCTGACACCTTCAGCCTGTCTTGGAACCAGGGAAGAGGCGGCTTGTTGTTTGCAATGGCGTTTATCGCGGCCGAACTTATTGGCCTGAGGTACCGCGTCAGCAAGACAAGGTTCCTTATCGTAGTCGGCGTTGCCGCGCTCACCATCGGCTATTTTGTAGCACTGCCTTTTGGCCTGGGCACATACATCAGGAACGGCGCCGATTCCTACAACGTCTCGCTTGTTGACAGCTGGGTCTGGATGTGGGACTTTATCATAATGTCCATCTACGTGGCAAGCTCTCTTGTTGTGCTGTTTGGCAAAAAGTGGTACAAGATAGCGCCTGCCGGCGCCATATACCTGGTAGGCAGCGCAGTGATACTCGCACTTGACGCGTTCTTTCCCTTTGATTCCTTGGGGCCGCTGCAGGTCATAGTCCCGATATACCTTCAGATAGATCAGGGAGTCATCAACTTTATCGATCACGCGATCACCAATGTGGGACCGGAAAACCCTAACAACCCTGCCAACCCTGCTAACGCGAGGGGCAACATGCTGATCCTAAACGGGCTGCATGGGCCGTTTGCGCTGCAGGTGTTCTGGCCGTCTGCAGGCGTGCACAGCATGATAATCTACACCCTCGTGATGCTGGCGTTCCTGCTCAAGATGGACCTTCCATTGAAGAGGAAGCTGATCTACTTTGCCATAGGCACGTTTGGCACGGTTGCAGTAAACGTGATCAGGATAACGTCGCTTTCGCTTTATGCACTCGTGGTGACGACAAATGTGCGCGAATGGGAAGCATTCCATTCTGTTGCTGGCGAGATTATGTTCCTCCCATGGCTTGGCATCTACCTTGGCATAGTAATGTACGTCGAGAGCAAGAGGATGCGCAGGATGCGGGCACAAAGCGCTAGCCCGGCTAGCCGGCCGAGCCCATAAAGTCAAGAATCGTGTTCTGGCCCTTTCTGCTCTGAAGCTCTGACAGCCTGACTCCGAGCCTCCTTACCTTTACCGGGCCCCCCTCCTTCATCGCCTCGTCCAGAATTGACCTGGCGGCAGAATGCAGTGATTCAAAGTTGCTTGAATGCACCTTAAGGCTCTTTGACCTTGTAATGTTGTGAAGGTTGTCCAGTATCAAGAGTATCCCCACCGTCTTGAAAGAGAGCCCTCTGTCAGTCGCGGTCCGAAAAACAGACTGGCATATCTCGTAGAGATCATGGAGCATTTCTGCGCTGCTCGTCGCGTCGCTCTTGAGCGTGGCGATGCGCATTATTTGCTGCCTCGCGCCTGCCTCCACAACGGGCTCATCGTCCATGCCTCTTGACGCGTTGTGCATGTAGGCGGCGGTCTTTTTGCCAAATTCTTCAATCAGCCTGAAAAGGTCAAACTTGGCAAGGTCCCTGATCGTCTTTACGCCCAGCTCCCCCAGTCGCTCGCTCGTCTTGGGACCGATGCCCTGTATCCTGTCAACATCCATGCCGGCGATGAATTCCGCCGCGTTGCCTGGCTCGATCACGGTCATGCCGTCAGGCTTGCGCAGGTCTGATGCGATCTTGGCAAGCATCTTGTTTGGCGCGACGCCAATCGAGCAAGTCAGCTGCGCCTGCTTTTTTATGTCGTTTTTGATGTCCTGCGCAAGACTCTTTGCAGCCTCAAAGCTGGCCGCCCTCTCTGAAACGTCGAGGTAGCATTCGTCAATGCCGACATGCTCGGACCTGTCGGCGTACGGGCCAATTATTGACATAGCAGATTCTGACACCTTGGAATAATAGACAGAGTCTAGTGGCAGAAACACCGCTTCTGAAATGTCTGCCAGTTTTGACTTTGCGACCCTTATTGGCGTGCCGGATTTCACCCCGTACTTTCTGGCGACATAGTTTGCCGTGCTGACAACGCCACTGTCCTCTGTCCTGCCGGAAAAGACGCACACGACGACAGGCTTGCTGTGCAGCTCTGGTCGGCGGATCTCTTCGCATTGCGCAAAAAAGTAGTCAAAATCAACGTGCATTATGATCCTAGAAGCGTTGCTTTTCGGCCCTTCAATGATCATGCTCATTGTTTTGCTGGTGCATGCTTAAGTTTTTCGATACCATAGCGCCCGTCGTTAGGTATTTCATTGAACTTGGCGAACATCTGCGCTAGGTCAAACGGCTTTTTTAATACAAATTTTGAATCAAAAGGCGGGACAGGATCGTTACCGCGCTCGTCGGCAGGAATTGCCTCGTACGCAGTCACCATACAAATGTTGACAAACGGATCGATCTACTTTACCTTGTGGTAGAACTCAAAGCCGTTCAATTTTGGGATCAGGTAATCAAACAGGATCAGATCGTACTTGTGCGGCTTGACATTCGCAAGCGCTTCGACATGGTCCGTGTACGCGTCGACGTCTTTGTGGTCGTTTAGCATCATCTCTAGAACAAAGGTAATGTCGTGCTCATCGTCCACAATAAGTATGCGTTGTTTTCCGTTCATGGTACGATTGCCCGGTGCTATTACAGCTGTCAGCTTGTACCACTATAGCAGAAAGTAAGGCAAACCTGCAGCTTTTACAGAGTTGCGCGTCAAAATGTTTACAGCGGACAACCATTTGCCTCTGAACTACTTAGAATTAAATAAATAACCTTCTTCCCAAAATTACTGTCAATGGCTGCAGGTGACGACTACCCCGTAGTGGCAGGTCAGGACGGGATCAAGCTCAAGACAGAAAAGATGGCAACAGACCAGCTGTACCATTGCATCTTCGACAGCAAGGTGTTCCTGTTCTACAAGGACGAGGACGGCCTGCTCCACTGCTACGAAGTAGAGAACCCTGACGCGGTCATGGAAATTGTCGCGAACCCGTCAGAAATAGAGAGCATACTCAAGAAATATGCCAGTCAGGTTCACCAGAAGGAGCCAGAATAAACGTTATATTCTAGCGTGCTCAATACTCTCGCACCATGTCTGCAAACACTACAAACGCTGCAAACGCTGCAAACACAAGCACATTCAGGTCAAGCAAACCAAGCAACGAGATATTTATCGGGAAAAAACCGCTCATGATATATGTCACCGCAACGCTGGTGCAGCTGGCGAATGAACCGACGGTTGTGATAAAGGCCAGAGGAAAGAGCATTACAAGAGCGGTAGACGTGGCCCAGATTATTGTCAAGCGAATGGACACGCTTGGGTATAAGATTGGACCTATCAAGTTGGGCTCCGAGACCGTGCAGTCGGAGGACGGCAGGACAAGAAACGTCTCCACGATCGAAGTCCCGATTTCTCGTGCAAAGTAATCACGACAGAGCATCTATTCCTGTCAGCGTGAAATGCACACCATAGTATAGCAGGACTGCCGCAAGCGCCAAAAGCAATAGCGGGTAGTATTTTGACTTGAGCACCGAGCTTCCCTTTGACGCAAGGTAGGCGGTGCCTGCAAGCCATGCATAGTCCATCCATATGTGGAGCGCAAAAAGGATCATGATGCCAGCTGCAAAGCCAAAGGTGGCCGAGTCTGCTATCAGCTTCAGTCCCACTGTAAACCACCAGACGAGAAAGAACGGATTAAGTGCAGATAGCGCAATTCCTGTGACAAACGGGCTCTTGCTGCTCTTTGCCATCGTCGGCGCAGCCTGCGCATCTTTTTTCCTGACAACGCCGGCGATCTGCAGGCTTGCAAAGCCAAGGACGCCGATGCCGCCCACCAGGCCTATCGCGCTGGCGTACTGGCTCGCGGCAGCCGACGTGAATAGCCCTGCAGCAAGCAGGATAATGAGCGGTAGCTCCACTGTGGTGTGCCCGTATGCCACCCTGATGCCCGATCGTGCGCCCTGCCTGGTGCCGTAGAGAAGGTTCGTGAAGAAAAGCGGGCCGGGTGCAAGCACACCGGACGCTGAAATGGCTATAACCTCCACTCCAAAGTCCAACACGCTCATTGCTCTTGTAACAATGCTGTTCCGCTGTTAAGGTTTTGCATGTACAGAATCGCTTAAAAGAGCGGCCGCTGCAACGACGCGATATGGTGGACACGATACGCACCATCAAGCTCCTGGGCAAGTGGTCTACCAACAGGGTGATTGGTAGGAGACGTCCTGTCATTGCAGTGTTCAGCATGACGCACTACTGCAACTTTTACTGCCCGATGTGCCCCTTTGGCGACGCAGACAAGGAGGGCCAGATGAAGCTCGTCCGCACCCGCGATCTCACGACTGCCCAGTGGAAGATGATATTTGACAAGGTCGCGAAGCACTGCGTCTGGTCCATAATAGAAGGAGGCGAGCCCACCAGCCGGCCGGACTTTATGGAGCTCGTGAAATACCTCTACAGCATCAAGATGCCGATAACTCTGATTACCAACTGTTCACTCCTGCATACGATTGACCTCGATGAGCTGAAAAAGTACATACAGTTTGTCACTTGCAGCATCGACTCGACCTACGAGGAGCCTTACTGCAAGGTGCGCGGCGTGACGCCACAGATGTTCAAAAGGGTGACTGACAACGTGCGCCTGTT
>JAHEZV010000063.1 GCA_023250885.1 Nitrososphaera sp. | reverse complement strand
CGTGTTTTAATATTGTGAGCGACGCGTTGCGTATGTGCCACCGGTAAAGCGCCTCTGGCTTTAGGTCGAGCAGCGCCGCAAGTGCTGCCTTTATCGGGTCAAGGTGCGTGACCATCAGGACGTTGCTGTCTTCGTGCTTTTTCAGGGCGTCATCAAGGAGGCTTTTTACGCGCTGCTTTACTGCAGCAAACGGCTCGACGCCAAAGCTCTCGAGCACCGGGTCGTGCTCGGCGTAGAACCTCAGGAACAGGTCGCCGTATTTCGTGGTCACCTCTTCGTAGTTCATGCCCACAAGCTTGCCCAGCTCGATTTCGTAAAGCCGCTCGTCTACTTCATAGTCCATGCCCAAGGTTTCGCACACTATCTGCGCAGTCTCCATCGCCCTTATTACGGGCGAAACGTAGACCTTGTCTAGGGGGACGCTTTTCAGCTGCTTGGCGGCGTCGGCCACTTGCTGCCTTCCCTGAGGCGTCAGGTGCGACTCGATGTGCCTGCCGACAAGGGTCCTGCTGACGTTGTTCTCGGCCTGGCCGTGGCGCATAAAGATGACTAGGGGCAAGGGCTGAACCTGTGGACGTGACATCACTTAATAATTTTTTAGATCCTCATCCGCCCCACGTGAGGAACATCATGACAACTGAAGCGCCCATTATTATAAAGGCTGTCCAGCCCAGGATGTTGGATAGGCGTTTGTTCGTCCTATTTCCCAAAATTTTTTTGTCATTGGCAATCCTCAAGATGGCAAACAGGATGGGCACCGCGATGACCCCGTTAATGACGGTCGTATACATATGCGCCTTTATCGGGTCAATGCTGGAGAAGTTTATCCAGAGCCGGATGAGCGTAGAGGCCGCTATCACCTTCGTTGGTTGGATCGGCAGGAAGACGAATAATGACAACTTTACCAATATTGCTCAACATGACAGATGTTCATTATAGACAAAAATCATGCTAGACATGATGCAACATTAATATCGTGATTGCCCATGACCGTCTATATGAAAATAGGCATAGTGGGTGGCACCGGTGGCATGGGCGAGGGCTTTGCGCTCAGGTGGTGCCAAAAGCATGACGTTATTGTTGGCTCCAGGGACGCCCAGAAGGCCAGAGAAGCTGCGGACAATTACAGCAAGGTTGCCAAACAGGCCTTCGGCAGCATGGCCGGCAGCATTACCGGCGACGACAACGTTGCGCTTGGCAAGGACGTCGACGTCTTGATACTTTCAATCCCGTACGAATTCATCGACGACACGTGCGGCAGGCTGGCCGGCAAGATCCGCGATGACTGCGTTGTCGTGTCGCCAATTGTGCCCATGACAAGGACCGACGCCGGGTTTGTCTACATCCCGCTTGAGCAGGGCAAAAAGCAGGCGGCGGAAATGGTTGCCGACAAGCTGCCTCCCAGGTCAAGGGTGATCTCTGCATTCCACACGATATCTGAAGTGAAATTGAAAAACGTCGGCCAGGGCCTTGACGCAGACACGTTCATCTGCGGCGACGATCAGGGCGCCGTCGCAAAACTGACAGAGCTTGTTTCCGAAATATCTGGCCTGCGCCCTGTCTACCTTGGTCCGCTTTCCCTCACATACCAGGCGGAGATCCTGACCCCAATGCTCCTGAACGCCGCCAAAAGGAACAAGATGAAGAATCCCGGCGTGAAGCTTATCTAAACGCAAACATTATCAGCAATGACGCCTTCTAAATCATGCTGGCATGAGGCGGAAGGAAGAGATCGGCGGCAGAAAGCGCGGGAGGAACTGGATGTCAGCAATGGGCATCCTCTTTATGGTCAGCGCCGCGATTATCCTGATAAGAAACCTTGTGGTGTTCAACATTCAGCATTCAGTCGGCCTCATCGAGGACGGCACGCAGCTGTTCTTTGACAACTTTGCCAACGCCCAAATCACAAACGAAAAATTTGCAATTGCCATGGTCGCCGGCGGCGGCTTTTTGCTTTACTGGGGATTCTTTCGAAAAAAGGAAGACTACGGGCCGCCGGACGAACACGAATGGCGCAGGCTCAACCGCTAGCATCATATTTTAATAATCATACTGTGGATAATAGTTTGAACAAAAATTGGGCCTGATGAACCGTGTTTCAACCGTAATCAAACAAAAGGTAAACGCGCTACTTGACAAGTTCGAGGATCCGCGCGAAGCTCTAGACTATTCGTATGTCAGGCAGCTCGAAATGCTGAACAAGCTGCGGAGAAGCCTTTCAGAAATCATTACGTCGCGCAAGAGGCTTGAGATGCAAAAGTCAAAGCTATGGGACAACATACGTCTACTGGATGAACAGGCAAGGCGGGCGCTTGACGCCGGCAGGGAAGACCTAGCTAGACTTGCGCTCGAGCGCAAGAACGCCAACTTGGTTCAGATCCAGAGCCTTGACAAACAGATAGCAGAAATCCAGGAAGAGGGTCGCAAGATGGAAGAGGCGGAAAAGCGCATGGCGGCCAAGGTGGAGGAGTTCAAGTCGAGGAAGGAGGTCATAAAGGCGCGCTATTCGGCCGCGGAGGCACAGGTCAAGATAAAAGAAAGCATCACGGGCATCTCGGAAGAGATGGCAGACGTCGGGATGGCCATGAACAGGGCCGAGGAAAAGACCGAGAACATGAAGGCCAAGTCCCAGGCGCTGGACGACATGTTAAATTCAGGAGTTCTTACAGATTATACGTCAAATAAGGATGAAATTGAGAAAGAATTAGAGAAAATTACAGTACAAAATTCAGTCGAGGAAGAATTAGCAAAGTTAAAGTCAGAGAAGGAACGTAAAAAGAAACAACAAGTGGAGCAGGAAGCGCAACAATGAGTAGAAAAGCTAAGACAAAAAGCAGGGCAGCCTCCAGCAAGCTCAAATCAAGAGGCAAATTGCGCGCCAAAAAGGCGGTTTCTACACGAAAATCGCCTTCAAAGACACACAAGAAGGCGGTGGTTCCCAAGGCAAAGGCGAGAAGCGCGGGCTCGGCCGGCAAAAAGATAGTCAGGATAATGGGCCAAGGACAGTTCACCGTCGATGGCAAAACCTTGAAAAAGCTCAACGACATCGACAACGCCATAGTCGAGTTGGTAAGCAAAGAGAGGTCCGACGATCTGGAATTCAAGAATAAACTGACAGAGCTGAACAACATGGTTGTGAAAAATGGCAAGGCGCTGGATCCGCGGGAGATAATCAAGTCTGACATCATACTTCCAAGTGCGGACCTGTCGATAGACGAAGCAAAGAGGCTCTTCAGAGGAGAAGGCGTTATCCCCGAGATCTGAGGGGAAGGTCCCACAGCGGGTACCACAGGGTCATGTCTTTTTCAAACAGCATCTCTTCGCCTACAGCCGACATCATCTTCATTTCTTGCTCGATATCCCTTGTTTTATGGCCAGTCGGGACGAACGGGTAAAAGTTGTTGCGCCTGTAATTGTATATCAGGTACTGCTGGCCGCCCTGCCGCTCGTTTGCAAATTCAATCACAGCCGCCAGGAGTTGATCTGAGAAACCCCTTTCTTCCACGATGTCGCCTGTGGCTGTGAGGCCTGCCAGAAGGTCCTCTATACTCTTGCCTTCAAACACTATCCATATGTAGCCGTACGAGTCGGTGACTGTGCGAAAGGCAAGGTCGAATTCTGGCTGCAGGGAGCCCAGGAAGCGCTTGATGTCCTGCTCCATTTCGTAAAAGAAAGTGCCGCTGACAGCCTTGAAGGTAAGGGCGCACCTGCCAGTCACCTTCAGCCCGAGCTTTACTTCCAGAGTGACGTGGGCAGAAGAAATGGAAAACAATATTTCAGAATCGGCTTTTGGAATGCGCTTGCTGTTAATGTTGTCGCGTATCCTCTTGAAAAAGCTCAGCTCATGGCAGCCTCCATTTCCATGAGTTTTTTCACCCGCTGGTCGACCGGAGGATGGGTTGAGAACAGGTTCGTAAATGAGGTGCCGGAGAGCGCCGGGATTATGAAGAAGGCGTTCATACTTTCCATCTGCCTGAGATCCTGCGTAGGCATCCGCTTCATCGTGCCGCTTATCTTGAGAAGGGCGCTTGCCAGCTTGCTCGGCTTGCCTGTCATGAGCGCTCCGTCTCTGTTTGCAGCAAACTCGCGGTAGCGAGATATCGCCCTTATTATCAGAAAGCTGACAAGCCACGTAAATACTGCGACGAGCAACACGAACGCGATCCCGCCTCCGCTGTCCCTGCGCCCGCCGTATCCTCCATACATCCCGCCGTAAAAGCTGAACCGCATAAGGTACCACGCTACTGTGGAGAACAGGCTTGCAAGCGTCAGCACCAAAACATCACGGTTTTTGATGTGGGATAGCTCGTGCGCGATGACTCCTTCCAGCTCCTCCGTTTCAAGCTCGTCCATCAGACCGGTGGTCACCGTGACAATAGAGCTCTTTGGAGTCTTGCCCGTTGCAAACGCGTTTGGCATTTTTGTGTTAATGACTGCTATCCTTGGCTTTGGAAGGTTGTTCCGCGCCACAATGCGCTCAACCAGATCATGGAGCTCGGGGAACTGCTCCCTACTCACTATTTTTGCGCCGGTGCTCCACAGAACTATCTTGTCGGAGAAGTACCATTGCGCCATTATCATGATGCCGGCAATGATAGCTGTCGGTATGGCGCCAAAGCCAACGTAGGCAAGCACACTGAGGAATACCATGTAAAGTATCGTGAGGACCGCAAAACTGACAATTATCCTCGCGGTAAGGCCGTTGTCCCTCTGCTGCCAAGGTGCCTTTTTCGCGTACACATGCACCTTATGTCGGATTTGTTTTATAATCATTCTTGTTTGTGTGTAGTTTTTGATTGCTACTGCTGTGGCGTGTTGAGCCGGGATTTTACTATCTGCACCAGCTTTGTCATGGTCATGGGTTTTTCGATAAAGCAGCGGGGCTGCCGCTTTCAATTACCGGAGGCTTTAACATCATGCTCCTGTCGGCGCCGATACGAGTGACTGGAGTGGCCCTTGGAATGACGTTGCTTCTCAACCTGATCGGGCAATCAATAGGCCCGTCGTTTGCTGCAATGTACCAGCAAATGTATCAGGGAACTGCGGAAGAAGTGGCAGGGCAATTCCCCACGCAAGATGCATACAACCTGATATTCCTGACAGCCGTCATGATATCTGTCAGGTCTATTGCTCTTTATCTGGCGGGTCTATTGCTCTTGCAGTGTCGCTGAGTAGGGAAAAAATCATCCCCGCAATTATTTCTGAAGGCGCACCAAAAGCGGATGAAAAAAGCTAGCCTACTTGCCGTTTACAAAGCGTTCGAGCTTGTCCATCGCCTTTTCCAGCATTTCTTCCGGCGGCAGATATACGATCCTAAAGTGGCCCGAGCCATAGGTGGAGCCAAAGCCGGAGCCGTGAACGGTTAAGACGCCTGTGCTGTTCAGCAAGTCGATTACGAACTGCTGGTCGTCCTTCCAGCGGTGGCCAAGGTTGATCTTGGGGAAGACGTAGAACGCCCCTCGCGGAACCCTGCACCGCATTCCCATCGCGTTGAGGCGCTTGATAACATAGTCGCGCCGCGTCCTCAGCTTGTCGACCATTTTTGGAATGTGCGTTTGTGGACCCTTGAGCGCCTGCACCGCGGCAATCTGCACCGGCAGGTTGGAGGCTATCCGTACGCGCGCAAGCTTGGGTATGTCCTCGCGAAGACCTGCCAGTTTCTTGCAGCCGCTGTTCATGGCGATGTAGCCGCAGCGCCAGCCGCTCATAAGGTAGGCTTTTGAAAAGCCGTTGAGCAAAATTACAGGGGCGTCCTGGGCGACCTTGCCGATGCCGATGAACTGCGAATCAAAAACTATCTTGTCGTATATTTCGTCGCAAATGACATAGAGGTCATGCTCCGTGGCAATGTCTATCAGCTGCTGGAGGCTCTTCCTGTCGAAAACCTCGCCCGTCGGGTTGTTCGGGCTGATGATACACAATGCACGCGACCGGGGCGTTATCTTGACCCTCAGGTCTTCAAGGTCGGGCTTGCCATCTGCATGCAGCTCAAACTCGACTGGTTTTCCGCCGTAAAATTTCGCGTACGAAGAGTACGGCGGGTAGTAGGGCCCAGGCATCAGCACTTCGCTGTTTGGGTCAACGATGGATGCCATCGTCATGTCAAGGCCTTCCGACACGCCATTTGTGACAATGACGTCGTCTTCGGTGACATCGAGCCCCTTTTCGGACTCTTTCTCCACAATTGCCTGCCGGAGCTCCGGCAGCCCTTCAGAATCAGTGTAATAGTTCTCGTCGCGCATGACTGCGTCAACGAGCGCTTTCTTTATGTGGTCCGGCGTCTTGAAGTCGAACTTGACAGGGTCGCCTATGTTAAGGTAGATTATCTCCTTGCCAGATGCCTTGTATTTTCGCGCATAGGTGGTGATGTCGCGGATGGCATATTCCACGCCATGCGTCCTGTCAGATACCTTCAAGCCAGACACTTACAAGGGAATTTGACCGAGATAAAATGTTATGTCTGCGCAATAAAACAATTTTACATGAAATCTGGGCAATAAATTTAAAGCCTGACTGGCATGTCTGCTCCTTGCAGATGGTGGCCAATTACGAAGAGGTAATGAAACTGGCGCTAGAGCGGGGGTTCTACTTTCCTAGTTGCGAGATTTATCCTGACGCCCCTGCCGGATTCTGGGAGTACGGGCCGACAGGAGTCAACATGAAGAACAAGTTTGTCGAGCTGTGGCGGCGTGAGCTAGTCAGGCGCGACAGCATGATGGAAATCGACGGGTGCCAGATAATGAGCAAGAGCGTCTTTGTCGCGTCGGGCCACATCGGCAACTTTACAGACCCTATTGTAAAGTGCACAAAATGCAACTCTACATTCCGCGCTGACCGCTACGTCATCGAAAAGACTGGCGAGAACGTGCCTGAAAGGATGGCTGACGGAGAAATTAACGCCCTTGTCAAGAAGCACAATTTGCGCTGCCCAAACTGCAAGGGCGAGTTTGGTGGCGTCAGCAGGTTCAACATGATGTTTAGAGTTGGGATTGGCCCGGCGGCAGAGGAGGCGTACCTGCGGCCGGAGACCTGCCAGACTATATTTGTCGACTTTGCGCGTGTCTTCAAGACGATGCGGGGCCGCCTGCCGCTTGGAATCGCGCAGGTAGGAAAGAGCTTCCGAAACGAAATCGCGCCAAGGCAGAGCCTCCTTAGATTGAGGGAATTCTACCAGGCCGAGATCGAGGTGTTTTGCAACCCGAGAAGGCTGAACGAGATGCCCAAGTTCGAGGAAGTGAAAAACACCATCCTCCGGATATCCTCGCAGGACGGCTCGTCGATCACTGAAGCAACTGCTGAAGAAGCGATCAACAAAGGCCTGATACCTAGCAAGTTGGTCGCCTACTACCTTGCGCTTCTGATAGAATTTTACGACAAGGCCGGCATCGACGTAAAGCGCAGCCGGTTCCGCCGGCTGTCCGACGAAGAAAAGGCGTTCTACGCTTCAGTCGCGTTCGACTTTGAAGTGGAGACTAGCATCGGCTGGCTCGAGCTCGTGGCCTGTAATTATCGATCAGACTATGACCTGAAGGGGCACGGGACGACAAGCAAGCAGAACCTTGAAGTCGTTGATCCGGCGGACCAGGCCAAGGTGCTACCGCACGTCTTTGAATTATCCATGGGGATCGACAGGAGCATCTACACTATCTTGGAGCACTGCTACTACGAGGACGAACAGCACGACGACAGGGTGGTCCTGAAGCTCAAGCCGTACCTCGCGCCTGTCCTAGTGGGCATCCTGCCGCTGATGACGAAGGACGGACTGGGCGAAAGGGCGCGGAAGATCCACTCGGACCTGAAATATGAGTTTGACACCTTTTACGACGAGTCGGGATCCATCGGCCGGCGCTACCGCAGGCTAGAAGAGGTAGGCGCGCCGTTTGTTGTGACTATCGACCCGACGACAATGCAGGACGACACCGTCACGGTAAGGCACAGGGACACGATGGAGCAAGAAAGGGTCGAGACATCAGAGCTCCGCCATTACTTGCAGAATGCGCTTGACGCAGCAAGGAATTAAAATCGCAAGCGGGCGATCAAAACCGTGAAGGGCCGAAGAGGAATAGCGTCCGGCGACGAGCTGCCGGCGGAAAAGTGGCTTGTCGCCTACCGGAACCCTGTTTCAAAGAAGCACCCCGGCGGCTCTGTCTTTATGCGCCAGTTCTACGCTCCTAGCTATTATGAAGCATATGACACGGTCTTGACGCACGCCGAAAGGATGAACCTTGAAGTGCTCTGGTTCCGTGAAAAGCGCTCGTGCGAGCCCTTCTTAAACCGAGACTTTCCCGAGCTGGAGGCTATATGCACCTACTGCAACAAAAAGTTCAACCATGCCGAGCCGTTGCCGTGCAGCCAAGAGGGCTGCAGCGCCGAGTTCTGCTCAAGGGAATGCATGGCCGATCACAGGACGATGCGGCACAAGAACTAACCGGGCACCTTGGCATTCAGCCAGTTTGTCCTGAGAATGTTTGCGCGGCTCGAAGGATCGGACACTACCGCAGCGTCGTTGCCTGACCGCAGGACATCCATAATTTCCTGCAGGCGTGATGTGTCATTCTGGTCGACACAAAACGTGAGCGTAATGTAATGCTTGGCCTCGCCGTAGACTAAGAGCCTATCCCAAAATTAATCTCCTGTACACAATGATGCAGCATGCCAGCTGTACCAATCCTAGGTAGTTCTCCAATTTCTTCTGATATCTAATTAACAATTTCCTGAACCTGTTATGCTAGGAATTCGTCCGTCCTACAATCCATCGTCTCCTTTATCCGCTCCGAAGCTTCCTTTTCTCACCTCTGTGATGGATATGCGGTAGGTACCTTCTTTTTACAACCTCTCGTTCTATTTCCGAAAAATCATAACCCTTGTCAAGGCGAGGTACAGGTTCTGCTTATTTCTCTTCTTTCTTGGCCGCCGTATTACTATGCCATCTAGTGTTTCTATAGGTGCCTTCATGTCATGTGTATTGGCAGCTGCAATAATCACCGACAGTGGAATGCCATTCTTGTCAGTCAGAACGTGTCTTTTCGGTTCTTGGTACCCAGCTT
>JAHEZV010000062.1 GCA_023250885.1 Nitrososphaera sp. | reverse complement strand
GGCGAAACCTGACAAGAACCAGATAACGCTTCCGCTGCTCAATTACTATCCCGGCACAGACTTTCAGAAATACCGGCAGTGGCGCGTCGCCCTCTGGTACGAATCAATAAGGATGAAGCATTCCACAAAGGTGCTGAGCTACGAGCACGCCTTTGGCTTTCTGCTCAACACGCTTGAGACAAAGCGGATAGAAATCCTTGGCCTGCAGGAATGGGAGGGGATGGGCAGCGAGCTGGTTTTCAACGAAGGCATTTCCTGGATGTCGCGGCAATTGCTCAACTCCATTTACGGCCGGTACAAGATAGCGGAGGCGTTTTCGCAGTATTTCCTGACCGGCTACCTGAAGGGCGAATTGTTCGGAAGCGACTTTGACAAGGTGAAAAGCGCCGCCGACTATGCGAACGAGATCATTAAGGAAGCCATAAACAACAACCACGGTACCGAATGGGTGGAGCAGCACATGCCAAAATTGATCAAGATGCTCGAGCTCGACGCGCTTGTTTCAATCCCTGTTCTGGCACCAAGGACAAGGGTCGGTGCGTCGCTCAACCAGACAGACCTGCTCAAACAGGTCGGAAAGGTGGTGAAGATGCGGCATAAAAAAGAAAATGTGGAGGAAAAGACCAAAGAGATCTATGAAGGTCATGACGTGCTAAACGAGTTCGAGACACTTGTAAAGGAGAGCAAAAAGACGGAAAACAAGGGCTACGAATCGCTTGAGGACTTTGGGCTGAGCATGCCAGACAGGCTGGACGTCGACGAGACGCAGATCTACGACATCGATCTGATACGGAAGGTCAAGGCGGCCTTCCGTGACTGGAAGACCGGGTGGGTCGAGCGGCATGACGAGACCGGTGACGAGTTTGACGTGGAAAGCTATGTCGAGGCGCTGCCAAAAACCTTCCTTAGCGATTTCAAATTATCGATCAAGACCAAGGTCGCGATCCTGCTCGACCATTCTAGCAGCATCGCAGATGTCGAGCTGGAATACAAGCAGGCGACAATCGCGCTCTGCGAAGCGTTGCACTACCTTGGGATCAAGTTTGCAGTCTACGCGTTCAGCACGGACAAGCGGCAGGTGAAATGCTGGGTCGTCAAGCCGCCAAACATCAAGTGGTCGGTGGTGAGCGCCCGGCGCCTTGCACAGATAAGGGCAAGCGGCGGCACGCCACTGGCAGAAGTCTACGGGCTGCTCGAGCCCGTTCTCAAATCGTTCAAGCCTGACATCCTTGTCACGCTGACAGACGGCGAGCCGTCGGACTTTGACGCGGTGAGGACCATGGTGCTTTCTTACAGGAAGATGGGCATCCGGATGGTGGCGATAGGGGTGAGCAGGAACGTCAACGACTCTGTAGGCATCGGCCACAACCTGAAGTACCTCAACTACGAGAAGGCGATCTCTGTCAGCAGGCTGCAGGACATGCCAAAAAAAGTGATCAAGCTTCTTAGATCGTAAGGTTGGGGTTTTCCTTCTTGACTTTTTCCCAGTCGCTTAGAAACGCAGAAAGCCCCTTGTCAGTCAGCGGGTGCGCAAGCATCTTGCCCAGAATGTCTGGCGGCAGCGTGACTACGTGGGCGCCGATCTTGCCCGCGTCGATTACGTGAAGCGGGTGTCTGATGCTTGCGACAAGAACGCTTGTGTCAAACTGGTAGTTCTTGAATATCTGCACGATTTCCCTTATGACTGCCATGCCTTCCTGCCCCGCGTCGTCCAGCCTCCCAATGAACGGGCTGACATAAGCTGCGCCGGCCTTTGCAGCTAGGATCGCCTGGTTTGCTGAAAATATCAGAGTGACGTTTGTCTGGATCCCCTCCTCTTTCAATTTCTTGACAGCCTTTAACCCGTCAGGGATCATCGGGATCTTGACCACGACGTTTTGCCCGTATTTCTTGAGCCTGTGGGACTCTTCGATCATTTCAGCCGTCGTGGTGCCGACCACTTCAAGGCTCACCGGCCCCTTGACTATTTTCACTATCTGCCGCATAATTTCTGCTGGGTTGCCCTTCTCCTTTGATAGCAAGGTGGGGTTGGTCGTGATGCCATCCACCAGGCCCATGTCGTTGTACTTCTTGATCGATTCAACGTTTGCAGTGTCAAGGAAGATCTTCATTATTTCCTGCTCCTACTCCTTGCTTCAAGCACTGCCTTTGCTATTTCTGTTGCGGTCAGCCCGTACTGCTCTAACAGCGTGTCTATCTCCTCGTCGCGGGCAGACTCGCCAAACGTGTCGTGCACGCCCACGCGCTTGACCGGCACGGGGTAGGTTTCGGCAGTAACTTCAGACACTGCTCCTCCAAGGCCGCCGACAATGTTGTGCTCCTCTGCCGTCGCTATGGCGCCGGTCTCCTTGGCGCACTTGGCAACAAGTTCCCTGTCAATCGGCTTTATCGAAAACATGTCAACTACCCTGCAGGAAACGCCTTTCCTTTTGAGATCCCTTGCCCCTTCAAGCGCCCTTCCGACCATCAAGCCGCATGCAATGATTGTCGCGTCGGAGCCGTCCTCAAGGACATTACCCCTGCCAATCTCAAACGACTCGGCCTTGTCGGCGTATATCACCTCGCTTGAGGGCCTTGCAAGGCGCATGTAGAACGGGCCGGGCGTGCGCGCTATAGTCTTTATCAAGTGCTTGACTGCGACGGCGTCAGCTGGCACAAGCACCCTCATGTTGGGTATCGCCCTCATACTTGCAATGTCCTCTATCTGCTGGTGAGAGGCGCCGTCAGGCCCGACAGTGAGACCGGCGTGAGAAACAACAAGTTTGACGTTGAGGCTGGGATAGCATATTGTGTTGCGGATCTGGTCGACGCACTTGCCGGGGATGAACGCGGCGTAGGTGCTGGCGAATGCGATCTTGCCGGCTATCGAGAGGCCGGCCGCCACCGAGACAAGATTGGCTTCCGCGATCCCCACATTGAACATCCGTTCGGGGTACTTGTCGCCAAATTTCTTTGTCTTGAGAGAATCGGTCGTGTCCCCGCCGACGCAGACGATCCGGGGGTCGTCACTTCCGAGCTCCACGAGAGTATCGCCATAGGCGCCTCGCATGTCAGCGGTTTTTTTCTCGCTACTTAATAGCATGGAGCTCTTCCTCTATCCCAAGCTCATTTGCGTACGGAATCAATATATGTTTACGGGCTATCATCCAGTCGGGCCTTACGTTGAGCTGGGTCGCGTGGCTGAGGAGCCTTTTCTCAAGCGCTACTGCCGCCTTGTGCCTTAACTGTATGACAGAGCCATGTATGTCCCCGCCTCCATAGACTGCAGCGCCGGCCACAAAAATCTGGGCGCCGGCGTCGTACGCCTGCTGGAGCGTCGTGGAATCGATGCCTCCATCTGCCTCGACGTAGCCCCTAAAGCCGTGTTCCCTAAGCTCCTTGCTGACTGCAACCATCTTGGGCAGCACTTCGGGCATGAATTTCTGGCCTGCAAAGCCGGGGTTGACCGACATGACGATTATGACGTCAAGGTCGTGCAGGCAGTGGTAAAGCCACTCTGGCACTTCGGTGCCGGGGTTGATTGCGATGCCGGGGCTGATGCCGGCGTCGATGAGCCGTTCCTGAATTTCTTTGAATTCATTTTCAGTGCAGGCTTCGGCATGCACGGTGATAATGTCGCACCTTGCGTCGATGTATTCCTGTATCTGCTCCAGCGGCTTTTCAATCATAAGATGGGCGTCAAAGGGCAGGCTTGTAGAGCGCCTTAGCTTTTTGATAGTGTCTGCAAAGAACGTGATGTTTGGAACGAACCGGCCGTCCATCACGTCCAGGTGGATCATGTCGACTCCCTCGCGCTCGACCTTCCTTATCTTGTCTTCATAGTTCTCCCGCTCGCCGGCGATTATAGAGGGTGCAATAAGGCACTCGCTATCCAGCTCTTCAAGAAGCACTTCGGTATGCCTCTTGGGCGGTGCCTTGCCGTGCCACTGCGGGTTATTTGCCATGTGACGTATGCCGTTGCCCTTGACGGTGTTGGCAATGATCATGACGGGCTTGTCGTGCACCTGCGCGGCCTTGTTTAGCGCGTCCACTATCTGCTCGACCTTGTGGCCGTCAACTTCAAAGACCTGCCAGTTGAAGGCTGCCCACTTGTCCTTTGTCGGGTCAAGGGGCATGATGTCCTCGGTAAAGCCGTCCTGCTGGATGCGGTTGCGGTCAAGTATTGCAACCAGGTTGTCAAGCTTGAATTTTCCGGCGGCCATCGAAGCCTCCCATATCTGTCCCTCGTTTGACTCGCCGTCGCCTATCAGCACAAACACCCTGTTCTTCTTGCCATCCAGCTTGTTTGCAAGCGCGATGCCGATCCCAACTGAAAGCCCGATACCCTCCGAGCCTCCAGAGTATTCGATGCCCGGCACGCTGTGGTGCTTTTGGTGATCCGAATACCTGACAGGATGCCCCTGCAGGCGGGAGCCCAGCTTGCGGAGCGTTCTTACTTCTTCAGGCGGAAAGTATCCGGCTACTGCAAGCGTTGAATAAAATCCGGGCGCAGAGTGCGCCTTTGAATTGATGAAATAGTCGCGCTGGTCCCAGTCCGGCCTTGAAGGGTCGTGCCTCATCCGCCTAAAATACAGGGTGCCCATTATCTCTGCTGCAGAGAACGATGCCCCGGGGTGGCCCGAGCCGGCCTCGGCGATGCCCTCTATGGCCCACATGCGCACGTCCCTGATCCTCCTCTTGAGGTCAAGATAGCGCATGTTAAAGCCCATATCTATCATCCCGCGTAAATTGCAAGACAAGAAAAAGCTCTTTGGAGGAAAATAAAAACATAGCTCTGTAATTTCCCCCGCCCAAGCTTTAAAAGATTGGCAATGCCATAATATCCGTGTCGCTATCGTCGCTTTTCCAGCGGCCGCTTCTCATCTATGACGACAAGTGCTATTCGTGCGCCAAGTTCGCGAAAGCAGCAAACACGATTTCGCGGGGCTGGATAAGGATCGCCGGACACTACTATTCGCAAGAGGCAAAGAAAGCAAAAGAAATGATCTTTCCGCCCGGCTACGACGCGACAAAAATGTTCTGGCTTGTCAACAGGAACGGGGCGCACGGCGCTCGATCGGGGCTGCTGCCGGTTGCGCGCGAAATCATTGTCGGCATCTTCAGGAGTGGCAAGGGAAGCGACATTCTAGCGGCATGCGAATATGACGGCACCTCGATGTCGTGCTACACGCCAGCCAACGTGTTCAAAAGGCTGGCTACAATGCTCAGCCACGGCGCCAGGTTCCAGTTTGAATAGTTTAAAATAAAGTTGCCCGTTCTGTCTTTACATCATGGTGCAGGTCAAAGTCGAAAAAGCTAGGATAGACCAGAAGCAGACTCCACTTCTGGTAATAGGCGTATTTGAAGGGGAGCAGGACTTTACACAGTCAAAGGAGCTCGATCCGGCGGTCTTTGCTTCAATAAAAGAGACTCTGGAGAACAAGGAATTCCGCGGGACTTTTGGCTCGTCGATCCTAGTCTACACGCTGGGCAAGGGGCCGATGAAAAAGATAATGCTGCTTGGCCTTGGAAAGAAGGACAAGTTCACGGACGAAAGCGCCCGCATCTGCGCCGGCAAGGCGGCCCAGAAAGCAAAAGAGCTAGGAGTCAAAGAGTTCTCGATCCTGCAGTTCTCAAACCTTGACGAAGGGCTTATTGAAGCCATGACGGAAGGGGTGACTCTTGCTCTCTATTCCTTCGATAAATACAAAGAGGTAAAAGAGCCGGCGACAAAGATCGATGAAGTTGCGATGCTGATCAATTCCGATTCTCCAAAATTCCAGTCAGTCGCTGACAAGGCAAGCATTGTTGTTGAAGCTGTCAATTTTGCCCGCGACATGGGCAACATGCCGCCAAACGACTGCCCGCCGGCCCAGCTGGCAAGCATGGCAATCTCGCTTGCGCAGGAGCACGACATGACGGCGCGGGTCATTGACCGCTACGAGCTGGAGAACATGGGGATGGGAGGCATCGTGGCTGTAGGCAAGGGGAGCAACAACCCGCCGAAATTGATAATCCTCGAATACAATGGCAACAGCGACTCGCAGCAAAAGCCGTACCTGCTTGTCGGAAAAGCGGTCACGTTTGACACCGGCGGCATTTCAATAAAACCTGGAGAAAAGATGGACGAAATGAAATTTGACAAGTGCGGCGGCTGCACTGTCCTTGCAGTCATGCGCGCGGTCGCGTCGATGAAGCTGGCCGTCAACGTGGTAGGCATAGTGCCTTCGGTTGAAAACATGCCCTCTGCAACTTCGTACAGGCCGGGCGATATCATCAGGATGTACAACGGCAAGACAGTCGAGATCCTCAACACCGACGCAGAAGGGCGCATGATACTTGCCGATGCCCTTGCCTACGGCATCGCCACCTACAGCCCAAGAGCAGTAATTGACCTTGCAACGCTCACCGGCGCCGCCATAATCGCGCTTGGTGCCAACGTCGCCGCAGTCGTCGGAACGAACAAGCAGCTGACTGACAGGCTGCGCAAGCTTGCCGACAAGACCGGGGAAAAGATGTGGGAGCTTCCGCTCTATGACGAGTTCCACGATCAGATCAAGAGCACCTACGCGGACATCAAGAACATCGGGGGCAGACCGGGCGGCGCAATCACCGCTGCCGCGTTTCTTTCCAATTTTGCCAACGGCGCGCCGTGGGTGCACATCGACATCGCCGGCACCGCGTGGACGCAGGATGGGACGCATGAGAAGAGCTACAATCCCAAGGGCGCAACGGGCTTTGGCGTGAGAACGCTTGTGAAACTTCTGATGGAGGACGAAAAGCAGCCAGCGTGATGCAGATTGCCGGTTTTCCAGCTCAGCTCCCTCATTGATGCCCTTGAAGAACAGGGCTTTAGCTGCAAGATAGGCACCATGGAGCTGGACGTGCACCCGATGAAGCGGCCGTACTTTGAGCGCTGGCTTTCAAACAGGGACGGCTTCCTTAGGATCTCAAGCGGCAATGTCGACTTCCTCGGAGTCGAGGACGTGGTGCGGATGGGGCCGTTCTACAACGTCTACTGCCTTGTGGAAAACGACTTTATCGTCGAGACCGACGACAACTCCCACCAGCTACTCGACGCCGCGCCCTACTTCCAGCTCCATAACGGCAAGGTGACCAGCATGGGATGGAGCGGAGGCGTAATAGCAGACATGCTTGCCAAGGACGCGGCGCTGTCGGCGGAATTTGCGCGGAACATCATGAAGGAGGAAGTTAAAATGATAACGGTCAAGGCAGCAAACTATTGCTGCATAATCGAGACCCGGGCGTGGGAGCCGGCTGGGCTTGCGTCAGCCTTTGCGACAATAGACAGGATAGCACACAACATCAGGAGGCTCGTGAAGACAATACATCTGGGGGAGTATGTTGATAAGTAAAAGATGCCAGCACTGCTGCTTCCCGACCGCTCACGCAGATCAGTAACACAGCAGCGACGGCAGGTTTGACTTCCGGGTTCGGAATGGGACCGGGTCGCACCCTGCCGCTATGACCGGCTTACCCAGACATTTGCCAGAGGGCTAATTTAACCTTGCTCCTTGCACAACCAAAGGCTTCAAAAGGCCAGGGCGTCGAGGTTATGGCATGTTTGGGAAGGCGAAGTGCAAGGTTTGCGGGGACGAGGTAAGGCTTACACTGAAGCATTTTTCAGACAAGCACAAGGACATCTACGACGCTGAAGTGGCCGGCAAGCTGAAAATGTCGGACTTCATGAGAAAATACTTTGACTAGGTCGAGGAATTTCAGGGCATAGCTATATAACGCATTATTGCAAAAATTACATGTAATTGGGTAATTCTGAAGCAGAAAATACGCACCGGGTAGCGGTACTTGACGAGGAGCTGTGCCAGCCAAAGAAATGCGGCCTGGAGTGCATCATTTACTGCCCAGTGAACAAGACTGGCGGCGCGTGCATTGTCCAGCGGCCGGAGGACAACAAGGCGCTCATTTCCGAGGACCTGTGCACGGGTTGCGGCATCTGCATAAAAAAGTGCCCCTTTGACGCGATCGTGATCGTCAACCTTGCAAAAGAGCTTTCAACAGATAAAATCCACCAGTACGGCATCAATTCTTTCAGGTTCTACCGCCTGCCAACACCAAAAAAAGGCGCAGTGGTAGGATTGGTAGGCAGAAACGGCATGGGCAAGTCCACGATCGTCAACGTTTTGTCTGGCAACATGAAGCCCAACCTAGGCAAGTACGATCAGGGCGTTTCGTGGGATGAAGTTTTGAAGTATTATCAGGGCACTGAAATGAAATCGCATTTTGAAAAAATTGCAAGTGGCACGATGCGGGCAAGCATCAAGCCGCAGCTCGTCTACCTTATTCCAAAGGCCTTCAAAGGGACAACCAAGGAATTATTGAACAAGTACGACGAGCGCAAGGTCGCCGACAAGCTGGTACAGCAGCTAGGGTTACAGAACATATTTGATCGCGATATTTCGCAACTGAGCGGAGGCGAGCTGCAGAGGCTCGCAGTCGCAGTCGCTGCTGCAAAGGACGCTGAATATTATTTCTTTGACGAACCGTCGTCTTACAACGATGTCTACCAGAGGCTCGCCGTCGCTAAAGTGATGAGAGAGCTGGCTGAAGCCGGCAAGGGCGTGATGGTGGCAGAGCACGACATGACACTTTTAGACTATTTGTCTGACTATGTCCATATTATCTATGGCGAGCCAGGCGCATATGGCATCGTCTCAGGCACGCAGAGCACAAAGGTGGGCATCAACAACTTTCTTGAAGGGTTCTTGCCTGCTGAAAACGTGCGCTTCCGCGACAAGGCGTTCAAGTTCGACGTCGCCGCGATAAACGAAGATGTTATTCTGGACATCCCGACGGCAAGCTACTCTGAACTTGCAAAGTCGTTCCCGTCCTTCAAACTGAAAATTGCGGCAGGTAAGGTTAGGAAGGGCGAGATAGTCGGGGTCGTTGGCGCAAACGCGCTCGGCAAGACGACGTTCATGCGCATGTTGGCTGGCATCGACAAGCCAGACTCAGGCACGATAGATCTCGGAGCCAAGATATCGTACAAGCCGCAATACCTGAGCCAGGAATACGACGGCGACGTGCGGTCGTTGATGTATGCTGCCTACCAGAGCCCGATTGAGGGCTCCCCGGTGGAAGAGCAGATCGTAATCCCAATGAGCGTCAAGAAGCTCTATGAAAAAAGTGTCAAGAACC